>CANGNA010000050.1 GCA_947455215.1 Chitinophagaceae bacterium
GACCGATCATCTTATGGTGATTATGCCGGCGGTGTTCACCTCTTCCCATTCCGAACAGAGAAGTTAAGCCCGCCATGGCCGATGGTACTGCACAACAATGCGGGAGAGTAGGTAGTTGCCATATTTATTTGAAAGCCTCAGCTAACGCTGGGGCTTTCTTCGTTTTGGGCGGCAACTGTAGTTGTGCCACATATTTATTTGAAAGCCTCAGCTAATGCTGGGGCTTTCTTCGTTTATGTCTGAATCAGTATGGTCAGTATTGAAGTATTGACAGTATTTTGCTACCCATATACCGCATATTTATTTGAAAGCCTCAGCTAACGCCGGGGCTTTCTTCGTTTTGGCTAGTCTCAGAATGGCTCTACGTGCTGTGGCGGGGTTTGTTACGCCGGATGGAATCCGGCTACCGGGTTTTCTGCCGTAGCTATAAGCTACGGCAAACGGCTTGTGGGAGCGCAGTTATGGAAAATGCATATCAGGTGTACAAAGCGAGTACGTCCGGTTAAGCCCCGGGGTTGAAACCCCGGCTATGATACCCCGCCCTTACCTGCCAGAGGCAGACGGGCAGGGCGACACAAAGGAGTTATACAGTGTCGATATGGTAATTGCCGACCGTATTATTGAAATTATAAAATGTTTGCGGTACGACGCCGGACGGAATCCGGCCAGCTGGTGCTACAGTGCCAGATGCAACCGCAAAGGGGGGCATTGCGCTGATCAAGCAGTAGTTATTGCCTGAAGCCAGGTGGATCGCCTCTTCTATTATTTTTTGTATTTGTTTTCTTTGATAATTTCCTGACAACCTGTTTGGCAGCAGATTTTTTTGCGGGGGCTGATTTTTTAGGCAGCTTTTTGGCCATATTCGTAGTTCATTAAATCAATTCAATCAAATAAAACCAGGTTGTCGCTATGAAGCTGGCATTTTGGGTGGATGGGGAAGGGTGTCGTTGCAATTGCAAGTGTCGTTTGTGTCTACATCATAAATGTAGTAGTTCAGGCTAACATTAGTATCGTTTTTATGATTTTCGCATTTTGTCGGTTTACAACACTCAACAACCTTGCAACAGTGACATTCCTGTTTAGCCTTCGATTTTGTTTTAGCTTCCTTTTCCTGTACAAGATTATACCCTACGTAAAAGGAAAATGATACGACACCCATTATAAACGTTCGTACGGCCCAAAAACGCATAGACTTCAATCTATTCTTAGCTGCATGAAAAATAACAGAAGAGCTAAGTTTGTAATCCTTCATATCATTTGCATCTAATCCTTCATCTGGTGAAAATTTGTTCTTGTTTGCAAGAAAGTCATCTACGTGTTTAGAGAGTTCTGAACTAGCATTAGCAGAGTCTAAAAAGGCCCACATCATTAAGGCTATAGCTATTATGATGAGTGCCCAGCCGGTAAATAAGAAAAAGATGAGGGTTGATTCCTCGACTTTTACGATGTCCTTGATGAAGGTGACAGAAAATGCCAGCAAGCCGGAAGCTATCAGAATGAAATTCTTTTCAAATGCTTCCAGCTCTCTTGTCTGAGAGGAATACAATTCCTTTTTATAGTCTTTAAGGTCTTTGACTGTTGCCATGGGTACTAAAATTATTAAAAATCAGGGGGATCGGCACTTTCAAATTTCAGAAACGAATTTCCGTTTTCCCCAATTATGCTTAAAGCCTGATTTATTTTGTCAGTGAGCAGTTTAACAAGTGAACCGTCTTTATGAAGCAACTCATAGGGCGCTATATTATAGTGAACACCTAATGAAGCACAAATATGTAAACGTGTATAGTCTCTGTACAATACTTGTTCCTGGAATCGTTCTCTTGTTTTCGAATCAAAACTGATAATCCGATTTTCAGACAAAAAAACCAATAGTTTTTCAATATTTTCCGGAGAATGCCTGTACAATAAACCTGCATGCTCTCGCCAAAAATTTACATATTTTCCTACAGATGTAACATTCGGAGTTTGAAAATAGAATAGATTTTCATAACTGCCGGCTATATGAAAGTTAGGGGTGATTTCCCATTTACTGTCTAATCTGTCTAGTTTTAATGCGTGTGTGTAGAAAGCACGCGATTGACTCTGGCTCTCACCGAAATATAGACTTATGGCAAGTGTTCCGTCAATTTGCGGAATTAGCCCAATCATCTTTACCGCTTCGAAGTCAACATTAATGTAAAATCCCCATTTCCTGTTGAATTTGACAGAGTCGGGATTTTTTACAATTGACTTGAGTATTTTTTCAGCATCTATTGCCATAGCTAATTTCTTTTAAAAGTCAGGAGGATCTGCTCTGTAATAAACAGCATCGTTTTTTCGCGGCGGGGACCCACCTTTAGGACCTGAAATATTATTACCTATGATCTGTCCGATATCATTAGGATCAAATGATACAGCCCACGTCCAATGGCCAAAGCCTCCATGTTGGTTTACCGCTTTACACCATTCATCCAGAAAGCTCCGCTTCGTTTTGTCCTGGTCGGTGTCTCTTCCCTTGGTCTCGAGTATAAGGTGGTCTCCGTTAGAGAGTTTTACAATGAAATCAGGAAAATATCGCCTGATCACGCCCTGATGATTATACGTTATTGCAAATCCCAGATGATCATTCTTTACAAATGATAAAACGTGTTCGCTGTCGTTAAGCGCCCTTGCTTCCTGGTACTCCCATTTACTGTCTACCACAGTGAACGAAACATGCGACTTTTCAAAGTTCTCACAAGGCTTGCTTGTCCACCATGTTCTTATATCGGATGTAGATCGTATAGGATGTTCGTTATCGAATACGGGGGCTAATTCTGTGGCATTTTCACTACGTAACTCATTCCATATATGCTGGACGACCTTGTTCATGTTGAGCATGATCAAGATCCGTTTTTTCGCGTCGTCCTGGTTAAATAAAGGGTCTTTGATGACTATTTTGCCAGATGCAATGAAGCGTTCTATTATATTGATCAGCTGGATAAGAAATACTTCTTTGCTTCCTTTCCAGTCTGGCTTTTTTTCAGCATTGTATATTGAAGATGCTATCTTAAATATTATCGTCTGTAGCCTGGTTTTTTCGCCTATCTCCTTAAGGTCTATTTCTGAAAGCGCAGCCGGATTTGGCTTGCCTGCTATCATAGCGGCCAGTTCGGCTTCCGTTATTGCCTGATAAGGATCAAGCACTAGTGGCGCTACGGCATTGATGTCAAGCGTAAGTTGTGGTTTGTATACATGATCGATGCGTACCACAACCGGGAAACTGATCTCATGCTGCTGTTTTTCGCGAGATGGTTCAATTTTGGTTTTAGGTGCAGGTGGTGGCGGTGGTGGGCCGTCTTTGCCGCCTTCGTGCGGCAGGAAGGTAAATGGTACACCAAAAATGTTTACATACTCAGCCTCGAATAATCCATCTTCGCCAACATCATAGCTTGTTCTCCTTAATCCGCGCCCTACAACTTGCTCACATAATAACTGCGAGCTGAATGCACGGAGGCCCATAATGTGTGTGACCGTTTTAGCATCCCAGCCTTCGCTGAGCATACCCACCGATATGACGTTCTGTATCTGCTCTCCGGGTTCGCCCACCTTACCAACTGAATCGACTGTTTTTCTCAGCAGTTCGGCCTGTTGCTTTTTTGTAAGCTTGCGTTCTTTGGGTTGTTCGCTATCTTCCTCAGTCGTTTCATCAGCGGTGGTTTCGGTTACGTCTACCTGTTCGGTTTCAGCTTCCGCCTTTTCCAGCACGCTGCTGTCTATTTGCAGGGTTTTGTCGGGGTCGCATAATTCCGGTAGCCCGGCGATCGCCAGGTTAAATGCGTCGTGATCGAAAGAGTATTTTATGCGTGCAGAAGTGAAGGTAGTATTGGCAACCGTTATCATTACCGGCGGAATGGTGTATCCGGCATTTCGCCAGGCATCGTAGGTGGCTTTCCAGTCTTTACCCAACAGCATGTATGCGTTGCGTATCAGGTCGGGCAGTGGTTCGCTGGCATCTGCTTTCCTGTTTATATCATCCTTTACAGTTTCATCGTTGTAAATGTGGTATAACCTTGACCGCAGATCATTGTCTACATTACCATCATCGCGAACGACAACGCGGGGTGTTTTTACGAGGCCGGACTCAATGGCATCGTTTAACCCAAAGTCGCTAACTATCCAAGGGAAGAGTGCTTCTTCCGACGCCTTTTTGCCAGAGGGTGCGAATGGAGTAGCGGAGAGGTCGAAGCACTGGAGTATGCCGCGCGCGCGATGGATGCGATCTAGGCCGCCAATCCAGATGGTACTTTCTTCAATGTCCTCTTTTTTGAGGCCTTTCACCTTACTCTCTGCAGGAATGCGCCACGCATGGTGCGCCTCATCGTTGATGACAATTATATTTTTGGCAAATGCCATGTCGCCCAGCACTTCCCTTACGTAAGCCTCATCGCTTTTGGCCCCACGCTTATCTACTGTTTTTCGCTTAGCGATCTTTTCTTCGCTATCCCACGCAAGGGCATGCCAGTTAATTATCTTAACCTTACCCTGCCGCAGGGACTCCATAAGGGCGGGCGGTACTATATTGAACTCCTCGTAGTAATTATCTGCAGCTGAAGGGTCTAATACGGCCAGCCTGCTACGCACCGTGAGGCCGGGAGCTACAGCCAGTACATTTTTTGAAAAGCGACCGTCTTTATTATTGGCCACCTTGTTGAGCACCTGCCATGCTATAAGCATGCTCATAACAATGGTTTTGCCGGAGCCTGTAGCCATTTTATTACACCAGCGGGCAAAGCTGCCCCCATCGCCCGGTACGATAATACCAGTGCGTTCGGAGGGGTGTGCCTCTGTAAGCCAGATAAGTGTTTCTATAGCTTCGAGCTGGCAAAAGAAGAACCGGCGGTCTTTTCTTTCTTCGGGATCCTGCCAGTGGGTAAGCAAGCGTTTGGTAATACCGGTAACGCCAGGATAGCCGGCATCGCGCCATTTCCTGATGCGAGGACGAATAGCATTGACGAGGTCTATCTCTATAAAATTGCCGGGATCATCGAACGACTTAGAGCTTTCTGAGGCTACAACATAGCCTGCAGGCCGCCTGCCATTTTGCAACACAAACTCGCGCGTGTCGCGGAGATACTCCCAGTATTGCTGAGGTTCCACGTATGGCGAGTTGATAATGAGCTTATCTATCTTATTCATAGGTTAGGGCCGGATTATTTTTAAGCTTTCGATACCACGGGCATCAATTATTTTTACGGCAATGGCTTTACCAGGCACGAAAGGCAGCGATACGGTGCCGCCAAATGATTCTATTTTTTCCTCATCAATCTCAGCTTTCAGGTTTTTAGCCAATGTGGCCCAGCCTTCTTTGGCACCCGCCATAGGGAAGAATACCTGCGATGGAAATATGCTGCGGCTATCGTAATCGGTATCCAGCATCCACATGGCAATATCGCCCTTGCCACCACCATCTACCGTGCCGGTTTTGGGGTTATAATAGTCGAAGCCAAGTACCTCGACAATGAACTTACCTTTCTCATCGGCTGGACGGTAGGCCACATCGGGCTGGCCAATGAGCCAGAAGCTCTCGTTGCTGCTGCGTTTTTTCTTCAGGTCGTCGGTAAGCATATCGGCGTTCATCTGCGCTTTGAGCAGGGTAACACCGGGCCAATTGGTCTCGTCGATATCTTTAGCGGCTTCCTCATCGAACTGGAAGGCACAGAAAAGCACCATTACCGGCTTTGGCCGCAGGTGGCCTGCTTCTTCCAGCGCCAGCTCTACGGTACGCTGCTCTAACGGTGCGTACTCCGGCCCAAAGCACACTACTACCCGCTTGCCGTCCCTAGTTTCGGCATCGCACTGCAGGAACCGTGTGCCTGCCAATGGCTCTACGCGTACGAATTCTATCTTTTGGCCACCCTTAGCGCGCACGCCAGCCCTCAGCAACTCGTCGCGCCATTCGCTTTGGCGCAGTGTTTCGCCTGTGCGGGCAACGGATACATCGGCCTCGAGTGCATATTCGCTTTGTATTTCATCGAATGATTTAGCAACAGGAGCCGGAACCGCCTCTACGGTAAATGGACCCGTGACTCGGCTACGCTTGTTGTCAATTAAAGGTTGATCATTCAACGTCTCTACCGGGGTAGGTTCATTGTTTGCGATACTCTTAAGTGTAATATGGGGGACAGTTTTGTATTTAAATCCACTTCCAACACCCTCTTGTGGATGCGCCAATTCAAAGAAGTCAAAACACGAGCTCATTAGTCGCTGTTTGGTTAATGTTACTGCAACACGAGAGGTATCACAAGTAATCCATCGTCTTCCAAATTCCTCTGCAACTCGTGCTGTAGTGCCACTGCCACAAGTTATGTCTAAGACTAAATCACCTGGATCTGTGGACATTAGAATGCAACGTTGAACTGGAAGTTCCGCAGTTTGAACTACGTATAATTTTTGCGAAAATGTACCGATTATCGTGTCGTGCCAGACGTTGTTAATAGGCGACAATATAAAGTCGGATTCATAGAGTTTATACGATAATATACTTCCCAAAGAAATTACTCGTTTTGCTTTTGTCAATCTGTCCAATCCGTCTGGGCAACTAGCAGCCCAATGTCGTCCCGGTGATGGATTGTATAACTTGTCTTCGAATACATACGGTTGTGGGCTGCTAGGGGCACCCTGCCTACTGATATCAGCAGCTCGAAATATTCTTCCTTCAGGCAATGGTGTTTTATTAGACAATTCGTCTTTAGATAGCCTTCGCCAAGAGCCGTCACCTAGTTCAATACAGTTGTATGTTCCACCTTCAGTTTTTTCTTTCCTTTCGACAAAAGGTTGGTGATATTTCGTTTTCTCTTTATTACTACCATACCAAATTATATAGTCATATGTTGCTGCCAAATAGCTTGATCTAATTGATGAGGTTTTGGCAAACGATATTAAACTGATGTAGTTATGTCCACCAAAAACCTCATCCATCAATTCCCTAACATGATGTACGTTCTCATCGCTAATCTGGACGAAAATACTACCGCTCTCATGCAATAATTCTTTAGCTAATAACAATCTATCACGGAGATAGGTAAGGTAGCTATGAATGCCCAACTCCCATGTGTCTCTAAAAGCCTTTATCATTTCGGGCTCGGTAGTCAGGTCTTCATCCTTTCCGTCCTTTACATCGCGTTTGTTAACAAAAGGCTGGAAATTGCTACCATATTTAATACCATACGGCGGATCGAAATAGACCATCTGCACCTTGCCGGCCATAGCTTCTTTTTCCAGCAGGCTGTTCATTACCAGCAGGCTATCGCCTGCGATGAGCCTGTTGCTCCAGTTCTCTTTATGCTTATAAAATTCTATTGCTTCGCGTAAAGGCTTTTTATCCTCTTCGAACAGAGAGAGTTGAGGCTTAGGCACATCTTTTTTTACGGTGTCAATTATTTTACGCGGGTCGATACGTTCATGCACATGCAGGCTTACCGTTGGTACCTCGAAGCTAGTATGCTCGGCCTTGCCTGCCCATTGCAATTGAGGGTCGAGATGGGGATCGTACTCGTACTTTTTCTTTTTAAAGCCGCCATTGTCGCTATGGGCATCTACAAGACCTACGGGTGGGTTGTTCAGCCTTGTTTTATCTGTGTGTTCGTACTGCTCAATTGGTTTCGCAGTTTTTTTCGGTTTGGTAGCTTTAGCCATGGGACTTATGGTATTTAAGTGCTTAAAGATATTGTTAATTGGAAGAATCTCAAACAGATAGTGATAAATGCTGCCAGGGATACACAAGGTTGTTGCCTGACAATTATGGACCAAGGTTACTTTTGCCAATGTTACGGCCTGCTTTGCCGAAGGCTACGGCGGCTGAGGGGGACATTGGGGACAAGTGGGACTTTTGGGACAGGGTTTATGCGGCGAGGTTGCTTTTACCGATGTTGCAGGTGTGGCAGAGGGTTTGCAGGTTGCTGATGGTATTTGTGCCACCCTTGCTGTGGGGGATAATGTGATCGATATGGAGGGTGATGCCGGGTGTTTGGGCCGGGCTGGCCCCGCAGTGTATGCACCTGAAGTTGTCTCGCTTCATGACGAGGTGCCTGGTACGCCAGGGGATGTTTCTTGAGTTTTTTTCTTGTTTGTGCGTGTGGGTTTGTGTGCGAGGAGTGATTTGTGCTACGGCCAGCCGAAGTGCTTCGCTCCATTTGCCGAAGACGCGTATATATGGTTTGCGGCCATATTTAGAGTGTGGCGGGGTGAGATCGGACAGGGTGGGTTGTCGGCCGAGGATGTTCCATAGGGATACAATGTTGCTGAGGAGATGGGAAGGTGGTATGTTGGTGACGCGGGCGGGCCGGAGGCCGGCCTGGGCGAGTGCCTGGTTCCAACTGCCGAAGCGGCGTAGGTATATGGACGGGTAGTAGCGCCCGGTGTGCAGGTACTGTTTGTAGGTGAGGGTAGTGGTGTTGAGCTGTTGGGCTACAAGGATAAGGTCTTGCAGGAGGGTTTGGTTGGTGGCACGACAAGCGTAACCGTTGAGTGTGACGGACATGGTTGAAGGAGAATAGGGTAGGTGAATAATATTGTTTGCTGCTGGTGTTTATGGGTTGGGCGGACTGGTGTGTTTCATAGTTTTTTGTTTTTGGAGGGCAAATGTAGGTGATGTATTGACACACCCCAAAAAGCGATAGGTATTGCGGGAGGGTGGTATAGATAAAACGCATTATCCACAAAAAGTGGTTTTTTTATGTTGTATTAAAATAAGTTGATGTTAGTAGCTCATGTGGTTACCGGCGAGTCCTCGCCAATGCGCATTGCTATACTTTCGAGAGACTCCCCGGGGACAGAAAATTGCAGATTTCGCCGAGCTGATGCGCAAGCGAGATGCTTTCGACCAGTTGATGTTTTTTGTCTGAACCATGATTTACAGGATTGGAGGATTGTCAGGATATCGCGTGGTGGTTTAGGCCAGTATTGCGTGAGTGTTCGGCGATTCGGAGATCGCCTATACCTGCGACGAAATTGCAGATTTGGCCGAGCTGATGCGTAAGCGAGACGCTTGCAGGGGTATGGCCAGTTTAGGTGAGAGCCATAGAGCGGATAGAGTTGTAACGCCGGACGGAATCCGGCTACCGGGTGCTGCCGTAGCTATAAGCTACGGCAAACGGGGCTGGATGGTACGGCAAACGGACGGCACGTGCGGTTAAGCCCCGGGGTTGAAACCCCGGACTATGATAGCCCGCCCTTACCTGCCAGCGGCAGACGGGCAGGGCGGCACAGTGGAGCTGTACAGTGCCGGGGTATTTATCAGGGGGTGCTGCAGATCACTTGGCTACATCTTGTATTTTCCGGGTCACTTTTACTACGATGGATCGTGGGAGGAACCTGACGGAGTTGGCCATGATATAATTGAGGAGTCCGTGTATGGCTACTGTTTTTCCTTTCATCATGGCGCGATAGCCGTATTCTGCCACTTCTTTTGAGGAGGGTAGTTTTCTGCCTTTGACGAGTGCGCTGTTTTCCATGGCTGCTGCTGCCTGGAAGCCGCTTTCGGTAGCGCCGGGACACAGGGCGGTAACGGTAACGCCCTTGTCGCGCACTTCGTTATCTATTGCTTCTGAAAAGCTAAGCACGTATGCTTTGGTAGCATAGTATACTGCCATTGTAGGGCCCGATTGGAACGCTGCTGTGGACGCTACATTCATGATCTTGCCATTGCCACGCTTCACCATATCTTTCAGGTATAGCTTAGTAAGTTGTGTAAGGCAGGTGATGTTGAGGTCTATCATCTGCTGCTCTTTATGCCAATCGGTTTCTGTAAACATGCCGAAATCGCCGAAGCCTGCATTGTTGATGAGATAGTTGATATTGATGTCGGCGCGGTTTGTTTCGTTGTATACATCTTGTGCTGCATCGCGGGCTGAGAGGTCTTTGGCCAGCACTATCACTTTTATGCGATGCTTTTGTTCCAACTCCGCTTTTATCTCGCTGAGTTTGTTTGCAGAGCGTGCTACAAGTACCAGGTCGTCGCCGTTTGCGGCGTGTATGCGGGCCAGCTCCAGACCTATTCCATTGGATGCGCCGGTGATCAATGCGGTTGCCATTTTGTTTGCGTTTTTAAAGTATACTGCAAAAATGGGAGAAGGTTTTAAAACTACCAACATTAGAGTATGGTCTATACTTTGCTTATTTTTTGTTAATACTTATTTTTGGGTCATTATGCTTATCAGTGAATTATCTAAACGCACCGGAGTTACTGCGCACACCATAAGGTTCTATGAAAAGATGGGCCTGATAAAGGGTGAAAGAAATGCGGAAGTACGATCAAACAATTATTTTCATTACAATGAAGCGTGTGTAGAAAAGTTGCTGCTGATAAGGGATGCAAAGTCGATAGGCTTTACGCTGAATGAGATAGGTGAACTTATAGATGCGTGGTATAGCGATGGTATCACCATACCGGATAAGTTAGTGATACTGGACAATAAGCTGCAGGATATCGATGGAAAGATAGCTGAGTTAAAACAGATGAAAAAGCTGATCTCGCAATTCAGAAAGAGTGTGCAGGATGAGGAGTGTTGATGGGGGGGACTAGCCTGAGCTATTACAAGATGTCGGACAAGATCCGGCTGCCGGTTAAACTGGTATTGAGGTTATTCGGCGATCTGGAGATCGCCTACACCTACGACGAAATTGCAAATTTCGCCGAACTGGCAAAGAGGGGGAGTTTCCCATGTTTTTGTAGTGCTCGTGTGGTTATCGCCGAGTCCTCGCTTACGCACGGTGGCCAGGCTTCGAGAGACCCGGCGAGGACACAACAACTTGAGGTTATTTGGCGATCTGGAGATCGCCTACACCTACGACGAAATTGCAAATTTCGCCGAACCGGCAAAGAGGGAGTTTCCCATGTTTTTGTAGTGCTCGTGTGGTTATCGCCGAGTCCTCGCTTGCGCACGATGGCGAGGCTTCGAGAGACCCGGCGAGGACACAAACTTGAGGTTATTCGGCGATCTGGAGATCGCCTACACCTACGACGAAATTGCAAATTTCGCCAAACTGGCAAAGAGGGAGTTTCCCATGTTTTTGTAGTGCTCGTGTGGTTATCGCCGAGTCCTCGCTTGCGCGCGGTGGCGAGGCTTCGAGAGACCCGGCGAGGACACAACCTTGAGGTTATTCGGCGATCTGGAGATCGCCTACACCTACGACGAAATTGCAAATTTCGCCAAACCGGCAAAGCGGGGAGTTTCCCATGTTTTTGTAGTGCTCGTGTGGTTATCGCCGAGTCCTCGCTTGCGCACGGTGGCCTGGCTTCGAGAGACTCCGCGAGGACACAAAATCGGCACACTATATGAAGCCTCACCCAGGCCCTCTCCAAAGGAGAGGGAGGTGTACTGCCGCGGAATGATATCGACTTTTGATATACAATTGGTATTACAAACGCGGACCAGTTCAAGGTTGCCCAGTTTTCACCCATCAAGCGACTGCTGTGTGAACATGCGTTATTTTACGAGGGTTACGTCGCCTTTAAATTCGAGGATATGATCGTGGCGGTTGCCACAGTATAGCCTGATGTAATAGTAATAAGTGCCGATATCGCAAGGCTCGTCTTTATACGAACCATTCCAGCCTTCGGTTATTTGCTTGGTGAAGAATACGCGCTCGCCGAAGCGGTTGTATACCGAGAATTCTATCAACTCAATATCGCCCTTGTATACCAGGCGGTAGAGGTCGTTATGTCCATCGCCGTTGGGTGAGAATGCATTGGGCAGGAAGGGTGTGCAACAGTTGTCGTAAGTGATGGTAGCTGTTGCGGAGTCGCTACAGTTATGCGCATCTTTAACGTACACGGTATAGTCGCCATTGGGCAGATTGGCAATGAATGAAGCAGTGTCTGCATTAAGGTTCCACAGGTAGGTGTATGGCAGTGTGCCGCCTGTAACATTGGCCACAACAACACCCTGTGTTTCGAGGCCCAGGCAGCTATTGGGTGTGATAGTAGTAGTGACCTTTACACTATCGGGTTGAGGAATGTTGATGAGCGAATCTTTAGTACAATTCTTGGCATCGGTAATGGTTGCGGTATAGTTGCCGGCCATAAGCGCGGTGAAGATGTTGGGGGCTGTGGTTGGCACCATGCCGCTAAGTGAATAGGTGAGTGGCGGGTTGCCACCGCTGCCGTATATGATGATGCCGCCATCCTGCCGGCCGGCGCAGCCTGCGGAGGTAATGGTGAAGCTATCGTAGTTGATATGTGGGTAGCCGATGAGCGTGAGTGTAGTGTCGGTAGTGCACCCGTGGGCATCTTTGATGAATATAGTATAAGTGCCCTCGGTAAGTGTGTTGAATGTTGTGCCGGACACGAAAGTTATATTGTCTTTTGAGTATTGATAAGGCGTGGTGCCCCCGCCGGCGGTAATAGTTATAGCACCATCGGCATAGCCCTGGCAGGTAGGGTTAGTGACAGTAACAGATGCTATAACAAGTGTGGCTGGTTGCGTTAATGTAACCGAAGAATCGACAGCACAGCCGTGGCTATCCTGTACGTGTAGGGCGTATGTGCCTGCGGTGAAGCCAGTGAGTGTAGCCGATGCCTGGAAGGCGCCACTACCTGATGCATATTGATATGCGGGCGTGCCACCGGCAGCAGTAACCGTTACCATACCATCGGCACCGCCATTGCAGGAGATGTTGGTAATATCGAGCGCATTAATAGTAAGTGGTGATGGTTGGCCAATGACGACCACTGTTTGACGGACGCAGTTGTGTGCATCCTGAACGGCTACGGTATAGGTGCCTGCGGCAAGGTTTGTAAACGTAGCAGCAGCGCTGAATGTGCCGCCATTGATGGCATATGTATAAGGCGCAGTGCCGCCAGCACCTGTGGCTGTAGCTGTGCCATCGGTATACCCATAGCATGATGGCTGAGTGGTAGTGACCGCTATAAGTACCAGTGATGGCTGTGTGACAGTAATAGTAGTATCGCCGATGCAACCAACAGCATCGCGGATATGGAAGGTATTGGCACCAGCCGATATGCCGGTAAATGTATTGGTGGTGCTATAGCTGCCCGTGCTGAAAGCATAGTTGTATGGCGATGTGCCGGTGGTGCCGGTAACGGTAACAATACCATTGGCATCGCCATTGCACAGCGGCGGAGTGACCGCAAATGATGCCATGATATGCACCAGGTTGGTGATGGTAAGTGTAGTATCGGCAATGCAGCCATTGACATCGCGGATGTGGAAGGTGTAAGTGCCTGCTGCCAATGGTGAGAAGGTAGGCGAAGCGCCATATGTACCAGTGCCCCGAGCATAGACATAGGCAGGGGTTCCGCCTGTGCCGGATAGGGTTACCACGCCATCGGCCAGGTTTTGACAGTGCGATGGGGTGACGGTGGCGCCAGGGATAACACTTGGCGGATTGACAAGGGTGACGGTAGTATCTTTTATGCAGCCATTGGCATCTTTGATGTGCAGTGTGTAAGTGCCTGCCGCCAATGCGGTAAATATGCCGGACGCGCCGTAGGTGCCGGTATTGATAGCATAAGTGTAACCGGGAGTGCCACCCGAAGCATAGATGTGCAGGACTCCATCGGCAACGCCGTTACACAGCGGCAGTTGCACGGATACAGAATCGGCAGCTACAGCGGCAGGCTCTGTAATGGTGATGGTAGCGGTGGCAATGCAATTGTTGGCATCCTGAACGGTAACGGTATGTGTGCCGGCAAGGAGGCCTGATATTGTTGATGACGCTCCGTATGTGCCGCCATCGATAGCGTAGGTGTAACCAGGAGTGCCGCCAGAGGCCGTGATGCTTACGCCGCCTGTAGCCGAGCCGTGGCACGTGGCAGCGGACGGGGTAGTGGCTATGGTTACCGGTGTGGGTTGAGTGATGGTAATGGTAGTATCGAAGAAGCAGGATTGCGGATCGGTAATGTGGAATGTGTACGTGCCCTGGCCCAATGTAAATGAGCCGAATGGACCGAATGCGCCGGTATTATATGCATAGGCATATGGTATGCCAAAGCCGCCGATACCAGCAACAGTAACCGTAGATGTGCCGCCATAGCAGGCTATGGGTGTAGCAGATATGCTGCCATGCAGGTATTGAGAATCGACAAAGGATAGTGTGGTGTCTTTGATGCAGCCATTGGCATTTTTGACGTGGAAGGTATATGTGCCGGCTGTAAGGTTATCGAACGTATCGGTAGCGGAATAAGCACCTGAACCCATAGCATACGTGTATGGCGCTATGCTGTTGTAGCCCACAATGATGACACGGCCATTAGCATAGCCATTGCAGGTGGAGCGGCGGACAGCAACGGACAAGAGTATTGGCGCGGTGGCTGCAATACTTACAGAAGTGTCTTTGACACAGTTATTGGCATCGCGGATGTGCAGTACATATACACCTGCAGTAAGCCCGGTGAATGAGCCCGATGAAGTGTAGCCACCTGCGCCCAGCGCATACGTGAATGGCGCAGTGCCGGCAGTGCCGATAACGGAGATAGTTGCATTAGCATCGCCGGTGCATAGTGGCGGTGTGATGGTAACAGTGCCCGATGGTAGCGGTGGTGCGGCGAAGGTGACTGTAGTGTCTTTATAACAAGATACGCTGTTGTAGGTACGGATAGTGTATGTGCCGGGGTTAAGGCTATCGGTAAGCGTAGCAGTGAGCCCGGTGAATGTTTGCACAGTAGTAGCACCCTGCAGTATGTTGATGCTCCATGGACCAGATACGGTGCCGGGTGTGAGCGTAAAGACCGCCTTGCGAGTGCAGGTAGCGGCTGATATAAAGTTGAAGGCTAATGATGGTGCGGGCAGTACATTGATGGTATAAGCTATAGATTGCCTGCTGGCAATAGGGCAGCCACGATCCTGATAATTGACAAAGAAAGTGTACGTGCCGGGCGTGACGCCTGTGGTGTTCCAGAAAAAGGTGCCCTGCGGCGCTGCTGTATTATTGTTGACGATATTAAAAGTGGCGCCGGTTGGCAGGCCGCTGGCGGTCATGCTGATGGTGTCGCCGTCGGCATCGGTAGGGTTGATATGAAAGGAGAACGCACCCACATTGTTACAGATATTGATCTGCGTGCCGCCTGAGAGTGAACCGCCTGTAGGGGCGCTCATGCTGCCCGTGGGTGGGTTGTTTGTACATGGGCTGAGGACGACAATGGTCATCTCTCGCTGGCTGGTGCCGCGGAGCACGCCACCTACCGTTTCGCGAACGTTATATACCACATCGGCACGCTGTGCAATGTTGGGCGTAAAGCTGAGCTGGCCGTTGGTAGGTGTAAAAGAGAATGTGCCGGCTGTAACGCCGAGTGGTGCTGTTGGTCCGTAGGGCCATACATAATTGACACTGACACCTGTTGCCGCATCGATAGCAGACACAAGATCGAACGAGAGCACATCGCCATTGGGGTCGACAGCGGCAGGGTTGTAATTGGCCGGTGTGTTAACGCAGAAATAAGGTGTGGGTATGGTGTTGTACAGGGGGCTGGAATTGCCGCCGGGTGTATTGTTGAGCGTATCGACAAGGGATATGGTAGAGCCTGTGCCCGGTATGTTGATGTTGGTAATGGCATTGCTGCGGCCTGCCGAAGAGGTGCCACCCATATTGCCATTGAACAAAAAGCGCCAAACCGTAGAGGTGGTGGATAAGGTAATATTGCCCTGGTAAATGAATTTTTTGATGCCGGGCAGTGAACTTGAAGTATTGGAGCAAGTGGTATTGCCGAGCTGCGATGGGCAGACGGGCGATACCTCGACCCCATTGGTTGGTGGTTGCACGGTGAGCGTCATAGAGCTGACATATGTGCTGCCGTTGTATACTTCGATGGTAGGGGATGAGGTAGACAGGTTATAGAATGCGCTGCCAGAACAATCGCCATATACAGCAAGGGTAACGGTATATACATTGCCACCGACATTAGTATAGTACAGATCGACCCCGAAGATATGCGAGGCCTGTGCACTCGCCGAGGCCAGTATGCAGGTGATAGTAACCAGCAGGCAGCGGAACAGGTATAATGAATAGTTGCGCATGTAATAAAAGCAAAAAGCCTGACAGGGGCTCTGTTATACTATGATATACAAATATAGATTTATTTATGGTATCTTGAGGAGGGGTGAGGGTAATTGGCCACAAAAAGCTGGGGTGGGGGTGTCTGAATCAGAATTGGCCAGAATTTTAGAATTTACAGAATAGTTAATGAAAGAGATTTTTTTAATTGCTTTAATGGGCTGGCTGGTTGGGTGTGAGCCTAAGCCGGTGGAGCAGAAATATGTGCAGTATGCTGCACTGGTGCAGGAAAAAATGTGGGTGCGGAGATTTTTTTCCGATAGCTTTGGAACAAAAGGATATGGGACTGCAGACACAAATTTGCTGCGTGAGTACATGGAGTCGGTAGATGGCGGTATCAGGGAAGGTATCCATGACGGCATACAAGATTTCGACAACCAGGCGGACCCTGACCCTATGTGGGGAACAGGCAAACAGGCCCAGAAGATGTTATCGGTAGCAGACTCTGTGGTAAAGCTGGATCAGTATGTATTATGGTATACAATAGAAGGTAAGCAAAACCTAACGGACAATACCTTGCACAGATTACAGCAATTTAAGCAAAATGGGAGCCGGGAAATGAATAAACTTGATTCTATGTTGCGCTTTTTTAAAGAGGTGCATGGGGTAACGGATAAGGATGTGTGGAAGGTGGTTAAGAGGTAGCTTGATTACGGGCGTTACAAACGCCGCGCCGTTGGGTCCGCGTTACAAACGCGGACCAGTTAATGGGAATTATATAGTATTTCTATTGCGTTGCACTGTTTGTTTAAAAGGTGTTACTTTACTTTGATGATTAAATATGTCGTATCTCTGATAATATGTTTATTGGAGATAGTATCTGTTAATTCGCATATTGCAAGGAATTTTGTTGTTCCCTCTTTACATGGGTATTGCAAATCTTTGATGCCAACATTTGCTGGTTCCAAAATGTGAAAATCTGCGTAAGTATATTGGTAGGCTATTTTGCTAAAATTGTTTTTGAAAATTTTTACTGAAGCTTTTGCCCTCGGAGGTCTTGCTATTACAAATGTTATGTTGGCTGTGTCGGTCTTATCATAAACTTTTTTTCCTTTACTCAACTCGACAGCTAAAGGATGACCTTTTCTTTCTATGACATTATCTCGTTTGTCATATTCCAGGAGTAGTTTATAGCTGTTTGTATGTTGTTGCAGTTGGTACTGGTAAATTTTATGTGTGCCGCTATCCAGACGATATTGAGATCCGAATTTGTCATTATCTAAATAATAATCCTTTTGAAAAGTATCTCCATTTCTGTAGAATGAGTAAAATACTCCATTTGCTGCCCCATCTCTAATTTCGCTCCAAGTCATTAATTTGCCATCATCATAATACATGAGTAATACACTATCTACTTCACCTTTTCTGAAGATGCGCTCCTGGCTAATTTGTCCATTAGGGTAGAACATTCTCGAATATCCGTCGTTTACTAATCCAGTGTCAGTGTCCAGGAAAAGTTCTTCTTCGGTCAATACGCCGGAACTGTCAAATACCTGTTGTTTGATATGCCCATCTGGCAGTCGTATTTTTTTTACATCAAACCCACGAGCAAATGACCATCCTAAGGATATTAATAGCAAGATGAAACATGCTATGTGTATCGCTTTACTTGTCTTAGGTTTTGAGCGTTCCATAACTAAAATTACAAATAGACATCAATTAAAAGCACAACAGGCAACCTTTTTGGGGTTGCCTGTTGGGTATGGTTAAGTGTGCTGTTGTTATCGGTTCATTGCGGCAAGGAATTCTTCGTTGCTGCGGGTGCCCTTCATTTGTTTGAGGAGGAAGTTCATGGCTTCGTCGACGTTCATATCGGCAATGTGATTGCGGAGCAGCCACATCTTGTTCTGTACGTCTTTTTCCAGCAGGAGGTCGTCGCGGCGGGTAGAAGATGAGGTGATGTCGATAGCCGGGAATATGCGCTTGTTAGACAGTTTACGATCGAGCTGGAGCTCCATGTTACCTGTACCCTTGAATTCTTCGAAGATCACTTCGTCCATCTTAGAGCCGGTATCTATGAGGGCTGTGGCCAGGATGGTGAGTGAGCCGCCATTCTCTATTTTACGTGCCGCACCAAAGAACTGTTTTGGCTTTTGCATAGCGTTGGCCTCCACACCGCCGGAGAGTACTTTACCGCTGGCAGGTGCTACTGTATTGTGTGCACGTGCCAGGCGGGTGATAGAGTCGAGCAGTATCACCACATCGTGGCCTACTTCTACCAGGCGCTTAGCCTTTTGCAGGGCTATTGTAGATACCTTTACGTGTTTATCAGCAGGCTCATCGAACGTAGAGGCGATCACCTCGGCACGTACGCTGCGCTGCATATCGGTAACTTCTTCCGGGCGTTCATCTACCAGTACGATCATCAGGTATACCTCGGGGTGGTTGGCTGCAATAGCATTGGCCACTTCCTTCAGCAACATGGTCTTACCTGTTTTAGGCTGTGCTACTATCAGTCCGCGCTGGCCCTTACCTATAGGGGTAAAGAGGTCCATGATGCGGGTGCTGTAGTTGCTGCCTGTGCTGGTGAGGTTGAGCTTTTCGAAAGGGAAGAGCGGGGTAAGATAATCGAACGGCACGCGGTCGCGGATCTCATCGGGCAGCTTACCATTGATGGTTTCCACCTTCAGCAGAGCAAAGTATTTTTCGCCTTCTTTTGGCGGGCGTACGCTACCTTTCACAGTATCGCCGGTTTTAAGGCCGAAGAGTTTTATCTGTGAAGGAGATACGTAAATATCATCGGGAGAGCTGAGGTAGTTATAGTCGCTGCTGCGCAGGAAACCATAGCCATCAGGCATCATTTCCAATACGCCTTCGCTCAGTACTACGCCATCAAAATCGAGATTGAAGTTGGATTGTTTTTCTTCGCGGCGCTGGCGGTTGAACGGCTGTTGCTGCGGCGGTGCGGGCCTTTCGGTCTCGGCCTGCGGTGGTTGTATCTCAGAATTATCTTCCGTAGGCATAATGATGCCAGAACCTTCTTCAGCTTCTGCTGCGGCAGCAGGCGCCGGTGTTTGTGTTGGTGCGGGAGCCGGTGCCTGGGCTTCGTGGCGTGGCTGCTGCTCGAAACGGCGTTGCTGGTTATTATTGTTGTTGTTGTTATTGTTCTGCCTGAACTCTCTCCTTTGTTCGTGCTGCCTGTGCTGCACGGGCGCTGGTGCCTGTGTTGGCGCTGCGGGTGCTTCAGGCGCTGATGGTGCAGGAGCGGCTGCTGCGGCTACTACTTCTTCGGCAGCGGCTTCGGCATTTTCTTTGGGCTTACGGCCGCGTTTTTTCTTTTCTGCAGGTTCTGCAGTGTCGGCTACAGGAGCAGGTGCTGCTGCAGGTTGTGGTGCTTCGGCAACGGGTGCTGCGGCTGCGGCTTCTTTAGGTTTGCGGCCGCGTTTCTTTTTATCGCTATCGTCGGCAGCTTTAGCGCCGAGTGCCTGAGTATCTAATATTTTATAAATAAGGGCTTGTTTATCGTAACCGCGGGGATTGTCAATTTTAAGATCTTCTGCTACGTCTAACAGCTCGGGGATGAGCATATCACTTAATTGCAAGATGTCGTAAGGCATGCCTTGATGTTTTCGGATTGAAATTGTTTGAATAATAATGATGCCACTATAAGTGTCTTATCGATATTTTTTGGGGGAGGTTATCTGAACGGGAATTCTGCTAACCGGTTGAAGAATGAAACAATAGATTGTTTCCGTAATGCAAGTTTACGACTGTTTTTTATAAAAACGAAAAAATATCTATTATTTGTGAGGAGTATGCTATTCCTTCTGCCTTAGCGTTTGTATAAAGAAATAGTATGCTTAGTTGACTTGTTTTATCATTTGTTAATACTAATCTCGTGTTTATCTGCCCACCTCTTCTTTACTTTTCTTTGTGCTGCCGCAAAGAAAAGTAACAAAAGAAAGCGGCACTTTTTCGTATCGCTCCGCGCGAAAAAGGAGCTATAATGCGTGTTATTGTGGTTGGCTCGACCGCTCCTCGCTACCGCTCGGCCAACGCTTCTTTCCGTGAAAATGGATGCATATAGCTCGTTAAAAGATTTACAATTCGCAAACAGTGATATCTGCTGCTTTATTGATCTTTATTCTTAAAGGCGGCAGCCATGCGGGTAATGGTCTCATCTACAAGGGTGTAGGTGAAAGACGGGAGTGCGTGTAGTAGTTTGCTGTTGTTGTAAATAGAGCGGTGATGGGCGTTGCGGGCGGTCTCGCGGGTGATGACCGGTTTTTTGCCCATCCACGCCTGCAGGCGGCCCAGGCGCCAGGCCATGTTGGTAATGAAAGGCCCTGCATGTATATGTGGTGGTTTTTTGCCCAAGGCCAGTGCCATGCGGGTGAAGATATCTTTATAGGCATAGTTGCCCTGGCTAACGATATATCGCTCGCCCTCAATATCGGAGTGCATTAATGCAACCATGATGGTGGCCACGTCTTTAACATCGGTCCAGGCCGTGATACCATCGGTATAGAAAGGGAACTCTTTGGCAGCGATCTTCATGAGTGCGGCAGAGCCATCGTTGAAATCGCCTTCGCCAAGTATTACGCCGGGGTTGACGATGACGGCATTGAGCCCTTCGCCAATGCCGCGCCACACTTCGGTCTCTGCCAGGTATTTGCTGATAGCGTAGGCTGAGTTGTAGCCACTTTCGCCCCATTGTTCTTCTTCGGTTATCTCGTTCTTCTTCTCATCGCCACGGCCCAGAGCGGCTATGGAGCTGACATAAACCATCTTTTCTATGCCTTGTTCAATAGCCTGGTTCACAATATTGGCGGTACTTTCAGGATTGAAGTGCAGCATTTTTTTATGCTCATGGGGCTGGAAGGATACGATAGCTGCGCAATGGTATACCTGTGTGATACCCTTCATGGCTTCTTCGACATCAAATACATCGAGCAGATCGGCCTTTTGCCAGGAGACACCAGGCAGGGCTGCATCGGCAGATGACGGAGCGTGGCTGTGATACAGTGCACGCACAGTAGCCCCCTGTGCAGATAGCATATGCACGAGATGGCTGCCCAGAAATCCGCTTGCGCCTGTAACCAATATCATAAGGAAGGCAAAAGTAGGGTAAATAGTTAAAGCGTTAAAAGGGTAAATGGTCAAAGAGTTAAAGGGTTTGATGGGCAGGTATATTTTAACATTGTAATCAGTAGCTTTGTACAAATTGAGTTATGAATAAAAGGGTGCATATATGGATACTGGCGATGCTATTGCTATGTAGCACGGGTAGTTTTGCGCAGCAAAGTGCGGAGGAGTATAATGAGCTGCTGACCAATTCGACAGACAGCCTGTACCTGCTGGCGGCCACATGGGTGCATGCCTGCCAGGATATTAATGGCAGTAAGCCGGACTATAGCGTGCTGGCAAGGCCACGCAGGGACATGGAGCAGTTTTTGAAGAAGCAGGTAGTACGATTCAAAAAGCCTACAGATGTAGAAGGTGGTGATGATATGCGCAAGAACCTGCTGGCCTTTTATGAATTTGAACTGAAGGTGGTAAAGGAAGTGTTCACACCTTTTGAAGAACTGAAAAGCAATGCCAGTGATGATGAGGTGGCCAAATGCCGCGACGCATTTAAAGCGGTAGCGGCGCAGGAAAAGCAATACCTGCTTGCGTATAACAAGGCCAGGCAGGAGTTTGCAGACAAGAACAATATAGAGCTGATCAAAAAGCCGGATGCACCTAAGGCCGCTTACCGCAGGCCAAGTATGGTGAAGAAGCAGCCACAGGCACAGAAGCAGGAGGATAACGACCCGGTACCGGAGCAGGCGACAGTAACTAAAAAGATAAAGGCTTCATCGGCACCAGCACCGCAGGCGCAGCCTGAAGCAGCACCAGAGCGCAAGGAAAATGACAGGCCATCATCGGCAGGCAACCCGCACAATAAGATGCCTGCTAAAGAGGAACCCAAGAAGCCTAAAGATGAAGATGAGGACGAAGGGGAGGAGAAGTAAAAAAAGTAAAAAGTAAAAAAGGTTAGTTAGCTAAAGGGTTTTTCTCGCGCAATGATGGGGGGCATTAGTTTACAGATAAGCGACCTCGTAGTCTCTCAAGCCCATGTCCGTGTCGCACTTCGACAGGCTCAGTGTGACACTATGTAATGGTTGCTGTGATTGGAGAATGATTGAGAGATGGCTTCGTTCCTTGCCATGACCGTTTTTTATTAGAATTATAAAATCAATACAGCCACGGCATCGCCGTGGCTGTATTGATTTATGCTGTTGGTTATTTCCAGATCACTTTTTCTGAGGGGTGGGTGTTGCGTACGCCGGGCTTTAATGGTTCGTCGGTATAGCCGAGGTAGATGAGGCCAAGTACTACATCTTCGGCACCGAGGCCAAGGTATTGTTTCATGGCTGGTTTCAGCGTCATGCCGCCGGTATTCCAGAAGCTGGCAATGCCCATGGCTGTGGCGCCAAGTAGTATGTTCTGTACGGCTGCTGATGCTGCGGCTATCTCTTCCAGCTGCGGTATCTTATCGTTGGCTCCGCGCTTCATGACGCTTACTACCAGGTGCGACACGTTTTTAATGTTGTTCTCCAGCTTTTCTTTGGTGCCCTGCATGCGGGTCTCTTCAGGGGTATTGTTCCAGTAGAGGTTGCCGTGGTCGAGGCCAAACTGCAGCAGTGCTTCGCCGGTATAAACGTGGAACTGCCATGGCTCTGTGCGGCCGTGGGTAGGGGCCCAATGGGCGAGTTCCAATAGTTCTTTTACGGTTTCGTCGGGTATTTTCTGCCCGTTCATCTTAGGGCCGCCTATGGAGCGCCTGTTCTTTATTACGTCGGCTACAATGGTGTAGTTATTGTTTGTCATGGGTGCAAAGATATATAATGGCTCAATGGCTGAATAGCTGAATAGCTCAATGAGGGTATTGTGAATGACAATTGGGTGGGCGACACTGAGGTTGTTGCACGCAGCAATTCTTCGATACGTATTTTTGCGGGGCTATGGTAAAGTTGTTTAGTCCGCTGCAGATAAGGAGTGTTATGTTGAAGAACAGGCTGGTGGTATCGCCGATGTGCCAATATTCGGCTGTTGATGGTTTTGCTAATGATTGGCACCTGGTGCACCTGGGTAGCAGGGCGGTAGGTGGCAATGGGCTGATCATTGTTGAAGCTACGGCCGTAACGCCGGAAGGGCGTATCTCTCCGCACGACCTTGGCCTGTGGCAGGATGAGCATATAGCACCGCTGCACCGCATTACCACCTTTATAGAACAACAGGATTGTGTGCCGGGTATACAGCTGGCGCATGCGGGCAGGAAGTCGAGCCTTTCTGCACCGTGGGAGGGCGATAAGTTGATACCTGTATCCGAAGGTGGATGGGACACTGTAGCACCCGGCACCGGCGCTTTTACCGAAGGTTACCCTGAGCCTGAAGTATTGACCATTGCCGGCATACAGCGCATAGTAAGTGCTTTTAAAGATGCTGCAAAACGTGCACTGGCAGCGGGGTTTAAGGTGCTGGAACTACATGGCGCGCATGGCTACCTGATCAATGAATTTTTATCGCCACTGGTGAATAAACGTACCGACGAATATGGTGGCAGTTTTGAAAACCGCTGCCGCTTTTTGCTGGAGGTGATAGATGCTGTGCGTGTTGTGTGGCCGGAAGAGTTGCCACTGTTCCTGCGTATATCGGCCAGCGATTGGGTAGAGGGTGGCTGGACGGTTGAGGACTCTGTAAGGCTTGCAGGTATTGTAAAAGAGCGTGGTGTGGATGTGATGGACTGCTCATCGGGCGGGGCAGTGTCTTATGCTAAAATACCTGCAAGGCCCAATTACCAGGTGCCATTTGCAGCCGCTGTGCGCAAGGCAGGCATACCTACAGGTGCTGTAGGCATTATTGTTACGCCGGAGCAGGCCGAGGAGATATTGCAACAAGAACAGGCAGACCTGATATTTATGGCACGGGAGTCTTTACGCGATCCTTATTTCCCTATTCATGCCGCGGGTGCGCTGGGCTATGATATTAAATGGCCGGTGCAGTATGAAAGGGCGAAGAGGAGGAAATAATGGCTCAATGGCTCAATGGCTCAATGGCTCAATGGCTCAATGGCTCAATGGCTCAATGGCTCAATGGCTCAATGGCTCAATGGCTCAATGGCTCAATGGCTCAATGGCTCAATGGCTCAATGAAAATAAATCGTGCAAGATACAGATACGTTGTTATTAATTTTCGCAAGCGGGACGCTTGCCGGGCTTAGGACGAAGCGGGACGCTTCGACCAGAACAGGTAATCACCCCCGACGTCCGACAGCACGCCTACGGCTGGTCGGACATCGTCCCCTCTTTAGGCCTGCGCACAAGGCTATACAAAGAGGGGAGTTCCCGAAAATGGATACGTCCCGACGCGAGACTGCTTGCTTAATTAAACCCCGGCCCTCATCGGCTGAGCCGAGACACGGTAAAGGGAGGTGAAGTTAGCGCTTCATTTATTTACGAGACTGCTTCGTTCCCTGCCAATGACAGAGTCCATGACCGTGTCGCACTTCGACCCTTCGACAAACTCAGGGTAAACTAAGCTCAGTGTGACACTAAGTGGTGGTTGCTATTATTTAAGCATGACTGCGGGTTTTCACGAATACACCTTGCGATGATCGTGATTTTTTAGGTCATTTCTCATAACACACTTGCGAATAACCTACGCTGCCGCTCATGGGTGGGTTCAGTTTGCGAACGGCTACGCGCACAGATAGGGCCATGGGGAAGAGTTCTTTAAGGGCAGTGTGTATGTTGTACACAAATGTTTCCAGCAGCTGGCCTTCGCGGTGAAATACTTTTACTACTACCTGGTGTATGAGGGTATAGTCTACAAAGGGCCAGGGTTGCTCATCGGGTACGTTCACATCTACATCTACTTCGAAAGTGTTGCCCAGCACGTGCTCCTGCGGGTACAGGCCGTGCGGGGCGATCAGTTTGATGGTATTGAGCGAGACAGTGAGCATTTTAGTCGTAAGTATTTAGTCGTAAGTTGAAAGCTGTTTGAATCGGGTAAGTCCAGTCGCCGTGGTCGATCACCCCCGACGCAGCCGCAAGCGGCGCATCGTCCCCTCTTTGGCAAGAGGGGAGTTTCCGAAAACGACGGTGCTCATCAAACAAGGTTTTGCTAAGTTCATTTACTGGGTTGGTTTGCACCATTTGTTCAGTTGGTTGACCATAGCTGCCATGTCTTTGGGTAGTGGTGCTTCGGCGGAAATGAGCTGGCCGTCTTCTTTCTCGAATTCTAGTTTGTAGGAGTGGAGCGCCAGGCGGCTGAGCAATGGGCGTTCTTCTTCGTCGTGCTTGCTTTGATTGTACTTGCGTTTTACTGATGACAGGTAGAACGGCTTGCCATCTCCATACAATTCGTCGCACACAATAGGGTGGCCAATAGACTGCATGTGTACGCGTATCTGGTGGGTGCGGCCGGTGTGTATCTGGAACTGCATGAGCGCGTAGAGCGGCCATTGTTCGGCTACGCGATAATCGGTTACAGACAGCTTACCCTTTTTAGCCACTATCATTTTACCGGCCACATACGGGTGTTCGGCTATCATGTTCTCAATGCGTCCCTGCTCCGGCAGTACTATACCCGTTACCAGGCCAGCATAGTACTTATTCACGTCGCGCTCTGTAAAAGCCATCGACAGGTATTTGTGATATGCTTCTGTTTTGGCAAAGCAAACGACACCGCTGGTGTCGCGGTCGAGGCGATGCACCACCCATGCTTTTTGTTTCAGCTGGGCTTCCAGTAATTTATTCAGGCTGGCTATATTCTGGTCAAAGCGGTCGGGGATGACCAGCATGCCCGCAGGTTTGTTCACCAATAACAAATCGTTGTCTTCGTACAGTATCTCTATCTTCATCAGTTGTCTTTTTATGTTTCTTTCGCCTTAAGCAGATGGGTTGAAACGAAATATTATTTAGTTAAGGGATTCTGTAGGGTATCTTTCGCTCCTACAGAGCTCGCCCCGACTTGTTTCCTCCTACCCGGGACTACATCCCGGGCTATTATCTTTCGGTCTTTCAGACCGTACTTTTCTTAACTTAATGACATTGCCCTTACAGAGCTTTATCATGTAGTTGCAGCGTCCAAATAAGTGGCAAGGCATGCATCTTCCTGTTTGCGCATCTCTTGTTTGTCGGCCGGTTTTTTGTCGCCAAAGCCGCACAGGTGCAGTGTGCCGTGAAAAATTACGCGGTGCAGTTCGTTCTGGTAGCTAACACCAAATTTTACTGCATTCTCTTTTACCCTGTCGGCGCTCACATAAATCTCGCCGGTCAGGTTGTGTTCGGTCTCGCTGAGGTCGAAGGTGATGATGTCGGTATATGTATCGTGGTTCAGGAACTGTTTGTTGATCTGCAACAGGTAATCGTCGCTGCAGAAGATGTAGTTCAGTTTTATCTTCTTTATACCTTCCAGGTGCTTATGCACAAGGCTATCGAGGTAAGCCGACAGCTTACGTTTATCTTTTAGTCCCGATGTGATGTCATTATCCTGGAAAGTGGCAGGCATGCAGCAAAAATTTGTGCAAATGTCGGGAATTTTGATCAGGATGGTCAGGATTGTAGGAAAAGGAGGATGGGTTTGTTGGGCAAATAGTTCACGCATAGTACGCGAAGAAAGGTATGCAAAGAGCGCAAAGGCCTTTAAGCAGGCGGAGGACGCAAAGGCAAAATAATTGATTGGGTGCTGCAATGTGCTTGCGATGACAAACCCATGTCCGTGCCGCCCTTCGACAAGCTCAGGGTGACACTCGGTGGTGGTTGCTGTCATTGGAGAATGATTGCGCGCCCGCAATGAAGGCCGGAATCAGAGCACCTGCAGAATGGTAGATAGATCGTCCTACCCGCGTATCAGCTGTTTTAGTTTCCAGACGGCGGAGTCGTTTTTGGAGAGGATGAGGTATAGCTCTCTGCGGCCGCCGAAGGTGCGGTAGAAGCGTTCTACGCCGGGGTCCATGCTGCCCTCGCAGTCGAATGTGTGTTGGCCCATTTGCTTTGATGCTTTCATTGCATGCCACATCAGCAGCGACATGGCCTTGTAGTTATCCGAGTCGGGGTTTTGGCCCAGGCTGAGGGCATAGCCGCAGCGGGCGTCCCACACGTGCCAGAGTATGCCATGTATAGCGCCATTGCTCCGGGCTACCCAAAGGGCGCCGCTATTATTGGCCGTGCAGGCATCCAAAAGCTTTTGCAGGTCGGCCTGGCTCATGAACGGCGCTTTCTTTTTACGCGCCAGCATGGTGGTGTAAAAAGAGTATAGTTGGGGCAATGCTGCCGGCTCGGCAGTAATGGTCAGTTCTTTTTCTGCCTGGCGGATATTTTTGCGCAGGCTGTCTTTCATATTGGCCAGTAGTGTTGGCTCGTCCTGTTGCAGGTCTATAAGAAACGTCTGCTGTACGGTTTGTTCCAGACCATTTTGCCGGAAAAGCCCTGCTTGTTTTATGCCGGGTTGCAGGGCAATGTGCCATACATCGGCTTTGGGCATTTGCTTCAGCAGTTCTGCAATGGTCTCGTGCTCATAGCTGTCGCGGTTGCTCTCTTTCATGTCGTGCGGGAAGAACACCGTTGGGCCCAGGTACGGGGTAAAGAAAGGATTGCGGATGAGCGACACGCCCGCCTTTTGCTCCAGGGGGTAGGCCCATACGCCACGCACGTGGTCGCCCTTCATGGCAATGGCCACATCCCACCTGGCACAGGTGGCATTGAGCCAATGGTGCTGTGTGCACACCGGTATCCCGGGGTGCTGCTGACAAATGGTTTTATATTGTGTTTTGTTGCTCATGTTGTTTTTAGTTCCAAAGCAAGTGGTACGAATGTCCATGTGCTTTTGTCCTGGTCGCTCTTTACTTTCTTTTTGCTTCGCCAAAAAGAAAGTAACAAAGAAAAAGGCGATCGGAAAAATTGCGCTACCGCATCCCGGCTTAGCCGGGACCAACGCGAGCTGCCGTTTTCCGAAGGCTAAGCTTCTTTCCCTGAACTTTTCGCATTTTAATTAAACCCCGACCCTCCCGCAATTTTGCGGGACCTTGCGCCAGGAGGTGTCATTTAGTAAAAGATCTTGAATGGTGTCTTTCGCTCTTACAGAGCTTGACCCAACTTCTTTAATTCCACCCGGGACTGCATCCCGGGCTATTATCTTTCGGTCTTTCAGACCGCATTTTCTTAATAAATGACATTGCCCAGCCGCGTGCCGCCTTAGTTTTAGCTATGGCGAAAGGTGTTGTTAAACATCGTTTTCTTTATTGCCTATCGTTTAGGTTTTGTTATGTTAGCTGTTATTATTTGAACTGCAGCACTTTGGCAGGTTGTATCCTGCGGATATAGAGTGCCGGTAGCCAAAGATATATCACAAAAACGATGAGTGTGGCAATATCTGTAAGTGCCACATGCCACCACACTACTTTTATAGGTACATACTTCATAAAATAGGTGGCCTCGTCGAGCTTGAAGATGCCGTAAGTTTTTTGCAGCCAGCAAATTCCTAACGCTAAAACATTGCCTGCGAGTATGCCAATAGCGCTGATGATAGCCCCTACATTGATGAACACCCTGCCAATGCTGCCGAATGGCATGCCCAGTGTTTTGAGCAGCCCTACCATGGCTGCGCGGTCTATCATGAGTACCAGGATAACGCCCGACACGTTGATGAATGCCACAATGGCCATAATGATGAGCAGGATAATGCTGTTCATAGACTGTAGTTTAAGCCAGTCGAACAGGCCGCCGTTGCTTTCCTCGGTAGTAAAGGAGTCGACAGGGGCATTGACGAGGTTGTAATGTATATAATTGGACACGGTATCAGCATAGGCGTCGTTGTCCAGCGCCAGCTGCCAGGCGTTGATGCTATCGGCGGTCCAGTTGTTCATGCGCTGGAGGAGACGAAGGTCGCACAGGCCGTAATATTTGTCTACATCCTCCATGCCGCTGTGGAAGGTGCCGCTGATGCGCACCTTGCGCAGGCGGGGTGTGGCGCCCGATTCGAAGAACTGCAACAGCACGGTGTCTCCCGGGCGCACATCCAGCAGGTCGGCAGTGCGTTGGGATATCATTACCTGGCGAGAGTAGCTGCTGTCGGCATAGCTGATGGACTGGCCGGTAGTGGTGATGCCTGCGGGCAGGTGATAGTTTTTTTCTACACCCTTTAGCCTGATGCCTTCCATTTTGCCGTGGTACTGGATGATGACCGGACGCTGGGCGAAGGGGATGACACTGACCACGTGGGGGATGTGGCGCATGCTGTCCTGCAGGCGCTTATCGTAATATATAGGCGGCGTGGTGATGCCGTTGGACTTCAGCGGATCGAAATAGGTGACATGTACATGGCCGGAAAAGCTATATAATTTTTCTTTTATGGCATCTTTGAACCCGGTAGATACGGCCAGTGAGAGGATCATAACGGCGGTACTAAGGCATGTGGCCACTACCCCTATACGTATAATAAAGGAGAAGCTACCCTTGTGCCTGGCCAGGTAACGGCGCGCTATGAAGAGGGAAACATCCAAGATGGCTCAAAAATAGGGGATTTTAATAGCTGATGCATTTAAATGGTTTCTATAAAGTGCGTAAGATCGGTTTTACAGCGCGGCGGCGGTGGAAAGGCGTTTCTGAAAACGAGTAAATTTACCAGGGAACACGGCTTTCCCGAAAGCATTCGGAAATGGGCGGTTCCTGCGATTAAGCCCATGCCCATGTCGCCCGCCGTTCTTCGACAGGCTCTGGGTGATACATTGTGTGTTACGTTGATTTTCAATGTGCAAGGCAAATACGTCCCGATGCAGCAATCACCCCCGATCCCGGCTGAGCCGGGAACAACGCTCTCGGCTCAGCCGAGATTGGTCAAATATCGTCCCTTCTTTTGGCAGGCGCACCAAGCCAGGCAAATAGGGGAGTTTCCCATGTTGTTGTAGTGCTCGTGTGGTTATCGCCGAGTCCTCGCTTGCGCACGGTGGCCAGGCTTCGAGAGACTCGGCGAAGACAGAAAGACAGCCTGTCTAATTAAACCCCGGCCCTCGTCGGCCGAGCCGAGACACGGTAAAGGGTGGTGATGATAGCGATTCATTTATTTGCGAGACTGCTTTCCCGAAAGCAATCGGGACGGGCTGTTCCGCGCAGAGACATGTGTCATTTGCAAAGCTCTTAAGCGTAGGTAATTGTTTACTGAGGGGAGATACCAAATAGGGGATTTTATGGTCAGCGGCAGAGCAGTTTACGCAAAGAATTAGCCCTACAGATAAGTAGCCTGGCGTTGTAACAGATGTACCTTTTTGCCGTTCCGGCATCTGATATATACATCGTTTGAGTTTTTCTCCTTTGTTATAGTATCCCCAACACTTATACTATCTATTTTATTCCATGGACCTGTCAATGCTCTATGTATGACGGAAGTGTCGGCATATAAATCATGGTAAAATATTTCCAGACTATAGTCGTCTGCTGAGTCATGACTATGGGTCTTGAAAATAATATCTGTATAAATGGTATCCCGCGAGGTAATAATGCCAGTACATGCAGGGTTGGCTCCGCACCCGCGAAGAAGGAATAGTGCTAAAATAACAGCACTTACAGCCACTATTACCGTTGTATTCCGTAATATCTGCCAAATAACACTTGTGAAAAATCTTGTTTTGTGCATGACGGCTAACTTTCCATCAGGCAATGTAGCCAATATGCCGATAAATGTCTCACTTCAATCACATTAGAAATATTTTTTGCATCAGGTAAAATACCCTTATCTTTGCACTCCTTTTTAAAAACAGAGGGAATTTATTTTGGAAGAGAATCAAGTTCATTCGGAAACAGCCGGAACTACGCCTGAAAGCGTGGAGTCCGTACAAACAACTGCAGCCGCAGCCACTGAGGCTCCCGTTGCAGAAACACCAGCTGCTGAAGCTGTTCAAACACGCGCACCGCGTCATTATTACAAAGAAGTAGCCAATACTTCTCATGATGATTTTGACTGGAGCGTAGACAAGCGTAACGTGGCATCTTACAAAGAAGATGACCGCAAGAAGTACGATCAGGTTTATGATGGCACATTCAAAGCTATCTCTGAAAACGAACTGATGATGGGTACGATCGAAGGTATGACCAAGACCGACGCTATCATCAACATCGGATTCAAGTCTGACGGCCTGATCTCCCTGAACGAATTCCGCGACATGCCGAACGTACAGATCGGCGACGTGGTTGAAGTGATGGTAGTAGAAAAAGAAGACCGTGGCGGTCACCTGCACCTGAGCCGTAAGATGGCCCGCGCAGCCCGTTCATGGCAGCAGATCGTTGACTTCTACAAGACCGGCGAAGTTGTTACAGGTACTATTACCTCTAAGACTAAGGGTGGTTTGATCGTAGACGTTCACGGCCTGGAAACATTCTTGCCTGGTTCACAGATCGACGTTAAACCGGTTACAGATTACGACCAGTACGTTGGTAAGACAATGGACTTCAAGGTTGTTAAGATCAACGAAACTATCCGCAACGCGGTGGTATCTCATAAAGCACTCATCGAGAGCGATATCGAGCAGCAGCGTAGCGTTATCATCGGCCAGCTGGAAAAAGGTCAGGTACTGGAAGGTACAGTTAAGAATGTTACCGATTTCGGTGCGTTCATTGACCTTGGCGGCGTAGATGGTCTCCTTTATATTACAGACATCAGCTGGGGCCGCGTAACGCACCCAAGCGAAGTGCTGCATAACGGCCAGAAACTGAACGTGGTTGTTCTCGACTTTGATGACGAGAAGAAGCGCATCAGCCTGGGTCTGAAACAGCTGACCCCACATCCATGGGATAACCTGCCAGAAGCAATTGTGGAAGGTGCTAAGGTGAAGGGTAAAGTTGTAAATATCGAAGATTACGGTGCATTCCTGGAAATTCTGCCTGGCGTAGAAGGTCTGGTACACGTATCTGAGATCACATGGTCTTCACAGCCTATCAACGCGAAGGAATTCTTCAAGTTGGGCGAAGAGCATGAAGCAGTAGTAGTAACCCTGGATAAGGACGAGCGCAAGATGAGCCTGTCTATCAAGCAGCTGTCTGCTGATCCGTGGGAAACTATCGAGAACAAGTTCCCTATCGACAGCCGTCACCACGGTGTTGTTAAGAACATCACTCCTTACGGTGTGTTTGTTGAGCTGGAAACTGGTATCGGCGGTATGATCCACATCAGCGACCTGAGCTGGATCAAGCGTTACAATCACCCAAGTGAGTTCGTTAAGACCGGCGAAGGTATCGATGTTATCATCCTGGGCATAGACAAGGAGAACCGCAAGCTGTCTCTGGGTCATAAGCAACTGGAAGAAGATCCTTGGAACACTTTCGAAACAGTATTCCCAATTGGTTCTATCCACGAAGGAAGCGTAACCCGTAAGGATGAAAAGGGTGCTACAGTACAGCTGCAGTACGGCCTTGAAGCTTACGCGCCTGCACGTCACCTGCGCAAGGAAGATGGTAATAACGTAGAAGTTGAAGAAACACTTCCGTTCATGATCATCGAATTCGATCGCAACGACAAGCGCATACTGGTATCTCATTCAAAAGTTTGGGAACAATCTAAGAATGAAGAGAAGGAAGCAGTGAAGAAGGAAGCTGCCAGCGAAAACGAAAAGACCAAGAAAGCTGTTAAGAACATCCAGAGCAAGGTTGAAAAACCAACACTTGGCGACCTGGGTGCACTTGCATCTATCAAGGACAAGCTGAAGAAAGCTGAAGACGACGCAAGCAGCGCTGAATAAGCCTGTAAGTGTTTGAACAATAACGTGCAAGAGCCATCCGCAAGGATGGCTCTTGTTGTTTTAGCCTCACCCCGGCCCTCTCCAAGGGAGAGGGAGACGTTATGCGACTTAGTGAAAACCCCGGCCCTCATCGGCTAAGCCGAGACACGGTAAAGGGAGGTGTTATGTGTCCAGCCTCGCCCCGGCCCTCCCTGGGAGAGGGAGACGTTATGTGGCACTGTTCAGGGAGTGTTTATGTGCCATTGGCGTGTGTTGATCTATGGGCATTGTTGCACGGTCTTCTGCAGTCTTGACAGATCGAAACCGTTTTGTTGGAGCCTGTTGGTGATGCTATTGTAAACGGCATCATCCATTTTAGGTGTGCGGGATAATATCCACAGATAGTTCCGGCCTGGGTGGCTGACCACGGCATAGCTATAATCGTCGGCAAGATCGATGATCCAGTATTTGGCCCTGAAGGGAAAGAAGAACTGCACCTTTAGCTTAGCGTTACCGGTGTTTGGCTGCACAAAGGCTTTGCCTTTAATATAAGACTGCATGCCTTTGATGCTATCGCGGTTGCAGCGATTCTCTACGATAATGAATCCTTTGTCTGACAGGGTATACTCTGCGGTAGTGCAGTGGCAGCCTTTCTGGAACCTTTGAGGGAAGGAGGCGATCTCGTACCACATGCCTGCGTAGCGTGCTACATCGACATGTTCTACCGTTTTGAGTTCGGGCTGTTGCGCAAGGCTGGTAAAGAAGCTGAGTAGTGACACTATGAACAAGATGTTTTTCATAGTGTAAGTTATGAAAGATGATATTGGGGATGCGCATTTAGCGGTAAATGCGGGCAAGAAACAAATAATGAGGAATTAGATTTTTAAAAAAAGTTGAAAAGATTTTGTTGAAAAAGAAAATGCCATTATCTTCGCACTCCCTTAGCGAATAAGGGATGTTCTTTAACACAAATTGGAAGCATAGCTCAGCTGGTTCAGAGCATCTGCCTTACAAGCAGAGGGTCCGCGGTTCGATCCCGTGTGCTTCCACACCGAAGTAGTTCTTTAATATAAAATTGGAAGCATAGCTCAGCTGGTTCAGAGCATCTGCCTTACAAGCAGAGGGTCCGCGGTTCGAACCCGTGTGCTTCCACAAAGAGACCTTGACTTACCGATAGGTTTCTTTTAAATGGTGCGGTAGCTCAGTCGGTAGAGCAAAGGACTGAAAATCCTTGTGTCGCCGGTTCGATCCCGGCTCACACCACCAGTA
>CANGNA010000051.1 GCA_947455215.1 Chitinophagaceae bacterium
GGATTGGCATTGCTGTTGATATTAAAGTCGCCGGGGCAGGTGTAGGTGCCATAGTTGCTGAAGTAACCATTATCAGCAAATACACCACTAAGCGTACCATAGTTGGTGATAGAAGCACCCGAGTTATTGAAATTAAGCCCTGAAAGTGTTGCGGAACCACCGGCTGTTATCAGCAGGCTGGCCGCACCATTAAAGTTGAGGTTTTGCAATGTCACGTTGCTGCCGCATACACGTATAGTGCCGCCATTCACATTCTGGAAACCTACATTAATATTGCTGCCCGTGATACAGATAACGTCACCGGTATTTACATTCAGGTTAGTTACACTAGTGGTAATGGTGTTGGTGCAACCACTGCTGCAATCATCGGTAGTAGCTGTTGCCTTGTGCGCATCTTTATGCACATATTCGGGATCTATCGCCGCGAACGACATGGTAACACCGGTGCCCAATGGCACCTTTTTTACTATGTGCGACAGGTCGGGAGATGTCTTAACAATGTATACCTCAGTAATGGTTTTAGCAATGTTCAGTGTCGCGGTATATGGCGTATTGGTATTGGCCGATCCGCGGGACAGAATAAGCCCTCCGTTGAAGGGGTCGCCCGAATAAATAGCAATGGTATGATTGGCTGCAGCAAAGCGCTCATCGGTAATGCCTATAGAGAATGGCACTGCCCTCGTGCTCTCCCAATTGAAACCTGAGGGCACTTTGACATCATTCACACTGTTATATACACCGCCGCCGTTATTGCCTGTTTTTTTGCAGGCGGGCAACGCCAGGGCGAGGGCCCAGGCAGCAACCAATAATACTGAACTTTTAACGCGCATACTCACTAAAGATGTTTGGTATTAATAGAAATACGATAGTAGTTTTTTATTCAATTAGCCAAAAAACAAAATGCGTCCTCTGGTACGAAATTAAGCTTTAATATTTGCTTATAAAGTTAAGCAACTAAGGCTTCCGTTGGGGAAGCCTTTTTTTTATTGATAAAGATTTGCTGTGTTGCGGTAACCGGTACCTGTATTACTGTACCAGTCTACAAACGATGCGCCACCTGATGCACCCCAATCGCCGAAGTGCAGGTAACCTTGTGTTATATCTTTCTGCTCTATGGGGTAAACAAATGGTGCGGTTGGTATGTCTATAGCCCATGGCAACCCTGTAGCTGTTACATAATAACGGCCTGTAGCTGCATTAGAGTTATCATCTTTTGTGCCGAAGTAGCTGGCGTCAGCAAGGTCGGTTGGCGCTTTACCCCACAGGTGCGTCTCGCGGCCGCGACCGTAGTTGTATATAAATGGATTGTAAGCGCTGAGACCGAATGTGCTGACGGTAGGGCCACTTGTCACATCGAATGATACTGTATAGCTCTTGGCTGCGGTTGTGGTTGCGCCCGGCACTGTATTCCAGTTGGCCATTTCATCGCGCATATTGTTGAACACCTTTATAACAGCCTTGGTCTGACCGTCTTCCTTAGTGCCACCAACTACATTGCTTACATTAGCAGCATTTACCGGGAACTGCACTGCAAAGCCATTACCCAGCTCGCCACCTGTAGCGCGCAGTGTGTAGTTACCTATAACCTTTACTACCACGTTGCTGGCATTGGTAACTACCTGGTAACGATAACCGATCACCACATCGTTCATATCAAAGTCGCCTTTTGATGGCCAGTTATCTTCGAATGCCAGGGTACCGCCGGTGGCGGCTGTGGGATAGTAGCTATTGTATGCCTTAGATGGATCTGAAGGATATTCGTCTGTTGCATCAGAAACACCATCACCATCAGTATCTGTTACTACAGGTGTGCCGTTGCCCTCGCTGTTGCAACCCGATGTAGGGATGTAAACAGAGCAACCGTTTACAGCACCACCGGTAAGGTAAGATGCACCTACAGTTGTAGAAGAGCATATCTGCAGGGCGCCATTGGCCTGCGAACCACTGTTGAAGATAGTAGTAGTGCCGGTGATCTTTACCAGCGATGTGCTGCCATAACCCTTAACAGTTGCATTGTTGATGAAGTTGGTGGTCTTCAGCATAGCACTGTTGTACATGCCCAGTTCTACACCGCTATTGAGGGTAGCTGTACCCGCTACCTTGATCAGGTTGTAATTCTTTACGCTGGCGCTCTGGTTGTAATTGCCGCCTACTATCAGGCTGCAATTGTTCACAAAGTTAGAACCACTGTTGGGCTGAAAGTTGCCATTAACAGTGAGTGTACCGCTATTGGTAGCCACCGCCGATGTACCGTCGTTAAAGTTGCCGGTAACGGTCATAGTACCGCTATTCAGGAAGGTATTGGCATTGCTGTTGATATTAAAGTCGCCATTGCAGGTATAAGTGCCGTAGTTGCTGAAATAACCATTATCAGCAAATACACCGGTAAGCGTACCGTAGTTGGTGATGGAAGCACCGGAGTTATTGAAGTTGAGGCCCGACAGTATTGCAGAGCCACCGGTAGTAATGAGCAGGCTGGCCGCGCCGTTAAAGTTCAGGTTCTGCAGGGTAACGTTAGTACCACATACGCGGATGGTACCGCCATTCACATTCTGGAAGCTGACGTTGATGTTGCTACCGGTGATGCAGATAACATTGCCTGTATTTACGTTCACGTTAGATGTGCTGGTAGTAATGGTATTGGTACAGCCGCTGCTACAATCGTCGGTGGTAGCAGTGGTGCGGTGTGCGCCAGATTTAAAGGCAACATCGGGGTCTATTGCACCGAAAGACATGGCCACGCCTGTGCCCAGGGTTACTTTCTTCACTATCTGCGACAGGTCCGGAGATGTTTTAACGATATATACTTCGTTGATGGTTTTAGCGATGTTAAGCGTAGCTGAATAAGCGGCATTGGTATTAGCAGCACCCTTAGCCAGCAATACACCACCATTGTAGGGATCGCCGTCGTATATGGCTACAGTATGATTAGCTGTAGCGAAGCGATCGTCTGTAATGCCAATAGAAAACGGTATAGCACGTGAGCTTTCCCAGTTGAAGCCGGAAGGCACTGTGATCTCACTTACGCTGTTGTACGTTTTGGTACCCGGTGTAGCATTGCCCGATTTTTTACAGGATGGTGCGGCTAAAACACCCGCAAGGGTAATAGCCAGTAAAAGTGTGTGTTTCAGTTTCATGTTGCGTTTCAAGTGTTGGTGATGCAAAAAATGTTAATTACTGGTGCAAAAATAGACATGTTAATGTGTTAACATTGTTATTCGACCGATAATGCTAAGTAATAGATATGTTAATGAGGTCTTGTCTGTTTGTTAATGGGGCCGTATGTTCCCTGTTACGCTTCTCTTAAAGCGTACACCGCTTTTAAGCCTGTACTAATGCTTAATAATTGTGGAAATTCCCATATCTCGTCAATCACAAATTGACAATTTCGCCATGTCTACAAAATTCTTAAGACTCGTAACCTAAAAGCTAAGGACTCAAACCCACGTGTTGATAATCAACTGCTTAAAGGAAGATATTTGTCTTACACTACGGTGAAACGTAGTTAGGAGCTGGTACAGTCATTAAACATTAAATTATTAATCGTCACAACATGTTACTCATTAAAACTACAATTTCACAGAGCACAATTCACGGTATAGGGCTATTTGCGGCAGAGTTCATTCCCAAGGGTACAAAAACATGGGCTTATGATCCTTTGTTCGATAAGACATTTACAGAAGATGAAATATCAAAGCTGCCACCGCATGCGCTAAGAAGGTTTTACGATTATTCCTACTATGATGCGAGTCTAAATAAGTTTGTTCTTTGCTTTGATGACTTGAGGTTCATCAATCATACAGAAGACAATCCTAATATTATTTCGGCAACAGACCACGACGTTGCCGCCCGCGACATTATGCCGGGAGAGGAATTGCTATGCAATTACAACCATTTTGAAGATGGCTATTTTGAGCGTCGTGGTATAGCATACGGTACCTTTGCTATTCTTTAATATGCAGTACATAAGAGAGTACCTGGGCCAGGCCGCCGGAGTGGTGTCGTTTGCAGCATATCTGTTATACATTATATCCACATTACGCGGAAAAACAAGGCCCAGCCGGTCTACCTGGTGGATACTCTCGCTGGTAGGCGGTCTTATTTTTCTTACCTCGTACTCTGTAGGGGCGCGGGAAAGTATATGGATAATGGGCAGCTATGTTGCAGGACCGCTGATCATAGCAGCTTTATCTTTGCATCCCCGCTTGGGCTATGGTGAAAAACTGACGCCGCTGGATATCGGCTGCCTGGTGTGGGCCGGGATATGCGCCCTGATATGGCTGCTGTTCAACTCACCGCTTGTAGCCTTCGCAGGTAGTATCGTGCTGGATGCAATAGGCCTTATACCTACTGCGCAGAAGGCCTACCGGGAGCCGGATAAAGAAGATCCGCTGGCGTGGAGCATTGAGCTGGTGGCCAGTATATTGAACGCGGCAGGTATTACTGCATGGTTTGTAACCGGCAACCTTACATGGATATATGCGCTGTACCTGCTGGCAGGAAATGGCACCATCGTCATTTTGCTTTTACTCAGATCTGCAACGGCAAAGCGGGCCGCCCGTATCGTCTAGTATTTAGATCTGTGCCGAAGTACTGCAGCTGATAGCTTTGCTTTTCAGAAAAAGCCATGTGGCATTGCGTTGCCCCGTAATAAGCTACATTTTCTTTTTAAACGCCAGTTCGGCCTTATTCAGATACTCCCGTTGGGTGAGTTCTATGGTGCGCTTTTCTTCTTTGTTGTAGAGGAAAGGCCGGCCATTGTAATATTTTACCAGGGTATAGGCCAGGGCCACGCCCCAGGTCTCCCAGCAGCAGCGCACCTCTATGCCATTTACCGCGGCAGACAAAACCGGCAGGGGGCTTCCGTCAATTACCACATCGATAGCATTTTTTCTAAAAATATCGTCTATATAAATGCGGTTCACGGTAACGGCAGGTACGTTAAAGCGGCGTTCCCGTAGCTCCTTCAGCGCCAGGCCATACTTAAGTCGAAGGTCGAAGAAGTCGGGGATCTTGTCCAGCTTTACGTGTGTGTAAACGCTTTTGTTCCACTGTTCTTTCCACTCCCACTGGCTACCGGGCAAGGAGCAAGGGTATCCTTCATCAACGGCCAGCATCAGATCAGTTGTCTTACCAAATACCAGTGTTACTATCTGCCCACCCTCCACGTTGCTGAAACAATATTGATAGCCAGGTCTGTTGTCTGCGGCTATTTGCTCCAGTACATGAAAAAGCAGTTCAAGGTCGGCAAAGTCGCCCTCAGAAGTAGTTCTGAATTCGTATTGCTTATCCTTGACCTTGAATATGGAATAGTATAATTTATGTACTGTGTCGATGCCTTCTTCTACAAACGTTGCATTAAAGTCGCCAAGATCGGTGAGTTGCTTGACCAGCCTGGATAGATCTGCCATTTCGTAGATCGATTCCACGTCGAAGCTCAACTCTTTAATATGGAATTTCTTCCCTAAAGAGTCGTGCAGCCCCCTGACCGTAGTTTCAAACCTATCTAAGGCGTCGTACTGGGTAGTCATATTTTTCAGTAGCCGGCGTGCATTAAAATGTTAAGAGCGAAACAGTTACGCAACTACTGTTTTTCCATAGAACGGGTACTATAAACACAGGCTAACGATACAATATACAAATATTCCTTGTGAATGTATCACTATTAACAAAAAAGTGTGCAACTACCGGCTGTATATTAAGACGTTATAAGTAGGCCGTTCCTTTGGGTAATGACCCGGGATATTGTATTAAAAAGCTACCCCTCGTGCATATATATAAGTGATGACCACGCGCAGCGCCACCAGGAAAACAGCAGTAAGTCCTATGGGCCTTCGCAGCCTGGTAGTATCGTAATGTTCTGCAACCGGTGTTTGCCAGAGACCAAACAACAGAATAGACGACCATAGCAGGTTCCATACTGATGTAATAGCGACACTATATGTTACGACATCTGAGTCGTGCAGGTAGGAAACCACCAGCGATGCTGACGTATACCATTGCAATATTTCCCAGATGGCCATGATGATCCACCCGGCCTTGCGCCGTATCACCATCAGTATGTAGATGACCGTTAAAAAGCTGGCGCTAAGTAGCAGGATGTATTGACGGGTACCCAGCCCCAACTGGTATACGAGCAAGCCTTTAAGCACCAGGTACACCGGCGTGAACACCCGGTAAGCATATACCAGTCCTGCAAAAAAGAGGAACAGCCGCACTTGTAGCCCTGTTTGCGCTGCATTATCGCCGAGTAGAGGATCAAGGAAGGATAGCGCCTTTTCTTTAGCTTCGATCCTGTTTACCTCTTTGAGCGCTTTTTGGACGTTCTGCTCTGCAAAAAACTGTTCCGCTGCATCGCGCTCTTGCGGTGTAACATTGCGCGATGCCAGTATATCTTCGGCAGCTTGCACTGCCTCTGGCATATACTGTGCCGGTGCTATAGTGATCTTTAACAGATCGATAGTGTTGTAGTTGCGGTATTCTTCGTGAAAGTTCATAGTTATGTCTATCAGCGATAAAGCTACAAAAGAGTATTAAAATCATATGACCAGGGGCAGGAGGAATAGCAATAAAAGGGCTAATTTTATTTCCCGTCGTGCAAGTTCAGGAAGCAGATAAACAGAAAAGCACCACCATAACACTGGTGGTGGTAAGCGACGACCACTATATGATATTGGTGGCCGCGCTGATCCGTTCTGTAGAGGCCCATGTGCCTGCAGGCACAAAAGTAGACCTGTGGGTCGTATCGGACGGAGTAACGGCTGACAGCAAAACCAGGATGGCAGCGTCGGTAAACCCGGACACGACTACTATACACTGGAAAGACATACAGGATGCCATACCCCAGGGTTTCCACCTGCCTAAAGACCTGAGCAGTTATCCGCTGAATATTTATATGCGGCTGTTCATCCCCTATTTTATACCTGATGAGGTGAAGAAGGTGCTGTACCTGGATGCGGATATGATAGTGCTACGCGACCTTACTGAACTCTGGAATACGGACATCAGCAAACATACTATAGGTGCCGTGCTTGACCCTCGGCTGAAAACCTTTGACAATAACTGGGGTGGTATAAAGAATTTTAAAGCGCTGGGCTTTAAGGGCACCACGCCTTACTTTAATACGGGCATGCTGCTGATCAATACAGAACGCTGGCGGGCGGGCAATATAACAGAGCAGATAGTGACCGTGATCAATAACAACAAGCGCTTTGCCAACTACCCCGACCAGTATGGGATGAACATAGTGCTGCACAACCAGTGGCTGCGCATAGATGACCGCTGGAACCACTTTGTGACCGAACGCGACAAGACGCCCTACATACTGCATTTTGTAGAACGCAAGCCGATCTACAACACCTATAAAAATGGCGAGGACTACAGGCTGTTCTTCCTGAAGCACCTGCAAATGACGGCCTGGCGCGACACACCACTTATTACCGAAAAAGGACGATACGCCAAGAAGCTGAAGAACATCTGGGACAAGCTGAAATAGATACCACTATTAGTTAGGCAACACCACAGTACCTTTTACAGAGAACTGCCTCTCCAGGTTGCCCCAATGCTCCAGGCTTTTATAAACAGTATCTGCATTGTAAAAATAGAACGGGAAAGTATGTTCCTCCCAATACTGCCTATCGTAAACATACTTGCTATAAAGGTCCAGCTTAGGATAAAATGAGTGGAGCAACTCGCCTGGTATATAGCGGGACATAGAATCGCATCGCCACTCGAAAATATCTGTTATGTCATAGTCCAGGTGATCTGTTTGTTTATCGAGCACATCGCAGCTATACCGGTGGTATAGCTTACTGGTATACCATTTGGTGCCCTTTTGTTCGTACTCTGCTATCATATCTCCATCCTTGAACTCCCACATCAGCTTGCCATTGTGCATGTAGTTGCATCGGTTAAAGAAGAAAGAATAGTCTGGGTACCTGTGGGCATGGCGTACGATCTTTTTAAAGGCCAGCGTTTTACGATCTATCACCACTGTTCCGGTCTCATAAGCCGCTCGGGGGAACATGCGGTAAAAATCTTCGACCGTGGTATAATCGCCGCAACCGAAGGTTTCTGTAGTACCCTGCGGGTGAATATAGTTGATAACGTAGTCCTCGAACTTTTGAGAAGTATCATAGCTGAACCTGCAGCCAACTATTCTGTTCAAAGTCATGGTAGACCGCATAGGCCTGTACACGGGGTTTTCATTGCACAAAAACGAGAGATCATCTTTATGTTCGTTCATAGGATCATCAAAGAACCAGCTTCTGCGTATGTGCCGTAAAGCAAATGCCTCAGATGATGCCATATGTCCGTTAGTCTTCTTTGGCCTTACCATCACCACCGGGTTGGTCTCTATCAGGTTCATGAAATAGCCGTTGATAAACTGGTATTGCCGGTACGACGAATACGCAAAGTAGCTGGTGTCGGCATAATTATCTGGTATAGCCAGTATAGCGCGTTTGACGATATCGGCAGCAGATCGGCCGATTATTTCAGCTTCCTGCAAATTCTTTGGTGCCACGTCCAGGTACACCTTTTCGGTAGCGGCGTGGGTACGGGTGTGCCGGATGGTTGCCTTAAAGCCCATGATAGATACATTGAAACTAAGTTGGTTTGCGTTGCCGGGCACCAGGAAGTAGAAGTAGCCTGCACTATCAGCAATAACCGTTTTATCTGTTTCCTGCAGTTTAATGACAGCAAAGGGAATGACGGCAGAGTCGCGGGAGTTGATGAGCTGCCCGGTAAACTTTTGCTGGGCTATAACAGCCGTAGAAAAAAGCAACAGCGGCAAAACAACAAAATAGCGCAACGGTGATGTACAGGACATAAGTTACAATGATGAGGTTGTACTAAAGTTAGTATTTATACGGAACACCTAAAGAACAACAGATCTTTAATATTTGTATTAATGGCTATATTTTCGTAGCTTTTCATCCTAAAGCTTTTAAAATATGAAGACACTTGTACTAATGGGCGCTGCCCTGTGTTTATGGCAGGCAACAGCAAATGCACAGGCACGCCTGTCGCTATATGAAGAATTCACCGGTGAAACATGCGGATCGTGCGCCTCTGCCAATCCATCGCTTGACGCGCTGTTGGAGAGCACTGCGAATGCCAGCAAGGTTCATATGATCAAATATATGTGCAATATACCATCGCCCGGCCCGGTGTACTACATGAACAACACCATCTTCGAAGATGCGCGCCAAACCTACTACAACGTGCCTTTTGCTCCGTTCGGCACTTTCGATGGCCAGATACCATCATCATCAGCCTCGTCATCTTATCCGGGCTTTTCTGCTTATGTAACGCAATCGGATGTGGACCAGTATGCTGCGATAACTTCTCCTTTTACCATAGATGCATCGTACAAGTATAATGCGGCGCACGATTCTATCACTGTAACTGTAAAAGTTACCGCTGTGGCAGCATATGCGCCAGCCAGTGGTAATATAAAGTTGCAGACGGTGCTCTGTAAGAGCCTGCACTTTGCCAGCCCCGTAAGCAATGGCGAGCAGGATATTCCCAATGTAGTACGTGCCATGTATCCTTCAGTAACCGGTACCGGTATGGCGGCTACCTGGGCCGTTGGTGCCACACAAACCTATACTATAAAGGGTGCTGTGCCCTCTGAAACACTGGCCAGCGCACCACATACAGCTACAGACTCTACAGTCGTAGTATGGATACAGAACGACAACGATAAGAAGATAGCGCAAACTGCACTGGCCCGCATGATACCTGTAGGCATCAGCAACACTGCAGCAACAGCACCAGCGGTTACGGTGTTCCCTAACCCGGCTGCTAATAATATGACCTTGTCTGTAAATACCAGCGAAGTTATTAAAATGACCGCGACCATTGTTGACGCTGCCGGCCGCGTGCTGATGACACTGCCGGAGCAGCCATTAAGTATTGGCACCAACAATATTGATATCAACACTGAAGCGCTGAGCAGCGGTGTGTATTTTGTGAAGATGGCCGCAGGCGACAATATAGTTACCCGCAGCTTTTCTATTGCTAAGTAACTACGATCATATATTTGAAACGATAGCAGGCCTTCGGGTTTGCTATCGTTTTATTATATGCACTAATGCTATTAGCCCTGTGCTTTTGTAGAAATGGAACGGACCTCGTTGTCTAATACCTGCGCTTCTGAGTATAACTCTTTTAAGAATTGTTTTCTTTCATCTTCCGGCAAAACATCTTCTTCAGCCAGCATTTTTGATAATCCGAGGATATTCGCCAGTGGACGCCTTACCTTGTGCGACTCATCGAAAGCGATCTCACGCAATTTCTCCACGTAAGAAATGTCTTTGAAATAGGCGGAAGCAAACATCTTTTTGTCCAGCTCGAACATATTGGCTCCCGTTATCAGTACAAGCTTTTTCTTGCCTGATCTTGTAATGATATGTGCGGTGGTCTCTTTATAGGTGTCAGATGTTGTGAATATGACGAACTTCTGAAGCACTTCTTCTAACTCTTCAACCGGATGTAATTGCGATTGGTGCTTGCCTATCAGGTAGTCCTGGTCACATTCGAAAAGGCGGCAGGCTGCCGGGTTTACATATACTATCAATCCTGTTGCCACTTCGGCAACAAAGATGGCATCTGACGCCCCTTCAACAAGTGAATTAATAAGATTTATCAAAATCAATCGTTTATGTATTACAAACATATGTAGATATTTACCAAAAACACCTACTCGTTTTGGTAGTTCCTGCTATATATTATCTTTGATGGCAACCACACAAATGATATGTCTCACCACGAAGCACCGATCATCTGCCCGAATTGCGGCTACCCAGCTGTAAAAAATTATTGTGCGCAATGCGGCCAGGCCACACACCTGCACGATGAGACATTCCTGGGGCTTATATCCCATTTTGTTGGCCATTATTTTCATTACGATTCCAAGTTCTGGCATACGCTGAAGACGCTATGGTTCAGCCCGGGTAAACTGACCACAGCTTATTGGAATAAGCAGCGTGCCCGGTATATCCCACCCATATCACTATACATTTTTATAAGTGTTGCCTTCTTCCTTACCAGCAGCATTATGATGAGTGGGAGTCCGGTAGACATACACGTAAATAATATTGCACAGGTACATGATACCGTAAAATCAGTACAACACAAAGATGTACACTTAAGCCGGGGCAAGGCTATATTTCATTCATTGCGGCAATCTATAGACAGAGCACACGACGCCGAAACTTCAGGTAGCGAAGAATGGGATAAGGGACAGGAAAAGATGTTCCACATGATGCCCAAGGTATTCTTCTTTATGATACCGCTGATGGCATTTGTGCTCACTATTTTATTTGCACGAAGAAAAGAGCTATCGTTTGTGAACCATGCTATTTTCGCGCTCAACTATCACTCTCTTTGGTTCTCAGTAATGATACTTGCGGTACTATATCCGTTTGATGCCGGCAATGATCTGGTGGGGCAGCTGTTAACACTTGTCACGGGGGTTTATTTCGTGTTGGCCCTGAAAAACGTATACAACATCGGGTGGATAAAAGCGTTGCTATACTCGATTATAACGGCACTGACATATATGATCTTTATCGTCTTATCACTGGTAGCGTTAGTAGCTCTTACTTTTTAGATCACCGGGCTCACACCACTGTTAACCTAAAAACGTGTAGCAGGCACGTACAATATTGTTGCATAGAAAACGACGCTTTACTACGCAGTGCATTAGCCGATAGCTGCCGATAGTCAGCGTCACTCATCTGCACTAGTTGCTCTAGCCTCATTGCATACTCAGTTGAGGTATTGCAGAGGAACCCATTGCTGCCATCCTGCAGAAAGTGTTCGTTCTCGCCGGTGGCGCTGGCCAGGGCGGGCACTCCGCAAGACAAGTATTGCTTCAACTTAAATGCCGACTTTGCCCGGTTGACCTCCGTATCTAATAATGGCGCCACACCGACATCGAAAGCGGCCACCTGCTGGTAGACCGATGTCTCGTTTTGCCAGTCAATATCCTGCGGTATGCATACTGTTACGTGCAGGTATTGCGAGAAATATGTTTCCACTTCCTGTATATGCTCCTGCTTTTTCACGCCCATCAATACTAGTTTCACCGGGAATGTCAGTTGGGCTATGGCAGGGAATAACAGCTCTTGTAAACTGAGTTGGTGAGCAGTGTAATAGCCTATCCAACCAATAGTGAATACACTATTCCTGCTTTGTTTGACGTAGCCATGATCTACCACCGGCGATGTAAGAATGGAGACCTGCGGGTTATGTGCTGTAGCAAAATCGGCCAGGCGCTGGCTGCCCACTGTGCACCTGCTGCTATACCGGATAAAGTGCTCTATGGTTTGTGGCGGAAACTTAAGGTAGTCGGCATCATCTATATCGTACACCGTTTGCTGCGGGCTTGCTTTCAACAACAACTTTAATAGCGTTGCATAAACACGGCGGGTACGTATCTTTTCGAAAACAACAACACTGTCTTGTTTACGCTGAAGCAATACCTGCATATAACACTTTGCGAAGCGATATATAGTGCGCGGCCTGTACCCGGGCTGAATCAGGTGATGCGTTATCCCGTATTGCTGCTGTAATAGTTGTAGCGGGTATCGCGCCCTGTAGCGTACACTGGGCTCGCTGTCGTCGAAATAAGCAAACCAGTAGATGTGCTTGATAGGCATAGGGTTGAGAGAGACCGGGGGTTTAGCGGCCTTGTAACGTAAATATAAACATGTTATTTAAAGAAATAAAGGCCGCCCCTGGAAAGGGGCAGCCCGATTGCTATCTACACCACATAAAACTAATTCCATCCGCCACCGAGCGCCTGGTAAATATTTACCGTTGCGTTCAATTGTTGCTTCTGCGTTTCTATCAGTTCGAACTTAGACTCCAGGGCGTCGCGCTGGGTCATCAGTACCTCCATATAGTCTGCCCTTGCCGACCGGAACAGGTCGTTCGATATGTCTATCGAACGCGTCAGCGCATCTACCTGCTTTTGTTTCAGTTCGTAGCTCTTTTGCAGGTTGCTTATTTTGGCCAGCTGGTTGGCTACCTCCATATAGGCATTCACCAGTGTGCGCTCATAGTTATATGCCGCCTGCACTTGTTTGGCATTGGCCGTATAGTAGGTAGCCTTTATCGCATTTCTGTTCACCAGTGGCGCTACCAGGTCTCCTGCCAGCGAATACAGTATCGACTCAGGCGTGCGCAACAAGTAGCTAGGATTGAATGCCTGATACCCAACCGATGCCGAGATACCCAAAGAAGGATAGAAGGTAGCCCTGGCCACTTTCACATCCATCTTTGCGGCTGCCAATTCCAGCTCAGCCTTACGTATATCGGGCCTATTGGCCAACAATTGTGCGGGCAGACCTGTCTGTACGTTTTTTAGCGTAGCCGTGCTAAGCCCATTGGCACTACGCGCTACAGGTTGCGGATAGCGGCCCAGCAAAAAGTTGATGCGGTTCTCCGTTTCTGTTATCTGCTGTTGTATATCGTATTGCAGGCTTTGCGTCTTCAGCACTTCCGCCTCAAACTTTTTTACAGCCAGCTCTGTGGTCTTAGCCGCTTCCTTTTGCAGGCGCACTACTTCCAGGGCATTGTTCTGTATCTTAATGTTACTACGCAGTATGGCCAGCTGGTTATCCAGCGCCAGCAGTTCGTAATAAGAGTTAGCCACCTCGGCCACCAGGTTAGTGATAACAAAGTTCCTGCCTTCTACGCTGGCCAGGTAGCGGTTTACAGCTGCACGTTTTGCGTTATGCAGCTTGCCCCATATGTCTATCTCCCACGTGGCATACCCTGCTATCATATAATCAGGAACCGGGTCCGGCACCTTACGGCCTGGCGCTATCTCTATAGCATCCTCCGTTGCCCCTGCTACAGTATAGCGCGGTGTCTTCTCTACACCAGCACCACCCTTCAGGCCCACAAACGGTAGGTATTCGCCCTTGCGTATGCGCACCTCGTTACGGGCTATCTCCAGCTCCTGCAACGTTATGTTCAGCTCCTGGTTATTTTTCAGCGCAGTGTCTATCAACGCTACCAGGTATGGGTCTGTGAAATACTCCCGCCAGTTGGTTTTGGCTATGTTGGTAGTATCCTGGTTAGTGCCGTAGCTAGCCGGTGTGTTGCGGTTCTCCGTCTTAGTTACCAATGCAGGCGTTTTGCAGGATGCATATGCCAGTGCTATGCCCACTATTGCTGCGTATCTATATCTTGTGTCCTTCAGCATCGTGCCCATTGTTTTTAGCCATTATTGAATAATCCTCGTCCTCTTTGGCGAAGAGGTTGAATTTTTTCTTCTTCTTTTTCTTTTTGTTATGCACAAAGTCCTCGCTCAGCGGCACTTCATCTTCATCACGTATCAGCTTACGGCCATTGGCCAAACTGGCAAATACGTAGTACAAACCCGGCACCACTATCACACCAAACACGGTGCCCAGCAGCATACCACCAGCTGATGATGCACCAATAGTGCGATTGCCCAAAGCGCCTGGACCAGTAGCAAACAGGAGTGGTATAAGGCCGGCGATGAATGCGAACGATGTCATAAGGATCGGCCTGAAACGCACACGGGCACCTTCTATGGCGGCCTCCATTATGGTAAAGCCCTCCTGCTGTTTCTGCACAGCAAACTCCACTATCAGCACGGCATTCTTACCCAGCAAGCCCACCAGCATTACCAGGCCTACCTGTGCATATACGTCGTTAGAAAGCCCCATGAGTTTCAGCAACAGCAATGCGCCAAACACGCCAACAGGCAGCGACAAGATAACAGCCAATGGCAATATGAAACTTTCATACTGCGCAGCCAGCACCATATATACAAACGCCAGTACGATCAAGAAGATGTACAACGCCTCATTACCACGGCCTACCTCATCTTTAGACAAGCCCAACCAGTCTATACCATACCCGCGGGGCAGCCTAGCTGCTTCTTCCTGTATCGCTATAATAGCCTCACCACTACTGTAACCTATTGCCGGCGCACCATTGATAGCCGACGAGGTGTACATATTGTAGCGCGTGATCTCGTTCAGGCCCTGCGACTTCTTGATCTTCATAAATGCGGAATAAGGCACCATCTCATCTTTATTGTTCTTGATGTACAGGTTCAGCACATCTTCGGGCAGTTGCCTGTATTCCGGCGCTGCCTGCACGTACACCTTATAGAACATACCAAAACGGATGAAGCCCTGCTCATAAGTACTACCGATAAGTATAGACAGGTTGTTCATGGCCTTACCTATAGATACACCCTTCTGCATGGCAGCCTTATTGTCTATCTCCAGCTCGTACTGCGGATAGTTGGCGGCAAAGAAGGTGAAGAGGCCGGCGAGTTCTTTGCGCCTTTTCAACGCAGCCATAAACTCATCGTTCACCTTGCCAAACTCCTTGTAGTCGCCGGTTCCTGTCTTATCGAGCAAGCGCAAAGAAAAGCCGCCCGCTGCGCCATAACCCGGCACAGCCGGTGGCTCAAAGAACTCTATGGTTGCGCCGGGTATCACCTTTGCTTTCTCCTCCAGCTCTTCTATTATCTCTTTGGCAGAGTGCTTTCTGTCCGCCCATGTCTTCAGGTTGATGAGGCAGGTGCCTGCATTAGAACCACGACCTTCTGTAAGCACTTCATAGCCTGCGAGCGCCGATACCGATTGTACGCCTTCTACCTTACCGGCTATACCTTGTAGTTGCTTGGCTATATCGTTGGTACGCTCCAGCGTGGAGCCTGGTGGTGTTTGTATGATGGCATATACCATACCCTGGTCTTCGTTGGGGATGAAGCCCGATGGCAGCGTAGCCGACGTAAGCCATATACCGCCGCAGAAAGCCAGCAACAAACCAAACGTCACCACCCTTCTATTCACTATTGATCGCAGGAAACTGGCGTAGCGGCCGGTTACCTTGTCGAACCACGCATTGAACGCATCCAGCGCCTTATTCATAATGGTCTTTTTACGCGGCTGCCCATGCGTGTTCTTCAATATCATAGCACACAATACCGGCGTAAGCGTCAACGCTACGAGGCCCGATATAACAATGGATGTAGCCATAGTTATAGAGAACTGCCTGTAGAACACACCGACAGGGCCGGTCATGAATGCTACCGGTATAAATACCGCGGTCATCAGTAAGGTGATGGCAATGATGGCGCCGCTTATTTCGCCCAACACTTTCTTTACCGCCTTATATGGCGATAGGTGTTCTTCGGCCATCTTGGTATGCACAGCCTCTACTACCACTATAGCATTATCTACGACTATACCAATAGCCAATACAAGGGCAAACAAGGTGATAAGGTTGATAGTTAACCCAAACAATTGCATGAATATGAATGCACCGATCAATGATACCGGCACAGCCAGGGTGGGTATCAGCGTAGAGCGCCAATCGCCCAGGAAGATGAACACCACCAGTGCTACAAGAATGAACGCTTCACCTAACGTGTGTATCACCTTCTCGATTGACGCATCGAGGAAGCTGGATACGTCATAGCTTATCTGGTAGTCCATACCGGGTGGAAAGCCTGCCTTCTTCAGCTCTTCCAGCTTGTCCTTCACCTCTTTAATTACCTCGCTGGCATTACTGCCGTAGGTCTGCTTCAGCGTGATGGCCGCAGAAGGGTGACCATCCATGTTGGAGTAGATGTCGTAGAACTCGCTGCCCAACTCCACATCAGCAATATCACCTAGGTGCAGTATCTCTCCATTGGGGTTAGATTTGATGATGACATCTTTATACTGCTCGGCAGTATTGTAGCGGCCGGCATAAGTAAGCACATACTCCAGCGATTGCGATTTCTTGCCAGATGCCTGGCCTATACGACCGGGCGAGCCTATGATACTTTGTTGCGCCAGCGCTTCCATCACTTCATCAGTAGCTACGTTGTAGGCACGCATCCTGTCGGGCTTCAGCCATACACGCATGGCGTAAGAGCGGCTACCTAATATTTTGGCGCTGCCCACGCCCTTCAGCCTGCTGAGCTCGGGTATAATATTGACACCTGCAAAGTTGTACAGGAACTTCTCATCGGCCTTTGGATCTTTACTGTACAGGTTCACATACATCAGCATGTTGGGCGATGTATAGCTTACTACAAGGCCTTCCCGTTGCACCAGTTCGGGCAGCAGGTTGGTCACCTGTTCTATTCGTGTCTTTACATTCACCATGGCCTGGTTGGGGTCTGTACCCAGGTCGAACACTACTTGTATGGTAGCCTCGCCGGCGCTGGTGGCATCGCTGGTCATATACTTCATGCCGGGCGTACCGTTGATGGCCTTCTCCATCTGTATCAGTACCGAGTTCACCAGCACATTGGCACTGGCACCCGGGTAGGCTATATTCACCACCACCATGGGCGGTGCTATAGAGGGGTATTGAGACACGGGGAGTGTCTCTATAGCCAATACGCCCATAAAAATGATGACAAGCGACATCACTATGGCCAGTACGGGCCTTTGAATGAATTTATTGAACATGTTGTTTTGTTTTTGGTTGATGGTGAATTATTCTGCAGGCAGCTTCAGGCGACCTATTACCGTGCGCGGCTCTTCGTAGTTAAAGGCTATCTTATCATTATCCTTCACTTTGCGCAAGCCCTCCAATAGTATCTTATCCGTCTCTGCCAGTCCGCTGGTCACCACATACAAGTCTTCCATATCGGCACCAACGGTTATCTCCCGCGATCTTACTGTATTATCCTTATCTACAACAAAAACGTACTTTTTGTCCAACACTTCAAACGTTGCTTTCTGCGGAATGACCAGCGCATTTTTAATAGGTGCATCCAGCCTTATATTGCCGGTCTCGCCATGTCGCAACAACCCTTCAGGATTAGGGAAGGTAGCGCGGAAGGGGATGTTGCCGGTCTCATTATCAAAGTCGGCCTCTATGGTTTCCACTACGCCGGTATGATCAAACATTTTGTTATTGGCCATCATTAACTGTGCAACAGGTTTGCTCTTTTCTGCCTTGGCTTTATAGTCCAGGTATTCGGCTTCAGGCACATTAAAGTATACCCACATCTTGCTGTTATCGCTCAGTGTGGTTAGTAAAGCACCTTCATCTACAAGGCTACCCTGCCTCACCTGGAACTTGTCTATGATACCATCGAACGGAGCGCGTATCTCTGTAAACTGGAGGTGCACTTTCGATAATTCCAGCTCGGCCTTGGCCTTGTCCAGTTTGGCTTTGGCCATAGCCAGTTCGTTGACCGATACTACATTTCTATCTGCCAGCGATTTGGTGTTCTGGTATTCTATTTGTGCAAAATTCACTTCGGCCTGCGCCTTCTGCAGCTCGGCCTGGTATAGTTTGGGCATTATCTGGAAGAGTACCTGGCCCTGCTTTACATGCTGGCCCTCATCAACAAATATCTTGTCCAGGTAGCCGCGCTCCTGCGCACGCACTTCTATATGTTGTATCGCCTTTATCTGGCACACGTATTGTTTTACAATACCGGTGTCCATCTTCAGCGGACTGGTGACCAGCAGCTTAGATGCTATTTCCTTTTCTTTCTTTTCCTGGTGGCAGCCGGTGCCGCACAGCATGGCATACAGGCCTGCTAAGAGGAGTGTCCTTCTCATAAATTTTGGTATTTGGATCGATGTGAAATTGGTGACGATATAACTGGACGCCCGCACTATGTAAAAACATATTGCAGCATCAGGCACATATTGATGTGCCGCTTTTCAATTGATAAACCAAGGAAACAGCAGGCAGAGTCGCCGCTGTGCAAAAAAGATATCAGACCCTGATAGATCTGTAACGTAAATAGATAGGTGTGGCTAAATAGTACCCCGGCTGTTCCGATTGCCGCGCTCTTGCTTTACTGTGTACGTCATGTACGGAAAAATAGGTATAAAAGACAGGCGCATAGAAAGACAATGCCTGTGTCCATTTTTTGGTCTCCACCTGGTCGTCGTCATCATCATCGTCCGGCGATATGGTCATCTTATATTTAGGCCGGGTAACATAACGCTTGCGGAAGTCGGAGGATAGCGCTTTCTGCTGAAGTTGCATCTTCGCTGCAGTGTGTTTTACCACAAACGCTATTGCAGTATTGGCAGAATGTGTTGCCTGGGCCGGGGTATGATTATATCCCCCTGCCAAAAGCAAAAGCAACGATATAACAAAGCCTGATATCCACCGCATAAGTGGCTCAAAATTAATTAACGCACCATATCGCCATCTTACTGTATTGTTAAAATAACACAGCGTAGCAACAGGCACCAGCCGCTATTAACTTTTTGAAAAGACATGGCCACAACCTGCTATGTTGCTGAAATAAACTATTTTTACGAAAATATATCTATGGAGAACAAACGGTTGGCCATCATTGTGCCTTACAGGGATCGTGCAGCGCATCTGGCTGTATTTCTCCCACATATGATCAACTATCTGAAAGATATCGATTATAAAATATTTGTAATTGAACAAGACAACAACCACTTTTTCAACAAGGCCACATTGCTGAATATTGGGTTTGACCTTACTAAGGATAATTTTGATTATTTCTGTTTTCATGATATAGATTTCGTTCCTATAGACGGGGATTATAGTTATCACAAAGGTGTTGTTCACCTGGTGGGACAACCCGAACAACATAATTGGAAAATGCCTTCTGAGCAGTGGATGGGCGGTGTATTTATGTATGATAAGGAAACCTTTTTGAAACAGAATGGTTTCTCGAACAATTACTGGGGATGGGGTAAAGAAGATGATGAGGTGTGGTACCGCTGTCAGTTGATGGGTGTAAAAGTGGAAAGACGCCCAGGAAGATACAGCAGCCTGGAACACGAACGCTATATAGACAAGCACCTGTTTACAGATAATAAGGAGTATTGGGAGAAACTGAAAGAAAGGATGGTGAACGGCACCTTTATTGACGGCTATTCCCAACTAAACTATACTAAGAACAGCGAAACGCAACTCAATGATAAGGCTGTTCATGTAAAGGTTGATTTTCCATATACCAAAGAAGGAGGGATCACTAAAACAGAATTCCTGCTGGGAAAATGGAAATACCGTTTAGGCTCCATTAAGAGGAAAATACTGGGCTCAAAAAAATGATATTAAGTAAAAAGGTTGGCAAATGCCAACCTTTTTACTTAAAGACCTTGCCTGGTCGTTATAACTTCTTTCCCATGATCTGCCTTCGTGTCTTTCCGAGCCAGAACCGAAACTTGCCGTATTTATCTTTCAGGTTGTATTTCACCGAGGAATAATTAACCTGTGCATTCATCTCAAAATCAACAGTTATCACTACGGATTGCTCTGAAAATGCCTTTTTCTTCACAACAGTATATTTGGTTGTTGACAGCCCCTCACTAAAGTCCCCCTTTTTAAACTTTTCTGCCGCCTCTGCCCTTACCTGTGTATTGTATTCCAGGAGTGCATCATCCTTCATCCTGAAGTGCTTTAATGCGCGATACAAACCATGGCGATCAGTTATCGGGATTTTCGCTGCAATAACGCGCATGTACAATTCATCATCCTCACGTCCCCAACCCCAATAATTATTTGAAAAACCGTTTATTTCTAAAAAAGACTTTTTCTCAAACATTACCACGCCACCCATTGATTCAGGGTACGGTAGCTGCCAGTTGAATGATTCATAACCACTGGCAATACGGGTAACATTTTTGTTGTAACTGTAGTCAGCATCAACAGGGATCAGGTCAACATCGTGGAATACAAAATAGTCATATTCATTCAAATTCTCCTGAAAACCAATATTGAGTAGTGTGGCCCTGTTAAATGGCAAACTATTTCCCTGCTCAATAAAAAAGATCGTATAATCAATGCCTTTTATATATTGTTCCATATACGGAACAAATTCCTTTCTATGTTCCGCCCTGTCCCGGTAAGGTACTATTATAGCCAGCTTTTCCTTTTGCATTTGTTGTCTGTTATTACAAAAATACTGCTTTTCTGCCGAACCGATATTAACTTCCTGTTCGCTTAACCAAGCCTGGTTGGCTTCGGCAGGTGTAAAAAAAGCCGCCCCATTTACGGAGCGGCCTATTAAGAATACTGTTTGATAATTTAAGCTGCTTTCAGATGTTCCAGCTTGGTGTGCTCGATCATCTGGCGGGCATAGTCGAGTGTTACTTCAAACTTGCCATCATGTTGCTGCGTAGGCATATCGAACATAGCATCTGTCAGTATCATCTCGCAGATAGCGCGCAGACCGCGACCACCCAATTTATACTGCACGGCCTTTTCCACCATGTAGTCCAGCGCTTCGTCTTCTACCTCCAGCATGATACCGTCGAAGTCGAACAGGCGCTTATACTGTTTAACCAGTGCATTTTTAGGTTCTGTAAGAATGCGCTTCAGCGAATCCTTATCGAGAGGGTTCAGGTACGTGACAATAGGCAGTCGGCCGAGCAACTCTGGTATCAAACCGAACGTGCGAAGATCCTGCGCATTCACATACTGCAGCAGGTTGGCGCGGTCTACATCTTTAGACGCCTTGATGGCGTTATAACCTATAGATGCGGTCTGCACCCTGCGGGCGATCATCTTGTCGATACCTTCGAAAGCACCGCCGCATATAAAGAGGATATTGGTGGTATTTACCTTTATCATCTTCTGCTCCGGATGCTTGCGGCCACCTTGTGGCGGCACCAGCACTTCTGATCCCTCCAGCAGCTTCAGCATAGCCTGCTGCACACCTTCACCGCTAACATCGCGGGTTATGGATGGGTTATCGCTCTTACGACCGATCTTATCTATTTCGTCGATATAAACAATGCCACGCTCCGCAGCAGCTACATCGTAGTTGCTTGCCTGCAACAGGCGCGATAAGATACTTTCTACATCTTCGCCTACATAACCTGCTTCTGTAAACACGGTAGCATCTACAATGGCAAACGGCACCTGCAGCAGGCGGGCAATGGTTTTGGCCAGCAGCGTTTTACCGGTGCCGGTCTCGCCTACCATTATTATGTTCGACTTTTCTATCTCCACATCGTCCTGCATGGGCATGCTCAGGCGCTTATAGTGGTTATATATAGCCACAGACAGCACCTTCTTTGCATCTTCCTGGCCTATAACATACTGATCCAGGAAAGCCTTTACCTCCTGCGGTTTGTACAATTTATTGCGTTCGATCTCCGGTTGTGCCTGGGCTTTCGGTTTGTCGCTGGTAGCTTCTGTAAGCAATGCATGTGCATTTTCTATACACTGATCGCAGATATTGCCTTTAAGGCCGGTAAAAAGAATGTTCACCTCGCTTTCCGAACGATCACAGAACGAACATTTTTTTTCGGTTTGTTTAGCCATTTAGTTTGTTTACTTATTTGGGACCGCAAAGTTACGGAAAAGTGACCGGATAAGGCATTTATATGCGTATGCGCTTCCGGGAAACAAAAAGGCAGGGTTGTCCCCTGCCATAGATAATAATTATCTCGTATGGTTATCAACGCCCTACCGGCGGCATGTCTGATGTTACCGGTCCGTTCGACAGGCCCCAGGTTTGCACAAAGGTCTTTTGCCAATTCTCCCAAAGCGGTTGGCTCTTTACTTTGTTCTCTGTAAAAAAGCGCACAACCATTTCCATACCTTTTACGTCCTGGTAGCCCGGTACCGGCATAGTGCCCTGGAAGTATGGCTCCATAAAGATGCTTGTCGGGTATGAGATACTAGGCAAAGAAGTCATCAGTTCTGATGCAAACGTATGTATACGCTTGGCGGGGTCGTAGTAGTATTCCTTCCCCATAAACCGGAAGGTATCCTTACGCTCAGCATTAAAACGGACGCAATAGAAATTCTCATTCATATAGCGCACCACATCAGGGTTGGTAAATGTGGTAGCTTCCATTTTCTTACACCAACCACACCAATCCGTATACATATCTATATATACACGCTTGGGCTTGCCCTTCATCAATACCGGCAGGTCCTGTACCGACACCCAATTGATGTGTTCTTCCGCCGGGGCCGGGGCCAGCTTTTTCATCTTTGCTATTCCACCCGGCACAAATGCCAGCAACGCGAAAGCAAAAAGTAAAATACGTTTCATTCCTAAGGCTATTTTTCCAAAAACGAATTTACAATTAATCCATGTAGATTTGTTGACAGTATTCAATTTTATGACAAAAATAGCAGTAGCAGTAACAGGGGCCAGCGGATCAGTATATGCAAAAGTGTTGTTAGAAAAACTGCAGCAACTGCGCAACCAGGTGGATGAGGTAAGTGTAGTGTGGAGCGATAATGCCCGCACTGTTTGGGAGCATGAGCTGGGCGATAAAAGCTACGAACAGGTGCCTTTTAAAGCATGGGACAAGAACAATTTTTATGCACCGTTCGCCTCGGGCAGCTCTTCGTATAGCGCGCTTATCATTTGTCCGTGCAGTATGGGTACCCTGGGCCGTATAGCCGGTGGCATCAGTAACGACCTGGTGACCCGGGCTGCAGATGTAATGCTGAAAGAGCGACGCAAGCTGATCTGCGTGGTGCGCGAAACACCATACAACTTGGTGCACCTGCGCAATATGACCGCGGTAACAGAGGCTGGCGGCATCATATGCCCCGCAACACCGTCGTTCTACAGCCGGCCGCAAACCACAGAAGAGATCGCCTATACAGTGATACAACGTGTACTGCAATTAGCCGGGCTGGACACAGGCGGATATAAGTGGGGAGAATCTTCTTAATGGCTTAATTGCGAAATAGCTCAATGGCTTAATGCTCTTTTGCTTGATTATAATGGAATGAAAACTAAATGAACACCATTACCACGTGCCATCTCCCTCTTTTTCGGAGAGGGTCGGGATGAGGCTAACCTTTTAACTTCAAACAATGGAATACGCAAAATCGTTACAGCGTTTACGCACTATAATGGACGAGCTACGCGAGCAGTGCCCCTGGGACCGCAAGCAAACCATACATACGCTGCGCCCGCAGACCATAGAAGAAATATATGAGCTGAGCGACGCGCTGAACAACGAAAACTGGAAAGATATTAAAGAAGAACTGGGCGACCTGCTCCTGCACATTGTATTCTACAGCAAGATCGGTGCAGAACAAAACCAGTTTACGCTCGACGATGTGATAGAAGGTGTATGCAATAAGCTGGTAGGCCGTCATCCGCATATATACAGCAATGTAAAGGCGGAAGACGAAGAAACAGTAAAGCAGAACTGGGAGAAGATAAAACAGAAGGAAGGAAAAAAATCCATCCTCAGCGGCATACCGCCATCTATGCCCGCACTGGTAAAAGCGCTACGCTTGCAGGAAAAAACAAAGACAGTAGGCTTTGAGTGGGAAAATACACAGCAGGTAAAAGAAAAAGTAGACGAAGAGATACAGGAATTATATGAGGCAGTAGCCGGGGGTAATGCAAAAGAGATAGAAGACGAGATGGGCGATGTGTTCTTTGCCCTGATCAACTATTCACGCTTTGTGAAGGTGGATCCGGAGCTGGCACTGGAGCAAACCAACAAGAAGTTCATGCGCCGCTTTCAGCGGGTAGAGGAGATGGCCGCAGCACAAGGGAAAAGCCTGCACGACATGACGCTGTGGGAAATGGATGCACTATGGAATAAAGTAAAAGAAGAGGAACGTAAATAAGCAAATGAGGGGGCGGTTATCATATGGCATATGGCTGGTGCTGAGCGTTACGTTCTGGACTGCCGGCATACTGTACTACCGTGCGCACAGGGAAGAGGTACTGCCTGCGCAGATGGCGCGCATCATCAATGAAGATCTCTCCGGCCGCGACAGGGCGTTCAATCGCTTCATGCAGAACACCAGTCTTATCTCACGTATTTTTTCGGACTCTATTACCCGGCAGGAACTTGAAAGCATCAGCAAGCAACCTTTTTACCTGTATGCTTACGATGGTGATTCTTTACGGTTCTGGAGCGACAATACTTTTGTTGCGCAAAACAGGGACTCGCTACAGGCCGGCCTCTCTTTGCGCAAAAATCAGAAAGGTATCTTTCTGCGCCGCTACCTGAAGCAAACAGAACTGCCCGGCAATAAAAAGATCATTGTCCTCTACCCTATTCTCATCCGCTACCCATTAGAGAACGATTACCTGCATGCACATTTTGCCGCGTCTTCTCTTATCCCTGTCAATACCAGGGTGAGCGCCAACCCAACCCGCGGTCCCGATGAGTATCCCATTATGCTGCAAGGCAGTAATGCCCCAATAGCCTACGTTGGGTTCAATAAAGAAGATATCCAGAAATGGGTACCGGACACTTTGTTCATCGTACTGCTGATAGCGGCCATACTATGCACCCTGGCATTACTGCAACTACTCATTACAGATCTTACGCGGCGCAGGAATAAACTGCTTGCCGCGACTATCATAGTCGGTATCGGCCTTGGCATCAGGCTTTTACTTTTTGAATGGGGCGTACCGTTCAACCTCGATACCCTGACGTTATTTTCACCCACCCTTTATGCTTCAAACAGGTTCCTGTCGTCGCTGGGCGACCTCTTTATCAGTATGCTGCTGGTGCTATGGATACTTGTATTTATTATCCGCAACACCAGGTATGCACACTATTGCACCGGTATAAAACACAGCTACAGTCGCGTAATTGTTGCAGTACTTCTATTGATGGTTACTGGTGCTTATGTGCCCTTCTTCATCAAGATCATCCGTAGCCTTATTCTCGATTCCCGCATATCATTCGATGTCACACACTTTTATTCGGTGACCATCTATTCATTCTATGGTCTCTTAGCCATAGTATCAATTATGGGACTTTCGTGTACCATATTGTTCCTGGCCAACGTACAGCTGAATATACTCATTCGTAACAGGTGGATAAAGTACATGGCTGTTGGGTTATCTGTATACATAGCCTTGCTTATACTGGGTCACCAGGCCGATCTGTTTTACCTGCTGCTATTGGCCGGTACAGTAATTGTTTTTGTCCTGTTCGATGTGCAACGCCTTTCGCTCACATCTAAACTCTTCGAACCAAGGATGATCGTATGGGCGCTTGTGCTCTGCTCCTTTTCCACATTGATCGTACATCATTATAACGAAGAAAAAGAAAAAGTAACACGCCTGGCCTTTGTAGAGCAACGCTTATCGCCCCACCACGATGATCAGCTGGAACTATCGTTCGATAAAACAGCCCGCCGTATTGAAAAAGATAAAACACTAAAGTCGTTTTTCTACAAACCGTCGGCCAACACCCGTAAGATGCTGAACAGCTATCTTGACTCTGTTTATCTCTCGGGGCTTACAAAATACCAGACCAATATATACCTGTTCGATGATGAATTCCGCCCACTGTTCAATAAAGACACATCATCGTTTGAAACACTGACAAACGAAAAGACAGAAGCGGTGATCACCAACTCTGCCTATCTGTTCTACAGGGAGTCTATCCTCAACAAACACTATTATATTTCTTACCTGCCGGTGTATAATGATACCGTGAATAATTTCATTGGCTATGTATTCATTGGTCTCGATCAGAAGAAAGCGGTAACTGAGACCGTTTACCCTGAACTACTTCAGCCCACCGCCAGCCATTCTTCTCCCGGCGACTTCGAGTATTCTTACGCAATGTACATTGGCGGCAAACTGGTAACACAAACCAATGACTACCCGTTCCCTATACGCCTAAAACATGACACCCTTAAAGACCAGCAATATGTTTTCGATTCTGACGGAGAATACTCTGAGCTCTATGATAAGATAGCAGACAAGCGCACCGTTGTTGTTGTGCACCACCACAGCGAGGGGATAGAGACCATTATCTTGTTCTCCTTCCTTTTTGGTATCCAGGTACTCATTGCCGTCATCATCGTTGCCTACCAGGGTTATCTGTATATCATGTCGGGGCGGCTGTCCTCCCTGCGCCTTTCGCGCATATCGCTGCGCAGGCGCGTGCACCTCTCCATGCTTGTTATATTGCTGCTGTCTTTTGTTATTATCGGTGTAGTTACCCAGCAATATTTTACCGACGAGTACAGAAAGTCTAATGACAACAAACTGCAGGCTGCATTAGAGGTGGCTAAACAGTCTGTACAAGATTACCTGTCGCGCGAAAAAGCTTACAACACGGTATATACTTTCGATACTGTAAGCCGGTCGCAGGCGTTCCACACTTTTATTACAGGGCTTGCCAACAACCAGAAAATAGACATCAACATTTTTGATGGCAATGGCAGCCTGCTCACCACATCGCAAGACGAGATATACGACAAGGGCCTGATGTCGCGCCGGATGAAACCGGATGCGTTTTACCAGATGGACGACGAAGGCGTATCGCTCGTGATACAAAAAGAACAGGTAGCCGGCTTGTCTTACATATCGGCCTACGAAACGCTGCGTAACGAAAAAGGCATTACACTTGGCTATATCAATGTGCCTTTCTTTACTTCAGAGAAAGACCTCAACTTCCAGATATCTAATATCATTGTTACCCTCATCAACCTATATGCATTTCTCTTCCTCATCTCCGGTATACTTACTGTGTTTGTTACCCGTTGGATTACCAAGTCGTTCGATATCATCATAGATCAGTTCAGCAAGCTGAACCTGGAACGTAACGAACGTATCGTTTGGCCTTACGACGATGAGATAGGCACACTGGTGCGGGAGTATAACAACATGGTACGAAAGGTAGAAGAGAACGCGGCACGCCTGGCACAGAGCGAACGGGAAAGCGCCTGGCGCGAGATGGCCCGCCAGGTAGCCCACGAGATCAAGAACCCGCTTACGCCTATGAAGCTGAATATCCAGTACCTGCAATCGGCGATGCGTAATGATAATCCCAATATCAAGCAACTCACCGAGCGCGTGTCAGCATCCATAATAGAGCAAATAGACAACCTGTCTTATATAGCTTCAGAGTTCTCCAACTTTGCCAAGCTGCCCGAGGCCCGGCCCGAAGAGTTACAGCCTGCGGCCATGATAGCGAAGGCTATAGAACTATACACTAAAGATGATACACTTACTGTAACATTCGAGGCACCGGAAGAGGCGCTTGTGGTGCTATGCGACCATAGCCAGCTGCTGCGTGTATTTACCAACCTGTTAGAAAATGCCAAACAAGCCATACCGCCGGAAAGGCATGGCCAGGTAACAGTATGTGTTAAAAGGGATGTTGATGATATCCTGATATCAGTAGCAGATAATGGTACAGGCATAGACGAAGAAACATCGCGCCGCATTTTCCAGCCTTACTTCACCACCAAGTCATCAGGCACCGGCCTGGGCCTGGCCATGACCAAAAAGATAATCGAGTTCTGGAAGGGGCAGATATGGTTCGAGACCAAAGAGGGCGAGGGCACCACATTCTTCATAAGATTGCCCCTGGTGGATGAGCAGATGTAAACGTTGACATTTGTTGTCGGTTGCACGGACCATTACTAAGCCAGAACCATTAAAACTTCGGACACACCGTTTTCTTCACCACTCCCGGTACACCGCCAAACAAACCGCTGTAAGACAGTGTTATTTCATAGCCGCCGCGTAGCTTGCTGGCTTGCTTAAGGGTAGACATGTTCACATCGTAGCTTACGCCTATTGCAGTCTTCCCATACCTTAGTTTTACCACAGGTATAATAGCATCCTGGAAACGGTAAAACACACCCGCAGTTACAGCATACGATGGCTTGTTGCCGGGGTTCTCGTCCGACAAGGTGCCCAGTATACCCGTTACCCATTCCATATAGGTTCCTTGTAGGGCAAAGTTGGTGTGCACCTGGAAACCCAGATCGTCCTTTACATTAAAAGCTACTGCACCATTCACATTCCAGCGCATATTGGCATTTACCGCGGGCGTCTGGTCGTAAGAAAAATTGGGCTGTGTAAGGTGGTAGCCCGCTATACCTATCATGTAGGTAACATCGTTGGCAGGGCCCCGGCTGGTGTTGTAGTTGATGCCGGCACCAAGGTCCCACATACTCATTTTGGTGTTGGTAAAATTCTCAAACGTAGGATTGTTGGGATCGTAGTGCCCGCTCTGGTATTGGTTGTCCACCGTCACACTACTCTTGTCAAAGCTATACTGGGTATACCCTGCGGTAAAGCCCACAGACAAGTAGGTATTCTTCTCGGTGTTCAATGATTTACTGAAGTTAAGCGCCGGATATACCGAGGTAATGTTCTGGTTAAGCGATCCGGCCTTGTCTGTAACGCCAAGCAAGCCTATGCTCAGGTAGTCGTTGGAGTAATGCCCTATCGGGAAGCGCACCTCTCCGTAACCCAGTGCGGTAACAAACGGATGGCTGATACTGCTCCACTGATTCCTGTAATAACCACCGATTTTAAAGTCGTTAGAGAATACGCCCGTAAGTGATGGATTGCGAAGTATGGATGTCTCGTAAAACTGGGAGAAATGTATGTCGGCCTGCGCAGCGCACAAATATGGCGCTGATGCAGTGGCTACCAGTAAGGCAATTTTTAAACTCTTCTTCATACGCACGTGTTTACTTTACTATGGTTACATCTCCTTTTAAGAATAGCGGCTCGCCGGTATCACATACAGCATCTATCAGGTACACATATACATCAGGTCTAGAATTGCCACCATTAAAGGTGCCGTCCCATGCATTGCTCTTGTCGTTGATCTTGATGTTTGTTCGCTCAAACAGCAGCTCACCCCACCTGTTGTATATCCTGAAGGCTTTGATGTTGCTTACCCCCGATCCGCGCGGATAGAACACGTCATTCTGCCCATCATTGTTCGGCGTAAATGTATTCGGTATGAATATCTGGCTCTCATCGCAGAACAGGTAAATGGTCACATCGTCTGATGTCTTACAGCCAAAGTCGGTAGATACTGTTACGGTATAGGTAGTAGTGTTATAGTTATACGCTGTAGGGTTGTAGCAGGTATCGCAACTAAGCGTATTGGCAGGCTGCCATTGATAAGAATAGATATTGGTGCCCGTTGCTACTATGTCTGCATGCGATCCTGCAACCAATGTCTGGTCAGGCCCGGCATTTACCGTTGGTAACGGATGTACGGTAACGGTAACATAATTAGTATCCGGCACACAGCTACCCAGCTGGGCTATGATCATATAAGTGGTAGTAACACTTGGTGTGGCCACTGGGTTGTATATAGAGGCATTGTTCAGGCCCGATGCAGGCACCCAGTTATACGTGGTAGCCCCGGTATCGTACAATTGCACCGGCACCTTCTGGCACACCTCGGTATCACCCCAGCCATTACTAATGGTCTTGGTACGTAGCGATACCATGACGGTATCCGTATTCACACATCCATTGGCATCAGTACCTGTTACTGTATACGTAGTTACTATTGTTGGCGATGCCTGCGTGGTCTGGCAGTTAGGGCAGGTAACGGGTGCAGGTATCCATACGTAGCTTACGCCGCCGTTGGCAAATAACGTTGCCGGATCGCCCACACACACTGTAGTGTCGGGGCTGGCAACAATGGTTGGCGGCGGGTTCACTACCACATTGCGCGTCACCCCGCCGCTACAGCCCCAGCCGTCAGTAACTATAAGTGTTACAGGGAAAGTGCCTACTGTACCAAAGAAGTGCGAGGTTGTGTTGGTATATGCCGAGTCACCCGGACCAAAACCCCAGTGCCAGTTATTTACAGTAGAGAAATAGCTACCCGATGTGTCGGTAAATGTTACGTTCGAGTTCACACATACCGGGTATGGGTTGGTGGTAAACCCTGGGTTTACGGCATCTACTTTTATAGTGTCCAGTCCGGTGCTCGAGCTCTGACAACCGGAGTTGTCACTAAGTATCAGCTTGGGTACATATGCACCCGGCAAGCTATAGATATGCGTAGCTGTGTCCGATGAACTTGGTGTGCTGGTGGTACCGTCCGCAAAGTCCCATATCACATTGGGCACATTGGTAAGCGATGCCGAGAAGTGTACCGACAATGGCGCACAGCCGGTAAGCGGTGTGTAAGTAAACCCACCCGCATTGCCGTATATGGTCACAATACCGTAAGCCGTGTCTTTACAGCTATGGGTATTGGTTGCTACCAGGGTTACAGTATAAACACCCGATGCAGTGTACAGATCATTTGGTGAGAATGAGACGGATGTACCCAGGTCGCCAAAATTCCAGTTATAAAAAGCACCTCCGGTAGTGGTGTTGGTAAAATGCACTGCCAGGGGAGGGCATATAGACACCGAGTCATCCATATGGAACGCGGCATCCGGCCTGGTTACAATAATATATCCGGTATATACAGCCGTATCGCGGCAACCATTGGCATCTATTACTGCCAGCTTTACGGTATAAGTACCGGTAGCTGTGTACACGTGGTCTGGAGAGACTACAGAGCTGGTATCACCATCACCAAACATCCAGAACGAGCCTACTACTCCTGTCGTCAGGTTACTGAAGTGCACATTCGAGCCTATACACGGAAATGTGTTGCTGGCTATGAACGATGCATGTGGCCGCCATACCGTGATCATGGCCGGGCGGGTTATCGAATCTTTACAACCTATATTGTCAGTAACTATTTCTTTTACATCATAGGTACCTCCCGCAGTATAAATATGTGATACCGTTGGCGTGGTAACCGTTACTACGCTGGTAGGCGTAGCATCTCCAAAGTTCCATTTATAGTTCACCATCGATGTGCCGGTAACACCCGTGCTGCCATCGGTAAAGGTCACGTTAAGCGGCGCACAACCTATTACAGGTGCCCCGGTAAAGTTGGCGACGGGATGCGATGATAGTATCCAGTTCGTTCGCGAAGCCGTATCAAAACAGCCATGCTCATCCCGCATCCGGTATCGTATCGTATATATGCCCGGTGTGGGGAACCAATAATTAAAATTGGCACTGGTGTCGTAGTCGAGCGTCACTCCGTTTACATCCCAGAAATTTTGTATGGCCGTGCTTCCCGTTATCGTTCGGGTAAAGTGGACCGTATCTCCCGAACATATTGCCGTATCATCGGCAAAAATATGCGGCACGGGTGGAATAAGATTTAAGGATACTGTTGCCGTATCGCGGCACCCGCTGTGTATGTTATAAGTGGTCAGCATGGCAATATAGATGCCTGGGGTAGCATAAATATGGTTGGGGGTGTCGGATGTCGACTGGAACCCATCACCAAAGAACCACAACGGCGCATCATTGCCCAGCGACACATCATCAAATGTCACACGTGTATATGGATCGCAGTGGTATGCAGACGAGATAATAGCCTGTGGTGAATCAACCAGGAAGGAATCGACCCAAACATATGGCGGGCCCTGGCAGCCATGATACGACCCGATGAGTGTTACTGTGAACAAACCCGGATGAGTGAACATATGCGTGGTGTTCGCAAACGTATCCACCTGGCTCGATCCATCACCCCAATCCCAGGAATACTGATCCACCGGCCCGGTAACAATATGCGCATTGAACTGTACTGTTTTGTGGTAGCAGATATGGTGCGGGTTGGCGGTGAAATTGACCAC
>CANGNA010000052.1 GCA_947455215.1 Chitinophagaceae bacterium
CTCATATCGTGTGTTTTTATTTACCGTTTATGTCATTGCCTCCATCTGGCTCAGCCACAGCTGCCTTATCGGCCTTTACACTGTGCGTAAGCTGCACTGCCGCAAATATGCCTGCTACCGCCAGTATGGCTACTGCTATATATGTTTTGATCTTCTTGCTCATATCGTGTGTTTTTATTTACCGTTTATGTCATTGCCTCCATTTGGCTCAGCCACGGCGGTTTTATCAACAACATAAAATTAAATATTTATTTTAAAAAAACAAGAAACTGCGAAAATATTATATTCAAATATTAGCGCAGGTATCACTCCGCGCAAAATATGTTCAGTAAGCAGCACACGCTACACCTGAAAACTATTCATACCTTCATTGTGCGGATAATATTTGCCATAAATGACCTTCAACAAAGACGCCTTCGAAGAAAGATATAATAACCTGAATGAACGCCAGAAACAGGCCGTAGACACCATTTACGGCCCCGTGATGGTGATAGCCGGCCCCGGCACAGGTAAAACTGAAGTCCTCTCTATGCGCATAGCTGCCCTGCTGAACAGCGAGGCCCAGGTGCAGCCATCAGAGATACTCTGTCTTACCTATACCGAGGAAGCCACCAGCTCCATGCGCCGCCGCCTGGTACAGATCATTGGTCCGGCCGCACACAAGGTCAATATTTACACCTTCCACGCTTTCTGCAACAGCGTTATCCAGAACAACAGCGAATACTTCAGCCTGCGCACCCTGCAGCCCATTACCGACCTGGAGCGCACCGACCTGCTGTATAAAATACTGGAAGACCTCCCGTCAGGTCATCCGCTGCGCAAACTGAGCGGCAATATCTATTACGACGCAGGTAAACTGAACAAGCTATTCGACCTGATGAAACGCGAGTACCTCTCATCAGATTATATATCTAAGGCTATAGACGAATACCTGGCAAGCCTGCCTACCCGCGACGAATATATATACAAGCGCAACGGCAATGGCTTTAAAAAGGGCGACGTAAAACAGGCAGCCATAGATGAGCAGACCAAACGCATGGAGACCACCCGTGCCGCTGCTTCGCTCTTCGACACCTATGTGGCCAAAATGCAGGAAGCCGGCCGGTACGACTTCAACGACATGATACTATGGGTGCTGGATGCTTTCAAAAAGCACCCGTGGATGCTGCAAAGCTACCAGGAGCGCTACCAGTTCACATTGGTCGATGAGTTCCAGGATACCAACGGCGCCCAAAACGAGCTCATCAATATGCTGGCATCCTACTGGGAAGACCCCAACATATTCGTGGTCGGCGACGACGACCAGAGTATCTACGAATTCCAGGGGGCGCGCATCCGCAACATCATAGAGTTTTACGAGCGATATAAGGACACCATTAAAATAGTGGTGTTACCCGAGAATTACCGTTCCTCGCAGCAGGTGATAGACAGGGCCATGGCCACCATAGGCAACAACAAGCAACGCCTCATCAACCAGCTACAGCACCTGGAGCTGGACAAGAACATCCTTGCAGCTAATGACAGGTTCAAAGACGACCCGCAGATCGTTCACCCGGAGGTGCGCATGTACAACAACATACTCCAGGAAGAAGCTGATATAGTAGTACAGATCGAAAAACTGCAACAGCAAGGTGTATCGCTCAAAGAAGTGGCTGTACTCTATTCCCAGCACAAGCAGGCCGATAATATCATTGCACTGCTGGAGCGCAAGAACATCCCTTACAATGTAAAGAAAGAAGTAAACCTGCTCGACCTCCCGCTTATCGAGCAGATACTGAAGATACTCGACTACCTGCTACAGGAAAAGAAGAAGACCTTCAGCGGCGAAGAGCAATTATTCGAGCTGATGCATGCACCGTTCTTCGGAATATTTCCTGTAGATATCGCCCAAATGGCGCTGTACATACAGGCCAACAAAAAGGCTCCGGGGCTCAAGTGGCGCATGGTCATATCCAACCACCTGCAGCTGGAGACCATTGAGCTGCAAAACATCGATGCCATCCGCAGGCTCAGCAACAACCTCGACAACTGGGAGCGCGAACAACTCACCCTCCCACTACCGCTGCTCATAGAAAAGATAGTGTACGAAAGCGGCATCGTTAACTACCTCATCAAACAGACCGACCACATATGGCAGATACAGGTACTGTACTCCTTCTTCGACTTTGTAAAAGAATCGTGGAGCCGGGACAGTAAGCTGAAACCGGCACAATTGCTGCAAATGGTCGATCGCATGCGGGATGAGAACATCATAGCCCCCGTGCAGCGTGTAGTGCAGAACGACAATGGCGTTAAGTTCTACACAGCCCACAGTTCCAAGGGCAATGAGTTCGAATATGTATTCCTGGTAGGTTGCACCAAGAATTTCTGGGAAGACAAGAAGGCTGCAGGCAACAACTACCGCATGCCCGATACCATCACCGCTACGGAAGAGGATAAGGACAACACATACAAAGTGGAGGTGGCCCGCCGCTTGTTTTATGTGGCACTCACGCGTGCAAAAAAACACTTGTACATATCTTACGCCATCAACGATAATGCAGGCAAGTCAATAGAGCCATCTGTGTTCATAGACGAGATCAGCAAACCAGAAGAGCGCATACGGCAAACTGTGCCGGTTGGCGAGATAGCCGAGCACCTGCAATGGGCTGTAACACCTGTGCCCGATGTAGTGGTACGCATGGCCAACGCCCAGTGGATAGAGCGTGTGCTACAGCAATTTACCATGAGCTACACTGCCCTCAGTAAATACCTGCGCTGCCCGCTGGCCTTCTATTACGAGACCATCCTGCGCGTGCCGTTCCAAAAGAATGATGCACTGGCCTTTGGTAGTGCTGTACACAACGCCCTGGAGCGCTTCTACAAAGACATGCAGCAACGCAACGGCGAGTTCCCCACAAAGGAAGAGCTCATCAGCTCATTCAAATTCTGGCTTAGTGTTGAAGCCTCATCGTTCACAGACATACAGTACGACAGACGCACAGAGCAAGGTATCACCATTCTTTCCGAATACTACGACCATTACATCAACACCTTTGCCAAAAATGTAGAGATAGAATACAAGGTGCCTCGCTACATTCTTGATGGTGTACCCGTAACAGCCAAGATAGATAAGATAGAGATACAGGGCGACACTTGCACAGTAGTAGACTACAAAACAGGCGACCCTGATAAGTCGGCCACGCCACAAACAGCCGCACCTAATGAAAAGGAACCTAACGGCGGCGATTACTGGCGGCAGATGGTATTCTACAAGCTGATACTGGAACACTACGAAGAACGCAGGTGGAGCGTAACACTTGGCAAGTTCGACTTCCTGCAGAAAAGCAAAACGGGTGATTACAAGCAGGTGGTGATACCCATCTTCACCCAAGATGAACAGGTAGTAATGAGCCAGCTAAAAGATACCTACTCCCGTATAATGAACCATGAATTTGATAAGGGCTGCGGCAAAGAAGATTGCCATTGGTGCAACTTCGCCCGCAAATACCAGCTCGTGCGCCCCACAGAAGACGAGACAGTGGAAATTGACGACATATAAAAAGCTCCGGTGTTACCCGGAGCTAAAACTGTGCGTATCCATAGCTATAGGTAAGTATGTTTACTGCCCCCAATTGGCCAGTTCTTCTTTACTCCACAGGGCAGGGAAGAATATCCGGCGCTGATATTTGGGATGCATATATTTTCTCCAGTTACTGCCACCGGTGCCCTCCACCGCCTGGGCACCATTTTCCAGGTAATGTGCTGCAGCATTATAATGCGCCATCACCCAGGTTATGTTCACGGTCTTGTCGTAGTGCCTCATAGCGGCTATTAGTGCAGCATCATTACGTGCCTCCTCGGGCAACCTTTTATAATGCGCCCACATATTGGTATTGCGGTAGGCCTCCATCTTACGTAGGAAGTCCGCCTTATAACGCTCTTCAAAAAGGCGTATCAGGGTAGTTGTCTTACCTGTTGTATGGTCTTTACCTGCCGCATGCCAGTACAGCAGGTTATAAACATCTTCCATGCTGGCATCAGCTGGCAGGTCGTTCCTGTAGCGGGCATCCACTATGTTGATAACGTCTGTAGACGCAAATTCTATCATGCGGTATTGCGCACTCTGGAACCCGCTCGCCGGCGTAAGCGTAGTACGGAACTTCAGGTACTGCTCCCTGTCCATGCCCTTGCTCATAATGTCGAACGACATCGATAGTGTGTCAAAATACCTGCTGGCGCGCTCCAGCTTCTCAGCAAAAAAAGCAGCCGTAGGCGCTGCCGCATGGGCTACCTGGTCCAGCTCCCACAATATCATTTTGAACAGCAGCTCATTTATCTGGTGATACATGATGAACACCATCTCATCGGGCAGCGTAGTGCGCTGCAATTGCAGGCTCAGCAATGCATCAGTATGTATATAATCCCAGTAGGTAATGGGCTTGGCCCACACCAGCCCTTCCAGGTGCGCATTGGGGTCCTGGTCTATATCCCTGAACTTCGTCTCAATACGGCCCAGTATCTCGTTCGTAGTAGTATCCATGTTGCAGTCGTTTTTACCCGAACCTCAGGTGTATCAGTGAATCAATATCTTTTTGCTCTGTGGCAGCAGTTATGTTATGATCGTCTATAAATTGCCAGATGCTCACCTCCTGCGCAGCTCCACGCTTAAGCGCCTCATGGTATGCTATATCCGTGAACGATACCATACTATACAGCGGAAAATACTTGTCAGGATATAACTCGGCTATGCGCCGCTCTATCTTCAGTTGCAGCTGAAATGCCGGGTCGGCTACCTTATCGCGCATCACCAGGTAATTGTTTAGCGACAGGTCCTGCACCGCATCACCGTTAGGCTTGCGGAGACGGTCATATTCGCCCAGTACCAGCGGCCAGTTGTCATCATGCTGCTGCATCAGTTCCCACATCACGGTGCAATCTTCAAAACCGCAGTTCATCCCTTGTCCGTAGAAAGGCACAGTGGCATGTGCCGCATCGCCCATCAGCGCGGTATTATTATAGTGCCACGGAAAACACCTTATGATAGCCAGCGACGACAACGGATGCGCATCCCACTCATCACTCACCTCGGGCATCATGGCATGGAAGTCGGTAAACATCTCTTTAAAGAACACGTCTACTTTTTCCTTGCTCGTCAGGTTACGGAAACAGTGCTCATGCCCGTCCATCGGCATGAACAGCGTACACGTAAACGAGTTATCAAAATTGGGCAATGCTATCAGCATGAACCTGCCACGCGGCCATATATGCAGCGTATTCACTGCCAGCTTGGGGCTGCCGTCAGCATTGGCCGGCAACAGTATCTCTTTATATCCGTCCTCTATATAGTTCTGGCTATAGTTAAAACGGTCCATCTTTTGCATAGATGTGTACCGCACCGCAGAAAACGCCCCGTCTGTCGCAAAGATCACATCACCTTTAGCCGACGACATATGCCCGGTTATCGTATTCCTGAAGTAACAGGTATTATGCTCCATATCTACCGTGGTACACTCCTCATCAAAGTGCAGCTCAGCGCTGGTCTCGGCAGCATCCATCAGCTTCTTATTGATGTCGCCGCGCGATACCGAATAGATGGCCTGGCCATCTGCCCCGTATTGCTGAAAATTCAGAGAGCCATCGGGCAGGTGCATCGTGCGCCCATACATAGGTATGGCCACCTTGCGTATCTCATCGCCCAGCCCTACGGCATCAAGCGCCTTCCACCCCCGGTAAGATGTCGCCAGGTTTATCGATTTACCGGCCGCTATATTCGCCTTGCGCATATCAGGCCTGCGCTCATATACTTTTACCTTGTAGCCCGCCTTGGTCAGGTATACCGCCCACAGCGATCCTACCAGGCCAGATCCTATTACTATTGCTTGTTTCATTACGCTGTCTCTGTTTTAGGTAAAGTTGGCGGCTCCATCACCGTGCCGCATTGCTTGCAGGTGCGCAGGCTCAGGTCATCATAAAAGCCCTGCATCAGCACCGGCAGTTGTGCCACAATATCATCCAGGTGAAAGGTGGCCTTGTGCAGCAGGTTGCTGCAGTTTTCGCAATACCACATACAGCTGTCGCTTTCACCTTCAGCGCGCACGCGCTCTACCACCAGCCCTACCGTATTGGCCTTGCGCTGCGGCGAATGGGGCACCCTGGGCGGCAGCATAAATATCTCACCCTCCTTTATCTGTATGTCCCTGCGCTTGCCATCTTCTATTATCGGCAGCGTCATATCACCCTCCAGCTGGTAAAAAAATTCTTCCCCTTCGTTGTAGTGAAAATCCTTGCGGTTGTTGGGGCCACCTACCACCATTATAATGAACTCGCTGTCCTTGTATATTACCTGGTTGCCTACAGGTGGCTTCAGCAGATGACGGTTCTCGTCTATCCACTTTTTCAGATTGATCGGCGCTGCTATCATGTGCTTATTGTTACGTTCTGTTCAAAAACGCCACAATGCTACTCACCCCGCCGCGCAATAATTGTGATGATGGTCATAATTCCCGGCAATTGTTCCATCAGCAATATGAGATTGGTCAGGTAGGACTACGTATACATTTGGCACAATATTTGCGCCCCGATGCGTGGATGTGGCGTTACAGCCGGTAAATTTGCCCGCGTGCTGCAATATTTTTGCGCGGTATCAGTTAATACGCTTAAAACCTACTTATCTGCTATGCTTGCTAAAAACCTGCTATTACCCTTTATATTCTTTTCGATCTTCGTATCATCACGCGTACTTGCCCAGCTCGATAACAACAGGTGGTACTTTGGTCATTATGCCATTATCGATTTTCGCAACCCCATATATCCCGTTTCCGACACCGGCAGCCAAATGCATAGTTATGCGGGTTGCGCATCTGTAGCCAATAGCACCACCGGGCTCACCCTCTTTTACTCCAACGGACTTAAGGTCTGGAATGCGCAAAACCAGGTAATGCCACATGGCGATGGTCTTATGGGCGCCCCAACTACATATGCCACACAAGGCGTGGCTATCCTGGCCTATCCCGGCAAAGACAGTACCTATTTCCTTTTTACTACCGACGAATCCTCCAATAACGGAGCCAATGGACTGCGCTATTCAATTATAGATATGCGGCTGGACAGTGGCCGGGGCGATGTGGTGCCTACACAAAAAAATATCCTGGTGGCCGATGCTACCGGCGAGCACCTGGAGATAGCACAGGGGCGTTATGCCCCCTACTATTGGGTGGTAGCACACAAGCGTAACTCCAGCAATTTTCTCGCGTTCAGGGTCGATAGTCTTGGCCTGCATACCACACCCGTTGTTAGCAGTGTAGGTGCCATACACAATGCAGCCTCCCTCGCCGATTCTGACGCGAATATTGGCCAGATGAAGTTCAATGGCTATTGTACGCAACTGGCAGTTGCCCTCCATGGCCAGAACAAAATAGAGATATTCAATTTCGATAATAGTACCGGCAGGGTATCCAACCCCACCGCTATCACAACTCCCGAACCACCCTATGGCTTAGAGTTCTCGGGCGATGGTTCTAAACTATACTACACCCTGGCGCGCGGCATTTACCAGCTGGATATGAATATGCCGCTCAGCGACCTGCAACTATCCGTTATGCCCATTGGCTACAGCCATCCCGGATATCCCTTTGGCGATATGCAGATCGCACCCAATGGCAAGATCTATATCGCTGTCAACAATGCCACATGGCTATCCGCTCTTGCCGATCCGCCCCAACCCGGTGCTGCCTGCGGCTTTACAGACACCGCCATCATCATAAGCAACTCTGCCCTCACCCAACCATTCTCTCACATGGGTCTGCCTCATGTATTCATCAGGTTACCTATTAACGGCACCGCCCCAGGCTACGACTCCAGCTATGTACTCAAAGACAGTTGCAACAGCGACACGCTCGAGTTCTCATTAAACAATATCAACAATGTTAGCTCTATCACCTGGAATTTCGACGACCCCGATAGTTACAACAACTATGCGTTTGGCAACGTAGTCACACACAAGTTCATTTACGCAGGTCGCTACCGGGTTAGTGCTGTCATACATACACCTTACTTCGACGATACTGTAGCCCGCTATGTGAATGTAGTGATCTGCGATTCCGGGGAGCACAGCCCCGATTGTAAGTTCTACACCGCCGATGCTTTCACCCCCAACGGCGATGGCCATAACGATGAGTTCCGGCCCTATCTTTCCTGTCCCACAGACTACTACAATTACAGGGTATACAACAGGTGGGGAGAGATGATATTTTTCACACAAAGCCCTCGCGACAAATGGGATGGCAACTACCTTGGCCTGCCTTGCGAGCTCGGGGTATATTATTGGGTAGCTCAATACCAGTTCACGGGATGGCTGCCCGTTACCAGGGTCGGGCAGGTCACCCTCATCCGGTAGGCGTATTACTTGCCGTTCATCTCATAAACATTCGGCATAATATTTGCGCGCTATCCGTAAAAACAGCGTCATGAAAAAACTGCTCTTCTGTTGTGCACTCTTTGCGGCGTGTTGCATTACATCCATCAGTTGCCGTACCGACTGGCGCTGCAATTGTATGATGGTCGACTCTGCCGGCCACCCAACATCCACCTACTGGGTTGACTATGGCACTATAAGCTACAGCAAAGCCCAGGATAAATGCAACCAAGGCAACCAGGTGTGGGACACCTGCCAACTGGAAGGATTAAAATAACACCGATCATCCACCGAAATTCGGCACACTAATCATGTCATTTGCCCCACAGGTGGCAAAAGGTTTGTAGCAATAACCAACACAACCAGATCGCGTGCCGTAGGTACGCAACACACAAAAAGACGAAAGGCCCTGAAAAGCCCGGCTGTACTAGCATCAGGTTGCTCTCAGCCGCCATAGTTTCACACCAAGGAGGCAACCCGATGGCTTAAGGCGCTATACGCTACTCCAACCCAAACAGGTCTGAAAGACCGAAAGACAATAGCCCGGCGGCGTAGCCCCGGGTTACAGAAACAAAAGCGAAAGAGCTCTGAAAGAGCGAAAGACACCCTACCCAAAAAAACATATCTACTGCCGCTCCCTGCTTTTAAGCGCAACTGAATAAATATCCATCCACTGCTGCGCGCTCAGCCTCCCCGCCAATTGGCCTATCAGGTCAAAGGGTATGTCTTCCATTTTCTTAAAGCGGATGCAGGCCTTGCCCATATCCAACCTGGCACTGGTATGCTTCGGATACTCCGCCATAAACCAGTCCATCAACTTTTTATTGCCATACAAACCCATATGGTGCACAGACAGTACATTTTTCTGCGATACTACACTCATATACCCCAACGGCTTATCAGGGTCACAATGATACCCCGCCGGAAACAGGCTATGCGGCACCACCCAATTCACGGTATCCGCACCCACCCGCTCTTCATAAGCAGGATCAATATATTGGGCTATCGCTGCGCGCAGTTGCGCTATGGCTTGCTGACGGTCTTCGGGCAACGAATTTTCCTTGGGCTGAGTGGTGGTTGTTTTTCTCATGATCACGATGATGCTAAAGATGTGCTATATACAATAATACACTAATCAGACCGCTTCAATACACCTTGCATTTTTTGATTATTTAAAATAGCCCACAAATACCAAAATCCCTTATCTTTGCAGCCCGTAAAAAATTTAATATAGCTATCCTTTTATGGGTGGCTATTTTTTTTAACTAATAAAAACTAAACAATATCAATGGCTACTGTAGTACGCGAAAACCTCGGCACACTGCACGATAAAGTAACTGTAAAGCTTACCAAAGAAGACTATCTGCCTTCGTTCGAAAAGTCGCTTAAACAATACGCTAAGACCGCCAATGTTCCCGGCTTCCGCAAGGGCATGGTACCTGCAGGCATGATCCGCAAAATGGCTGGTCCTGCTATGTTCAACGAAGAAGTGATCCGCTCTGCCGGCCGCGAACTCGAAACATACATGCAGAACGAAAAGCTGAGCATCTTCGCACAGCCTATGATCCTGCCTAACGAAACACCGGTAAAGCTGGACATCAACAACCCTACAGATGTTGAATTCGCTTTCGAAATAGGCCTGAAGCCTGATTTCGAGATCCCTGCTATCAAGAACCGCGCTAAGATCAACGCTTATAAGATCAACGTAACCGACAAGATGATGGACGACGAGATCGAGCGCATCAAACGTCGTTACGGCAAGGTTGAAGACCAGGACGCTGTTACTTCTAAAGACGATGTGATCTACTGCACTTTCGAACCATGCGCTGCCGACGGCAACGTAACCGGCGACAAACTGGAAGAAACTGCACTGCTGGAAAAAATGCCGGTAAAACTGCAGGATATGCTGATGGGCAAGAAAGCTAACGACACTATGGTGATCGTTCCTGCTGAAGTATGCACTGCAGAAGAACTACCTAAGTTCCTGAAAGATCCGCTGAAAGCCGGCGAAGAACAGGCAAACCACCACTACAAGCTTACCCTCACCAAGGTTGGCCTGCTCGTACCAATGGAAATGGGCGCAGAACTGTTTGCAGCCGTGTTCCCTAACGATGCAGTAGCTGATGAGACCGCTTTCCGCGAAAAAATAAAAGTGGAGCTGCAGCGCGAATACGACCGTATCGCCCGCGAACGCTTCCACAACGAGATATTCGAAATGCTGGTGCACAACACCCCTATTACCCTGCCGGTAGCGTTCCTGAAACGCTGGATGAGGGAAGGTGGCGAAAAAATGCGCTCAGCCGAAGATGTAGAAAAAGAATTCAGCGGCTTCGAGCACCAGCTCCGCTGGCAGCTCATCTCCGACGAGGTGATCCGCGAGAATCGCATCTCTGTTACCCGCGAAGACGTTAAGGCCGACATCAAAACACGCGTACTGGCGTATTATGGTATGGAAGGCGACGAAGAAGCACCATGGATGAACGGCTACCTCGATAAAGTAATGCAGGACGAGAAGATGGCCGACGAAACTTATCGCCGCCTGCTCACCGATAAGATCTTCCTGACACTGGAAGGTAAGTTCGATGCTGAGATGAAGGAAGTGAACGAAGAAGAATTCTTCAAACTGCCGGATGCTCACGCAGCGCACCACCATCATCATTAATAGGCAACACCTATTTTATATATTAAAATATCCCGCGCCATCCGGCACGGGATATTTTTTTGCTGTACCCCACACATCGCTGATCACCCATAACACTCACCCCGCCGCTCACCGCATCATTTTGTGCATATCTTTATTTGGCAACCGCCCCATCAACAACGTATCTTTGTGCCAGCAAAACCTCCTTTCAACTATGAAATATCCACTCAAAACATCCACCACCCACCCACCCAACACGGGTCTCTGCGAGGAACGAAGCAGTCTCGCAGTTAAATGAAGCGCTAACAACACCTCCCAGAACAAGGTCCCGCAGAATTGCGGGAGGGGCGGGGTTTAATTAGGCAAACAACCAAAACACCCGGTCCAAAACCTACAATCCATTGAAAACCAACACCATCAACACCCGATTTCACTCTTTTTTTCAAAAAATACCATCAATACACCAATAACAATTCCTCTCCCGGAGTGTCACACTGAGCCTGTCGAAGTGCGACACGGTCATGGGCTTTGTTATTGGTGAGATACTAAGCCATCTCACAGTAGGACGTATTCGCTTTGTAACAAAAAAGATGGGTCTCTGCGAGGAACGAAGCAGTCTCGCAGGCAAATGGGTCACATGGGCCGGGGATAAATAAGCAAACAAAAAACAATGAAGCCATAAAATGTAAATCCTGAAAATCCTTAGATCCTATAAATCATCGTTCAAACAAAAAACACCCGGTCATAAACCCATAACCCCTTAAAAACCAACTAACATCACACCCGGTTTCACTCTTTTTTTCAAACAATAACTGACAACTCACCCCCGAAGTGCCACACTGAGCCTGTCAAAGTGCGACACGGTCATGGGCTCTGTCATTGGTACGCAAGAAGCAACTGATTCAAACAAAAAAAGCCCCCGCAAACGCGGGGGCTATAAAAAAGGTCATTGTATTAATTATATCTTCCAGTCGTCTACGCTGGAATCTTCGCTAACGGTAAGCGGCGTCGTTGCAGGAGCTGCAGGCTGTGCGTTGGTCTGGTGTTCTCCTTCTTCGTTCTCCTGGTCGTGGTTAAACGCGTCGAAGTCAAAATCCGGCATCAGGTCTGTCTTCACGTAGTTAACAGTGTCAGTGAGCGCTGCCAGGAATTTGTTGAAGTCTTCCTTATACAGGAACATCTTATGTCTGTCGTAGCCATTGTCATCGAAACGCTTCTTGCTCTCGGTAATGGTAATGAAGTAATCATTGCCACGCGTAGACCTTACGTCAAAGAAATAGGTCCTTCTCTTACCCGCTTTAATGCGTTTGCTGTATAAACTTTCGTTCCGACTATCGTTCTGATTGTCTCCGAAGTTCTTATTTTCGTACGCCACAAATCTGGATTTTAGTGAATAAATGTGATACAAATTTAACAAAAGACAACAAGTATCCAAATTATTTTCTATTCAGGAGTAAAATAAATCAATACTTTGTATCCTTTTCATACTGTATACTTTCCAACTGCCAAGCTGTGTGCTACAAGATCAAATATATAATTACTACGTTATTTATAGTCATTCTGATGAGCTTATCGCACCTGGCACAGGCACAGATATCGGTAAATAACACCATAGACCCCACAGATACGGAGCTGAACAATGCCGTCCACTTCCTTCAGCAATACCTCGCTGAATTTGCCCCAGGCAAACAGTATATGCCCGACTTTACCAAATACTGGCCGGCAGAAGATTGCCAACGCTACCGCATCCCCGACAAAATGATATATGCCGTTAATTCAGAGATACCTACATATATGCTGGGCCGGGCACGTATCCTCTATGCCAAACCCGAGGGTAGCCTCATTCATGCTAAGGTAATGTTCAGTCATACCGATAGCATTGGCAATGTGCTGGTTACATCCATCACCAATCACTATATCAGTAAACAGGCAGATGGTTCCTACAAATTCATCAGCCCTATTCAGTTACAGGATGCAACTTGGCGGAGCACACAATATGGGCACATAGCATATCACTACCCATCCTATCACAAATTCGATAAAGGGAAGACAAGGCAACTGGCAGGCAAAATAGCCACCTTAGAAAAAGAATGGCAATTGCAGCCAATTGATATCCAATACTACTTTGCCGACACAAGAGAAGAAATAGACCATTACCGCGGCTTCGACTTCACCATCTCCATGGGTAACCGCGATAAACCCTCCGGCATCAGCGACGGCATAGATAACGGCATATGGTGCGCCGGCCTGGGCGAGGATTATTTCCACGAGGTAGTGCACCTGTACCTGAACCCATTATACCCGCACGCTCCGCTCGTAGAAGGGCTGGCCGTTTTCTACGGTGGCAGCCTTGGCCACGATCTGCAATGGCACCTCAAACGCCTGGATACCTACCTGCACCAGCACCCTGAGATAGACCTGAACAACATAGACAACTTCTATTATATGGATAACTACACCAACCCGCTCAACACCATTCAGGGCCTTATGTGCCTGATGGCCTATAAAAAAGACGGCACCACCGGCCTTAAACGCACCATGAACTACAACACCTTCTTTGCCCTGTTAAAAAAGGAATATGGGATAGACAACAAAAGCTGGAACACGTTCCTTCGGGATAAGATAGCAGAATATGCAAAATAGCTTAAACCAACAAGGTTGCTGCTTTCTTTATAAAATCATCAACTGGCTTCAAATACGCTACTACGTCGTCATTGGAATAAACGATAAAATCTTCATAGTCTCCTTTCTGCCGCATGTTAAATAAGTCGTTATAAGCTATACCAAGGAATTTATCTATCAGGCCGGTCGATATAAAGAGTAACCCAAGTTGCTGTTTAACTCCGGCATGTGTTTTAGTCTGAATATCCTTATCGATAAGCAAGGCAGTAGCTGCATAAAAGCAAGCGTAATACAACCTGTTGATAGCAGTGTTATTCAGGTTGTTATTAAGCAAAAAGAAACCTCGGCAAGTGTTTCCTTTGCCTTGTTAATTCGATAATCTGAAAAGGCTCTTTTCTCCTGGGATGTCATAAATGTAAGCCCTCTCTATTAACATTTTCGTAGAAAGGTGTCACACGATGATTGGCCCAGTCTGTCTTAGCATACACCATCGGACTGATAATAACCCCTGTATTCAATTCAATATCATACAAAGGGTCGGTGATACTATGTTCATCAGCTCTTGTGATTTTTTCCTTATCCACCAGTATGAGCAGATCGATGTCTGATTCTTCGTTATGATCGCCACGCGCATAAGAGCCATATAATATAACATCAGCGCCCGGCATGCTTGCGGTTACCGATGCTTTTATCTGTTGTAATATTTGCTCTTTATTGATCACTACTGCAAAATTAAGCGTTTATATAATATAATAGCCGGCAACCAATAGCTGCCGGCCTTACAAAGTATCAATGAAATCAAGCCTGCGGCCTGTCGTAGTTAAACATCCAGTTAACACCAAACTTGTCGGTGCACATACCAAACTTAGCACCCCAGAAGGTATCCTGCAGCGGCATAGTTACTTTACCGCCAGCGCTCAGGGCATCAAACTCTTTCTGCTGGGTAGCTTCGTCCTTATAGTCGAGAGACATAGAGAAGTTATCGCCTATGGTCACCTTATGGCGATCGCCGCCGTCAGAGAACATCACTGTCGATCCGTGTATCTCCATAATGCCGTGCATCACCTGGTTCTTCTCCGTTTCAGATGCTTCCGGGTTATTGTCGCCAAAGCGCATGATGTTGTGTATGGCGCCATTGGTAGCCTCCTTGTAAAAGTTCATGGCCTCTTCCGATGTGCCATTCATGGTCAGGTAAACGATCAGACTCATTGCTATTATGTTTTCACCGAAAATAGTAAAAGAAGCAGTGTAACCCCTTATCTATATATTATAAAAATGAAAAATCACCTTTCTTTTAACCCTGTAAATCTTATGCCCAATCCAGCGCCTCCATTCAAGCCCAGCTTATATTCTTCATACACGAGCCCTTCGGCCAGGTCCTGCTTCAGCAGTAGCGGGCCATCGGCATCCAGCTCATCTACCAGCGGTGCCAGGTTGGCAATGGCAGCTGTGCCTATAGAGGTCTCATTCATATTCCCCATCATCACCTTCATGTTCAATATGCGGGCCTCCTGTATCATGCGCATGGCAGGAGTAATGCCACCACACTTGGTCAGCTTTATGTTGATGCCATGAAAACCTTCGGCGCATTGCTTTACGGTGTCTTCTGTCTGGCAACTCTCATCGGCATACAGCGGCAGTGGGGACAGTTGCTTCAACTCCTTCATGGCGTCAAATTGGTTACGCTCCAGCGGCTGCTCCACCAGGGTTACGCCCAGTTGCTTCAGCTCCGGCAGCAACAGTTTGGCATCATCAAAGCTCCAGCCTTCATTGGCGTCTATGCGAAAAGGCTTATCAGTGTGTTCCCGCAGCAGGCGCAGCTTGTCAATATCGCCGGGGTCGCCCACCTTTATCTTATATACAGGCCATGGATGAGCCGCCATTTTGGCTATCATTGCTTCGGCGGTGTCGTTACCTATGGTATAGTCTGTAATAGGTACATTCTCCCATTGTATACCCAGCAACTGGTGCAGCGGCTGGCGGCGCATCTTGGCAAAGAGATCCCACCCGGCCATGTCCAGGGCGCAGGTAAGCGAGTGCTGGCCGGGTATCAAGTGATGCAAAAAGTGCCAAAACCGGCCAGGCTCGGTAAGGGCGTACCGCTCTATCATAGGTCGTTTTTCCTGCAGGCTGGCCATCATCCCTTCTACCGTCACATTGTAGTAGCTGATGGCCGGTGCTTCGCCCCAACCAGTGAGTCCACCCAACCCCAGCGATACTACCAGTATGGGCTGGTGCGTTTTGGTGCCCTTGTGGGTGGTAAACGGGTATTGGAACACCGGTTCGAAGCCTTTAAAGTTTAATTGCAACATTCGATAAAATTGCAACTATTTTTGCAAACGCAGACCAAAGCCGATATGGCCCACTGCATAATATTTCCAGCTATGCCAAAGATCCCCTTCTGGGTTTTTATATTAATTGCCATTGTTTACTTTACGGCTATCAGGGTAGATACCATGGATATCGACGCATCGCAGTATGCCAGTATGAGCCGCGAGATGCTGGACAGCCACAACTGGCTGTTCCTGTTCGACCGGGGTCACGAATACCTGGACAAGCCGCCCTTCCTGATGTGGGTGAGCGCCCTGAGCATGAAGCTATTTGGCATAGGCAATTTCGGCTATAAGCTACCATCTATATTATTTGCCTTGTGGGCGCTGTATGCCACGTATAGGCTAACCCGCCTGCTCTATAACGAAACTACAGCACGCATGGCAGCGTTGATACTGGGTACCGCACAGGGTGTATTCCTGATGACCAACGATGTGCGCACAGACACTATACTAATGAGTTGTGTGATCACTGCCATATGGCTGATAAAGGAGTGGGACATCACCCGTAAGTATGGCTACCTGTTCGGCGGCTTCTTCTTCATAGGATTGGGTATGATGACCAAGGGCCCCATAGCGTTACTGGTGCCGGGCTTCTGCTTTGCGAGCGACTGGGCGCTGAAGCGGGAATGGAAGAAGTTCTTTAACCCTGCATACCTCCTGGGCATTGTCATCATAGCCATAGTATTACTGCCTATGAGCATTGGCCTGTACCAGCAATTCGACATGCACCCGGAGAAAAGCGTCAACGGGTTGACACATGTATCGGGGCTGCGGTTCTTCTATTGGTCGCAGAGCTTTGGGCGTATTACCGGCGAAAGCCCGTGGAACAATGGCGCAGGTATCACCTTTTTGCTGGAGAACATGCTGTGGTCGTTCCTGCCATGGATACTGGTACTGGTACCCGCCATATCTGTCAATGTCATCAGCCTGGTGCGGCAGCGCTTCCGGCTCACGCCATCGCAGGAATGGATCAGCACGGGAGGCTTTCTACTGGCGTACTTGTCGTTAGGCTCTTCGGCCTACCAGTTGCCTCATTATATATTTGTGGCCTTCCCGTTGGCAGCTATTATTGTGGCATCTTCCATGGCAGCTTATATGGAGCGCGGCGCTCAAAAGCCTATGTATAAAGTATTACAACCAGCGCTTATGGTGGTATCGGTATTGCTTACGCTTGTGGCGCTGCTGCTCATCAGCTATGTGTTTGCATCAGGGGCCGTAGCTATTGCCCTGTGGGCTGTTGGCGTAGGCATATTGTGCTATATGGTATTTGTGCGTAAGGTGGCCGGCAAGCTGATACTGGTGCCGGCAGCCGTGATGATATTTGCCAATGTGTTTGTGACCAACTGCATGTATTACCAACTGCTGCAATACCAGGTAGGATCGCAGATGGGCAAGTATATACATAACAATAAGATACCAATAGACCAGTTCATGACCTATAAGATGCGCGACCCGCTTAACTCGCTCGCCTTCTATGCGCAACACCTGACATTAGGCGCTGATACCATTGACAACATTACCCCCGACAGGAAGTATATACTCACCATGGATGAAGGCTATGCCGACCTGCAACAAAAAGGATTTGCACCGGCCATCATAAAGCAAGGTGTACTCTTTAAGGTAAGCGAGCTGACACCGGAGTTCCTGAACCCGGCCACGCGCAGCAAGGCAGTAAAGAATTACTACCTGGTAAAAGTGAAATAAGCCTAAGGCGCTACAGTAAACCTTTTGACCACTGTTCCGTTATTCCCGTTAAGTGACAGGCAATAGAGGCCGGGTGCAAGACCATGCGTATTGATGCTTAGCTGGCGGTTGTTAATATTGATCTCTTTTAATACCCTGCCTGCCATGTCTGTAACAAAAGCAGTAGTATAGTTGGTGCGTGTAAAGGTCACCGTCAATTCATCCTGCGCGGGATTGGGATATAACACGACGTCGTCAGGTTCCGGATCATTGATACCGGCAGAACATACATCAGAACAGTTGAGTACAGTAAGGGTGATGTTATGTTGGGTAGCACCCACGAGTACCCCTGAGCGGTATTCATAGATCGTATATGCGATCATTGCCCGTTGTTGCAGGGTTGGCACAAATTGCATTTCGCCTGTATTGCTGTTGTAAGAGAACATTGAAGCAACTAAAGGTCGCGCCGGCGTAACCGGGTAGGTATAACTGCCTGATACAGTGTACTGCTGGCAAAGGTCGCTTGTTCCGGAATAGTCGTTATAGTACATGGGGTTCAATGCAAAATAAAGACTGTCTCCGTCCGGGTCTGTTGCAGATATGGTATATGCTGCGGCATTATTTACACAGAAGTACGGCTGCTCCCCATTAGTTATAACCGGGGAAGAGTTTTGAGATGCTCTTAATCTCGATTCATAGTAGATCGTGTTTGATATTGGCAGTGAAGGGGAGGTCAGGGTACTGACGTAGGCTATATTATTCATAAAGCCTGAATATATACCTCCGCTATGTATAAAGCGCCATTTACCCGATCTATGCGGGAGCGTATAAATAGCACTATACAAATACCTACGAACGCCGGGGATAAGCGCATTCATATCCTGGCATTGGGAGACAGGTGGCGGCACACACGCACTGAATAATTCCATACCGGATACAGTACTGTCAAACTGAAGCGGCTTTGTAGCCACAAGACTACTACTATCCATGATACAGAGTGCAGGTGAAATATTCGGAAGAAACGAATTGGCACTGCTACTTTCCAGGCCGCAATTGGAGTAAAGCGTCAACGTTATTTTATAAGTACTATCGCTTACCAAGGCATAAGTAAGCCGACCTCCAAGAATATGTGATGCCCGCGTAACAGAAGGCACACTGAAGAAAAGCAACGTGGCAGCAACCACTCTAGTGAAAAGGCATTTCATAACGTAGGAATTTTGGCAAAGGTATGAAGACGGGATATATCAGCGCGTCATTCCATTATTAAACTACAATTAAGGATAGCTCAGCGGCTGTAGTTGTTTGGCAACCTTCTTTACTACAAAGTACTGTGCCTTATTACCCACTTTATAACCAATTAAAGCCACGCCCTTATAGGCTATGGGTGCAGGTTGCGGCGGGCGCGTGTGGCCGGGGATCTTGGTGGCTGATGAGGTGCGCACATTTATCCGGACCGTCCGCCCGTCTTTTAATGCTTCCACGACAACCGTGTTACGACCATCGGCTATATCGAACTCCTGCTCATCCACCCATACAGAAGATAACTTCACCTGCTTGTGTTTGTTATCTATCTTCAAAGTGAAGGAATAGATATTGCCTTGCGAGCCAGCTACCCCACCTGCCCAGCGCTGCTGCGTAGCACTGACCAGTTTAACAGATTGCGCCCTTACACTTGTAAGCAGCAGGAAGGATATTATGACCAGTATGTACCTCATATATAGTAAAGATAAGACAGTTGTGCGCTGCCTTGCAATAGTCAATCTGTAAGCCACAACGAATACTCCCCACCAACTATCAGTTTAGGTCGCTTATAAATACGGTACATCCAGCTGCGTCGCTTCAATGTGTTTATGGTATCTCCGCCATCTATAACGATATCCTGGTTGGGTGGCGCTACACCTAATCCTGACTCCATTACCACCTTGCTTTTGGCAGGCAGTATAAATGCATAAGAGGTGGTCCAGTTTGCTGCCAGTGAATCTTTGCGCAGCAGCTGGCTTTGGGTAGTATCGAGGCGACTAATGGTAATATAGTTCTTGTAGCAAAAGGAATGATGATAGTCGCCGGGCTTGTAATATGTTGCAAAATCTTTATTATAGATGACGCAGACATTGTGCGCTTTGCTCGTCCGGTTATAAATAAGCAGGCTATATCCGGGATCGCAGGAGGCCAATACGACGGAGCATATCGCCACGATCGGCCATCGAAATATGTTCATGCCTTTTGTATTCATATAGCACGTTTGACTGTAGGACGCTTAGTTCAGGTACCGCTCGTTAAGGATATTGATATGGTGCTGTATGTGCCCCATGATGATATAACCCAGCGCACGTGGCGTTATAGGGAAGGCTATGTTGTTGCCTACGCGGCGGCTTTGCTCGTCGGTCATATGCTCGAACAATACCTCGGTAGCTGCGCGCACTGCGTTGAACTCCATCAACAGGCTTTGCATAGAGCGGCCGCTTACATCCACACCATTCACATACTTATCGGGATCCATTTTGTGGAGTGGTGTTTCGCTGTCGCCACGGGCTGCTGTGAGTGCGCGGTAGTTGAATACCCGCTCTGTATCCATAATGTGCATCAGCACTTCCTTAGGCGTCCACTTACCTGCTTCGTAGCGGTACTCGTGTTTATCGGCAGGTACCGATGAGAAGTATTCTATGGTGTCTTCAGTGTTTTGGCGCAGCATGTCCATATAGTTACCATCTGCTGTCAGGTCTATATAGCGCTGGAAGTAGGGGTTGTATTCTGATGTTTCTGGGCGTTGCATTGTAGCTATTTGATTTAAAACGCAAATTACCGTTTTCCAGCCACTCAGTTAGTTGGTTAACAGGAATTAACCTGAAGACAAGCAAAAACAGCCACAACTTTGCTTAAATTAAGCATAGAAACAACCAATAACACCTATAGCTTTCGGTAAAAAGTATCTGCGTAAATTGCAGGTGCATGAGTACAAATACTATTACGCAGGTAGCAGACAACGATAATATAGAGGTGATGGGTGCGCGGGTGCACAACCTGAAGAATATAGATGTAAAGATCCCCAAGAACAAGCTTGTAGTGATAACCGGTATCAGCGGCAGCGGTAAATCGAGCCTGGCGTTTGATACCATATTTGCAGAAGGTCAGCGCCGGTATATGGAGAGCTTTGCTGCCTATGCCCGACAATTTATGGGCGACCTGGAGCGGCCCGATGTGGATAAGATATCGGGACTGAGTCCGGTGATCAGCATAGAGCAGAAGACCACCAACCGCAACCCGCGCAGTACCGTGGGCACGGTAACGGAGGTATACGATTTTATGCGCCTGCTGTATGCCCGCGTGGCCGATGCTTACTCGTATAACACGGGCAAGAAGATGACCAAGTTCAGTGAGGAAGAGATCATCACCCACATTCAGGAAAATTTTAAGGGCAAAAAGATAATGCTGCTGGCGCCCATAGTACGCGGCCGCAAGGGACACTACCGTGAACTGTTTGAACAGCTGCGCAAGCAGGGCTACCTGAAGGTGCGCATAGATGGAGAAGTGGTGGAGCTGAAAGAGCGCATGCAGCTGGACCGCTACAAGATACACGATATAGAACTGGTGATAGACCGTATGCTGGTAGGCCCCGATGCCAGTGCGCGCATGAGCGAGAGCGTGCAGAAGAGCCTGCAGATGGGTAAAGACCTGATGTTTGTAGCCGAGACCGAGAAGAACCATATAGCCCAGTACAGCCGCTCGCTGATGTGCGCTGATACAGGTATCAGCTACGAGGAACCATCGCCCAACACATTCTCCTTTAACAGCCCCTATGGTGCGTGCCCCCGCTGCAAGGGCCTTGGCAACGTGTACCAGGTGAATATGGAAGAGGTGCTGCCCGACATGAACAAGAGCATTGCTGATGGCGGCATAGCCCCGCTGGGTGAGGAGCGCGATGCATGGTCGTTCAGGATGGTGAACATCATAGCCAAGAAGAACAAGATATCGATGACCGCCCCGCTGAAGAGCCTGAGCGAGAAACAGCTGAACATATTGCTGTATGGCAATGAGGAAGGGGTGATCACGTACACCAACGATGGTGAAGTGGGCGTACAGCAGGAGATAACAGAGCATAATTACGAGGGCATTGTGAACATGGTGCTGCGCTGGTTCAACGAGACCAGCAGCGAGCATATCCGTGGCTGGGCTGAAGGGTTTATGCAACTGAATAGTTGCCCGGAATGTGAGGGCGCCAGGCTGAAGAAGGAAAGTCTGTACTTTAAACTGGATGGCAAGAATATATCGGAACTTAGTCAACTCTCTTTGCTGGGGCTGATGGACTGGTTCAAAGATGTTGAGCGGCGTATCAGCAACAAGCAGCAGGTAATAGCTAAAGATATACTGAAGGAGATACGCGACAGGCTGCGCTTTTTGCTGGACGTGGGTCTGCACTACCTTACGCTAGACCGCGCAACGCGCACGCTGAGCGGCGGTGAGAGCCAGCGTATACGCCTGGCCACACAGATAGGATCTCAGCTTACGGGCATCACCTACATACTGGATGAGCCGAGCATAGGCCTGCACCAGCGCGATAATATGCGCCTGATCAATGCACTGAAAAGCCTGCGCGATAGCGGTAATTCCGTGTTGGTAGTAGAGCATGATAAAGACATTATGCTGGCTAGCGACCACCTGATAGATATAGGTCCAAATGCGGGGTTCCATGGCGGGCGCGTAGTAAGCGCCGGCACGCCTGAAGAAATGCTGCAAATGGATACCATTACCGCCGGCTACCTGAACAACAAGCTGCAGATAGCTGTGCCTGCCGAACGCAGGAAGGGCAATGGCAAAACGCTCTCATTGACCGGTGCTACGGGCAACAACCTGAAGAATGTATCTATTAAGTTGCCGCTGGGTACCTTTATTTGTGTGAGCGGTGTAAGTGGCAGCGGCAAGAGCACGCTCATTAACGAAACGCTGTACCCTATACTGGCCAAGCACTGCTATCCCAATTTTAAGCAAGTGCCCATGCCATATAAAAAGATAGATGGCCTGGAAGCTATAGATAAAGTGATAGAGATAGACCAGAGCCCGATAGGCCGCACACCGCGCAGTAACCCTGCTACGTACTGCGGTTTCTTTAATGATATACGCCAGCTGTTCTCGCAGGTGCCGGAAGCCAAGATACGCGGCTACAATGCAGGTCGTTTCTCATTTAATGTAAAGGGCGGCCGCTGCGAAGACTGCAAGGGCGGTGGCATGCGGGTAATAGAGATGAACTTTTTGCCCGATGTATATGTACCCTGCGATACGTGCAACGGCCGCAGGTATAACCGCGAGACGCTGGAGATACGCTACAAAGGCAAATCGATAAGCGATGTGCTGAACATGACAGTAGATGAAGCGGTAGAGTTTTTTGTGAACGTACACTTTCTGCACAGGCGCGTAAAAACACTGCAGGACGTAGGCCTGGGTTATGTGACGCTTGGCCAGAGCGCGGTGACATTAAGTGGTGGTGAAGCGCAGCGTGTGAAACTGGCCACCGAGCTGTCTAAGAAAGATACCGGCCAAACTATTTACATACTGGACGAGCCTACAACGGGCCTGCATTTCGAGGACATCAACCACCTGCTATCGGTACTCAACCGCCTGGTAGACCGAGGCAATACTGTGCTGGTGATAGAGCACAATATGGATGTGATAAAGGTGGCAGACCATGTGCTGGATATGGGCCCCGAAGGCGGCAGCGGCGGTGGTAAAGTGGTAGCACAAGGCACACCAGAAGATATCATTAAAGTGAAGGAAAGCCATACTGGTATCTTCCTGAAGGAGGAACTGAGGTTGGGGAAGAAGTGATATTGATCGGGCGTTACAAACGCCCTGCCGTGGCATCCTCGTTACAAACGAGGACGAGTGGGAAGGGTCTCGCAAGCGGGTAGCCTTTGCCAGGGCTTCGGCAACTGAAAGACGCTTGCTCTGGCTAGGTACGAAGCGGGACCAGTTAGGGTTTAATAGTATTGTATCTCACGAAATTCTACTGTAGGGCGGCCCATTATCCTGTAGTGTACCTTTTTCCGCCAATTCCCGGCGCTATCCAGGTTGCTGAAACGTACTGAATCTGCATATACGTATTGGTCGGCCGTGTCTCCATTGTTTACCTCTTTCAAAATATCGCCTAGTTCATTCCGGGTAGTAACCCTCACATGCCGGGCTTTGATAGATGGATAGTCTGATATCTCTACAGTAGTGTATTTGTCGGGATATGTGTATCGTTTTGTAGAGAAGCTTTTTTGCTTTTGCTTTTCTTCAATAACCCTTCCCAATGAGTCATATTTGTACCACATATAGATGTTCCAGGAGGTATCATGAACATCTATATTATAAGTTACACTACTTATCGGTTGTTGTTTAGAATTATAACTGTATTTCACTGGCCCAATTATCATTTTTTCCTTTCCTAAATAAGTCACTTCTTCTATTCTGTTGCCTGCCGAGTCGTATGTATACAAAGTCTGATTTTGAGGCGATGCATAGGTACGGGTAGAGTCCGGTACAGTTAGCACTTCGAGTAGATTTCCACGTGCATCATATCTGTAACTTGTGTAGTCGCCAATGGTCTTCGCATATTTCACTGTAGCTAGTAATGTTCCATTTTTATCAAAAGTGTCAATGGTGTATGAGGTGTCAGACGTTCTCATGGTTGGCAGTAATATAGTTTTCAACAACTTTATTTTCCGCTTTGGGGCTGACTGCGAGGAATCAGTCTGTGATGTAGTGCCAGTAATTGATGGACTGCAACGTCCGCCCAATGCAATAATGGTTGTTGCAATAATAAAGGCAATAACAGCATATAGCGTGATTTTCATAAGATGAGTTGATGTGTTACGACATAAATATATTAACTAAAAAATCCCCTTCTGATAAAAGAAGGGGATTTTAACATTATCATCTTACCATTTCAGCGAGCTGTCATCGTCGTACATGCTCTGCTTTTGCTTGTGGTGTACGATTGGGTGTTCCTGGCTGCGGGGTTCTGCTGGCTGTTGCTTAGGCTGGCTGTTCTCCTGCTTAGGTGCAGCAGCTGCAGGCCTGTGCTGCCTTGGCTCTGCGGGCTTGTTCTCGCTGCGGTTGTTGTTCTGCTGTGCAGGCTTGCGGTTGTTGTCGTTGCCGCCGGTTGCCTCAGTGTTATTGCTGCGGTTGCCGTTACGGTTGTTGCTGCCCTCACCTGTTCTTGCTTCGCCGTTCCTGCTTTCGCCGTTGCGGTTGTTACTATTGCGGTTATTGTTATTACGGTTGTTATTATTCCTGTTGTTATTGTGGCGGGCCTGCTGGGTTGGGTTGGTCACCACGACACCTGCTGGTAACACTACATCCTTGCCTTTAGGCAGGTTCATACGCACACCGCCTGTGCCCTCCATAGGGAATGGGTGATTCTCTATCACGGGTACTTTCTGGCCTGTCAGCTTTTCTATATTCTTCCAGTCGGCCTTTTCCTCTGCATCGCAGAACGATATGGCTATACCACTGGCACCCGCGCGGCCTGTACGACCTATACGGTGTACATAGGTCTCCGGCACTTCCGGTATCTCGTAATTAATAACGTGCGACAGCAGGTCCACATCTATACCGCGTGCAGCAATATCGGTAGCTATCAGGGCGCGTATCCTGCCATCTTTAAAATTTCCCAGTGCGCGCTGGCGGGCATTCTGAGACTTGTTACCATGTATGGCTTCAGCGCTCACGCCTACCTTCTGCAGGTCTTTCACCACCTTGTCGGCACCGTGCTTGGTGCGGGTAAATACCAGCACACGGCCTATCTCAGGGTTACGCAAAACATATTCCAGCAATCCGCGCTTGTCCTTCTTATCTACAAAGTATACCGACTGTGTAATGGTCTCGGCAGTTGATGATACAGGCGTTACTTCCACCTTCTCCGGCTTCACCAGGATGGTATTGGCCAGCTTCTGTATCTCGGGCGGCATAGTGGCCGAGAAGAATAAGGTTTGCCTTTGGGTAGGCAGCTTGGCCACTACTTTCTTTACATCGTGTATAAAGCCCATATCCAGCATGCGGTCGGCCTCATCCAGCACAAATATGCTGATCTCGTTGAGGTGTATGTATCCCTGCGACATCAGGTCGAGCAAACGGCCCGGTGTAGCGATCAGTATATCCAGGCCTGCCTTCAGTGCCTGTACCTGCGCACCTTGCGGCACACCACCAAATATCACGGCATGTTTCAGTTTCAGGTTGCGACCATAAGCAGCAAAGCTCTCGTTTATCTGTATCGCCAGCTCACGCGTTGGCGTAAGGATGAGCGTTTTTATAGCGCGATGGTTGCGCTCTGCGTGGCGGCCATGCAGCAATTGCAATATAGGAATAGCAAATGCGGCTGTTTTGCCTGTGCCCGTCTGGGCGCAGCCCAGCAGGTCTTTTTCTTTCAATACAATAGGGATGGCCTGCTCCTGTATGGGAGTAGGGTTCTTATATCCCTCCTGCTCAAGCGCCTTCAATATAGGCTCTATGAGGTTAAGCTCATTAAATGTCATAATAAAATTTAGTGCTGCGCAAGCCTGACAAATAGATCATCCCTTAAACGCGGGAGGATGTCAGCATGCAAAAAAGTGTATAACGCGTGCCGTAAGAGGCGGAGAAGTGCGTAAATAAATTAATTGAAACTGACTGTTGTAACGAACACAGCGTGTTTAATAAAGTGCAAAGATAGCTTTTATTGCCGTATTAAATGTTAATTTATGTTTGGTTGTCTTTGTTGAGGATAGCAGACAGCTCATTCAGCAGGGGCACCTGCCCCGCATTTATCTTTTGCATGGCAGTAGCCATATCAAAGTATTCCATCTTATCCACCTCGGGTATATCTATGAATTTGCCCGACTTTGGCGGCCATTCCAACTGAAAGGTATTGCTTTCGCAGTGGTCGGTATCTATCTCTGCCTCTATAGCCCATGCATGTACTACCTTGCCGCTCTTTAGCTTTACCGGAGCCAGGGGAATGAACGCCCCAGCTATGATCATACCCGTTTCCTCGTAAAACTCTCGCCTGGCTGCTGTTAGCGGCTCCTCGTCCCCATCCGGCTCGCCCTTGGGTATAGACCACGCGCCAATATCCTTTTTAGCAAAGAATGGCCCGCCGGGGTGTACCAGCAGCACCTCTGTTATTTGGTTCACTACGCGGTATACCAATATACCGGCACTTTGTTTGGTCATTATTACATTAGTTCGTTTGCAATGGCATCCTGCCAGCGCTTCTGCTCAGCCAGTACAGTGCCATGTGTGGTCTCTTCTTCGTAGGCCTGCTGGCGTGCTTCATACTCGGCACTTACCTGTAGATACAGGTTGATCAATTGTTGCTTGGCGCCAGGGGTTGCCGCATCTATACCGGCAGCAAGCTGCCGTAGCTTGCGTGTATATATCTCGCACAGGTCAAAGTGGCCCTGCTCGTGGTCTAATATAGACTGCAGCCTGGCGTCTTCCTTTACCCACGACCGGTTGGCGTAGAAAGTATTGTATACTTCTACTGCCAGTTTGCCCTCTGTGGTGGTGCTGGTGCGGTAGCCTATGCTGCAAAAGGTTGCTGCTGCCGACTCGTGCGCGGCCGTTGTTACCGGTCCGCGGAAATCATTCCACGATAATCGCGCATGTTCCCGCCATTGAAACTGTGTCGTTGCCGCAGTGGATGCGGTCGATATCTCTTCTCTTGCAGTTGCCGTATAGGCAGGCAAACCCATTGTTATTGCTGCCAGTACATATACACATACTGTTCGCACACGTTGCTTTACGCGCTCTCTCACTATTGCCATAAAAAATTGAATAATTAAAAATACGAAGAATAGCAGTATGTGGCAAATGTGTCACCTGCATTTTACAATCTGCTTTAACATTCTTTTATAGCACGTTTTACCAACACTATATGGGACAACCACAAGCAATGTATTACTTATTGAAACAGAGGGCTATTATAACCTGAAATAAGAGATAGAACACTACAATGAAAGTCAACAATAGCAAATGGATCGCGGCCTGCAGGCATTTGCTATGGCATAGTCTTTTAAAACTGGCTAAGTGTGAAACAAACATTATTCAACAAACCAGAAAAACTAAAAGATATGAAGCAGCTAATTCTGATCTCGGCATCCCTGGTACTGGCATCATCGGCGTTTGCCCAGTCTAAGTGCGTTACAGCGCCCGTACAGGTATCAGGAGAACAGGTTTCCATAACTACAAGTGGAGCGAAATCTGTGACCAAGAAACAAACCTACATTTACTACGACCGCAAACACCACAACAAGCACGACCAGGCTTACCCTGTTGCTGCCATCGGCGCCAAGTATCCTTCTGATCCGCTGCTGATGACATCGGGCAAAACAGTAAAGGCAGTGCCTGAAAGCTACAATGTGTCGCTATCTACACCGCAGAGCAACACTACCATTTGCCCCGACACTACTAACATGGTGAATGCTACCATCAACCTGGAAAAGGTATCATCATATACAGGTAACTACCCCGACTACACAGATGATAAGGTGTACAAGCAAGTATCTAAGCGCGAGTACAAGATGGCTAACCGCAAGATGCGTAAGATACACCGCAAGGAAGAAAAGGTAGCCCGCAAAGCAGGCACCGATGTAAGTGTACGATCTGACAATGTTTAAATAAATAAAACGAACAACCACTATAAAAAGACAAGTTATGAAACAGCTATTTTTAATGTCGGCCTCCTTCCTGATAGCCTCCGGCGCATTTGCACAGATGGGTTCTTCCGACAATACGTTATACAAATTCGACAATACCAGCTCGGCAAAAGAAGTAAGGAAATTAGGCTCTGCACCGGAGTTTCCCTTCCTTAGGAACCTTACTTCTTCGCGCCAGGTATACAATGCGATCAAATCGCACAACAATGCCAAGCTGAATGACCTGCTGATGCAGATAGGCTATGAGAATGGCGCTAAAGACCTGCAACCATCAGACATTACTGAAGCATGGGTGCCTGTAGGCACCGAAGGTAATATGGGCAGCCGCGGCTATACCTACAGTTACTATCGCCTTGCCGGTAATGCTTCAGAGTTCAAGGCATGGAAGATAACACCTAACGAGGGCAGCAATGCCAAGCCGCTGTACCTGTTTTCAAAATGCGGTAATGCCTTTTATCCTAATGGCACACGCACAGCCTGCATCAGCGTGCCGGTAAACGTAACCCCTGATATGAAACAGGTGAACCTGCCGGCCAGTGGTAGCGAAGTGACCACAACCGATAAGGTATATGTATACTACGCCAAGAAACACCACGGCAAAGAAGATATGGCCTATCCTGTAACAGGCATCGAAGATAAATATCCTTCTAAGCCTATCCTGGTAAGCTCGAAGAAAAACATGGACGTAACTCCAGAAACTTATACGGTATCGCTGAATGGCGCAGAGAACCAGGTAACAGCTTGTACCGATAAGCCGCTGGACCTTACAGCTAACATCAATGTAGAAAAGACATCAAGCTATACCGGCAACTACCCTAAGGATGACCACAGGACATACAAGAAGGTATCTAAGCACCACTACAAGGTGATAGCCCGTAAGATGCGTAAAGCACAGAAGAAAGCCGATAAGATAGCCCGCAGAACAGAAACATCTGTAGAGGTGAAGACTGAAAAAGCGTAAATAAACAATATTAATAATTATTTATTTGGGCAAAAGCTAACGCTTTTGCCCTTATTTTTCTACTTTGGTGTGCGGTAAAAGGCACGGACTTAAAACTTCCTGCCTCTTCCCAGCCTCTTATTTGAAAAATATAAGTGAAATATAAAAGATTGATTTATGGTTATTTATGACTTCGGGGCCAATCATGGTCAAAATCTGCGCTATTTTTTGAGCAAGGCTGAAAAAGTAGTAGCGGTTGAGGCCAATCCGGTATTGTGCGACATTATTAAGGGCGAATTTGCCAGTGAATTAGAAAGTGGTAAGCTTGTCTTAGTTAATTGCTGCCTTTCCGTGGATACCGAAGGTGAAATGGTAGACTTTTATGTGCACACTAAAAAGCCGGGGATCAGTCAGTTTGGAAAACCTGATGAAGCAGAGTTGCATAACTTCAAAGTGATACAATGCATCTCAAAACGCCCATCATCCATCATCAAAGAAAATGGCACGCCATATTATGTTAAGATAGACCTCGAATTTTACGATCGATTTGTACTGCAGGAATTGTTTGCCAACAATATAGTACCAGAACTGATCTCTGTAGAAGTACACGAAAAAGATGTTTACGATCTTCTGCTCAACCGTCCGGAATACATCAGTTTTAATGCTGTTAGCGGTGAGAAACTGACCGAATTATACCCTGAGTTTCCCAGCAAAAAAATGGGAACTTTCACCCTCCACTGTGCAGGGCCATTCGGATCCGAGATACGCAGCCCATGGTTAACCAGGCCGAACGTCAACAAAATGTTCAAGGAGATCGGCCTTGGCTGGTACGATCTGCACGCATCGACAAAAAAAATGCCTTATGGCGAAATAGACTTCAATTATTACACCAATCCTGAAAGAGCATTGAGAGCGAAAATACGGATGAATTCTCCGCTATTATTCAGGTTCCTTAAGGGTGTTAACTGGGTACGTTTGAAACTTACGGGCAAGTATAAGCCAACTGCAAAGCACTAATGCAAAAGCCTACCAGCATAAGAAAGGCCAGCGCACTATTGCCCTGGCCTTTCTTATGTCGTTATTTTCCCAAAGCTATTAAACTTAGCCGCCCCACCCTTCTCTGTCCAGACTCCTGTACTGTATAGCTTCTGCCAGGTGCTCGGGGCGTATATCGGCACTACCTGCCAGATCGGCTATGGTGCGGCTTACTTTCAGTATGCGGTCGTAGGCACGGGCACTCAGGTTCAGGCGGTCCATGGCTGTCTTAAGCAGGTTCTGGCCTGTGGGGCTTATGATGCATATCTCTTTCAATAGCTTACTGCTCATTTGCGCATTGGCATATACACCCGGGTTCTCCTTAAACCGCTCGGCCTGTACCTCTCTGGCCTTTATCACACGCTCACGCACATTGCCACTGTTTTCCGATGTCTTTTGAGAAGACAGTTCACTAAACGCTACCGGGGTTACCTCTACATGCAGATCTATACGATCCAGCAGCGGGCCACTTATTTTATTCAGGTAGCGCTGCACCATTATGGGGCTGCAGGTACATTCTTTCTCAGGGTGGTTAAAGTAGCCACACGGACATGGGTTCATAGACGCTATCAGCATAAAACTGGCAGGGAATTCAATGCTCAGCCTGGCGCGCGATATATTCACCTTACGCTCTTCCATGGGCTGGCGCATTACCTCCAATACCGTACGCTTAAATTCAGGCAACTCATCCAGGAACAATACCCCGTTATGTGCCAGCGATATTTCGCCTGGCTGTGGTATACCCCCGCCACCTACCAGTGCCGCGTC
>CANGNA010000053.1 GCA_947455215.1 Chitinophagaceae bacterium
AAAGTATCTGCCTATCTTTGCACTCCCTTACCGAAAGGAACAAGGGAATGTTCTTAAAAACGTTGATCTCGTAGCTCAGTTGGTAGAGCAATACACTTTTAATGTATGGGTCTTGGGTTCGAGTCCCAACGAGATCACTTTTTAAAATAAAAGCCCCGCATTGCGGGGCTTTTTTAATGCTTTGAAATTGCCTAACTTTATATCCGTGGAGTACATTGTTGAACGGAATTTACCTTGTATAAAGCAAATCATGCTACAGCATGGTGTTGAACGGGCATACCTGTTCGGCAGCGCTGCTCTGGGTTCAATGACCGATGCCAGCGACATAGACTTTATCATCAAATTCCCTGATGATATGAACTTTGTGACTTATTCCGATAATTATTTTTCGCTTGCTGAAAAGCTGGAAGCATTATTAGAGAGAAGTGTTGATCTTGTGATAGAAAAAACACTTAAGAACCCTTATCTGTTGCAGGTCATTAACCAAAGTAAGCTTCAGCTGATATGACACCCTCCGAAAAGAAATTTCTATTGGATATTAAGGATGCTATCAGCAATGTTGATGTCCACCTCGAAGGAAGAAGAGTTTTCGATGAGTTTACCAGTAGCCTTACCAAAAGAAGAGCTGTAGAGCGGGAGATAGAGATCATTGGAGAAGCTACTAATAATTTATTGAAATTGGCCCCTGGTATCATGTTGTCATCTGCTCGTCAAATAGTAAATATGCGTAACCGTGTAATACACGCATACGATAATGTCGACGAAACCATCTTGTGGAAAGTAGTTATGAAAGACCTCCCCGTGCTGTATGCTGAAGTGACTATATTTTTAGATGGCGAATAGCCGTTGCCATGCCCCGCTCAATTAATGATCTCCCCCTTATTCTTCCCCAGCTGCTCGCGAAACTTTTCCAGCGCCGCCTCCGGCATTCTTGCCCATTCTGTCACTTCGCCAACTATTTTTAGTGGTGCGCTGGTTCGGTAAGATCGGGTAGGGTTGCCGGGGAATTTCTTGTCTGTTACATTCGGGTCGTTTTCAAAGCTACCTGTCGGCTCAACTATATACACGCGCTCCAACCCATCGCCCTTGGCCAGCGCAGCCGCAAACCCCGCACCATTTACCATAGCAGTAAAGTATACGTGGTTCATGATCACATCGGCATGGTAGTTCGATCGGTAGCCGGCTGTCAGCATATCGCCCACCTGTAGTGCTGCCCGGGTGCCATGGTAAAATGGCCCTTTATCAGTTGTTACGTCCTTGTGTGCCTCTGCCAGATCATAGTGTTGCCTGGCTTGCGCTGCATCGCCCAGGGCCTCATAACACTTAGCCATATTGATGTACAGCGACAGCAGTGCACTATTTACGGTATCATCATTTATTTGTTGCGCCAGTTGGAGTGTGGTTTGGTGCCATTTCAGTTTCTCGGCTACATCTGTTTGCCGCCGGGCTATATAATGGCTCGCAGTGAATCGTTCAAAGTTGTCGGTCGCTTCCTGCCACGCTTGCACGAACAATTGCAGTGCACCGTCATTATCGCCTTTTTCCTCCATAGCCATACCTTGCAGGCATAACTGCACAATTGGATTGGTGGGGTTGAATTCCATGTTGTTTTTGTTTTCTGGTGATTGTTGCTGGCACCCTTCACGCCTTTGCGTTCTCTGCCTGCTTAATTGCTCTTTGCGTTCTTAGCGCCCTCCTTCGCGTGCTTTGCGTGAAATACCCCAACCATGCCAATTCTGATTCAGACCACCCTTAAAAATTCACCAGCACCTTCACATTCAGCAGCCTGCTCGTAAGGCGGTTAGGCACTGCATATTGGCTGTTGCTGCTGTTGTCCTGTATCCAGCTATACGATAGCGTATTCTGTATGCTCAGCAGGTTAAATACTTCCAGGCTGGCCCATATGCTCTTCAGGTTGTTAAAGTAGCTATGCGACGGGTGGGTATGGTTATCATTGTCCAGCAGCAGGGCCGAGAAGCCAATGTCCACGCGCTTATAGTCGGGCAGGCGGAAGCTGTTCTGATACAGGTGACTATTTGGGTTGCCTACCGGCAGGCCCGATGCATACATCATGTTGATGTGTACTTTAAAGTTGCGGTTGCGGCGCAGGTAATCCTCAAAATACATACCCAGGGTAAATCGCTGATCGCTGGGCAGTGGGAAGTAATTGTTATAGCCCGGTATGCCCGCGCTGTCTGTTATCTTTTGTTCTCCTTTCAGTATGCCAAGGCTTACAAACGATGTGGCATCTTTCACTATATCGCCATACAGGCGTACTTCGCCGCCGTATATATGGCCTATAGCATCATTCTTGCCCGTGTAGCGGATGCGCACATTATCGTAGAAGTACGGGTCCATATCCCACAGGTCTTTATAATACACCTCAGCGGTCACTCTGAATGGCCTGTTGGCCAGTTTAAAGTTGCGGTCCACACCGGCATCTACCTGGAACGATTTCTGCGCCTTCAGGTCTTTGTTCACGCTGCCATCCAGGCCGCGCATCTCGCGGTAAAAGGGAGGCTGCTGGTACCAGCCGGTAGAGAGCTTGTAAATAATGTCTTTATCCCCGCTCGGGCGGTAAGAGAAGTTCACCCTCGGGCTTATCAGCAGTTCATTGTTCAGCAGGCTGTAATTACCGCGCACACCTATCGTCGCGTTAAACCTGTCAGCAGAGTCGAAACGGATATTGTCCTGTACAAATGCACTGATGCGGCTGTAGTTAAATTCGGCCGAAGAGTGGTAGAAATAAGCCAGCACCAGTTGGTCGGGGTCATATGGCTGGTTAAAGCGGGCCGAATCCCGGCGCTGCCACTCATGCAGGTTGTCGCTGATGTTGGTCGTGGTCACGTTGGCGCCGAACAAGAAGAAGTTCTTTTTCGCATCGTAACTGCCGCGCACCGCCATATCGGCCACGCCCACCTGCAGGTAGTTGCGGGCAAATGTCTGTATATAGCCCGTCCCTAAGTAGGTCTTTATCTGGCCAAAATCTTTCTTGCTCTGGTCTGTCTGCAATTCGCCAAACAGGTATTCGCCACCTATATCATAGGTCTCATACTCATGCGTTTGGAAGGCTGATGCCAGGAATTTGATGCGGAATTTGGAAGAGTCTTTATGGTAGGTGGTAGACAAGCCGCCAAAGCGCGAATCGAACTGGTCGAACTCACCACCACTGTAAAATACGTCCAGCTGGTACGATTGGTTGAGCACGCCAAAGCTGCTCACCATGGTCTGCGGAAAGTAGGTAAACCTGTTGCGGGCATAGTTGCCTATTGCCTCCACTTCCCAGTTCTTATTGATGTTGTAGGTCACCAATGCCTGCACATCTGTGAACGACGGGTTGTAGATACCCTTGGTAGGCTGAGATTGCAACACATATTGGTTGGTCTTTTGCCTGGCACCAAACAAGTAGGTGAGTTTCTTATTCTTGGATGCCCCCTCCAGGTGCAGATTGGCACCCAACAGGCTGGCCATTACCGAGCCCGAGAAATGGTCGGGGCGCTTATACGTAACGTCCAGCACGCTGCTCATCTTATCACCATAGCGCGCCTGGAAACCACCCACAGAAAAGTTCAGGTTCGATACCAGGTCGCTGTTCACAAAGCTCAGCCCCTCTTGTTGTCCCTGCCTTACCAGGAATGGTCGATATATCTCAAAGTCATTTACATATACCAGGTTCTCGTCAAAGTTGCCACCGCGTACACTATACTGAGACGATAGTTCGTTATGGTTGCCCACCATCAGTTTCAGCAGGCCTTCCACACCACCGGTAATGTCCGGTACATAATTCACCTTATCCATGCGTATCAGCACATCGCCGGCACCGCGGCCCTGCTTCTTGCTCCTGATCACGGCATCGTTCAGCACATGCTCTTTTTTGCGCATGGTCACATTCACATGCTTAATGTCGCCGCTATTCAACGTCATATGTCGCGTCTGCCAGCCGTAGCCTGCCATATAGTAGATAATGGTCACGGGTTTGCCCGCCGGCACGCTCAGCATATAATAGCCTTTAGCGCTGGTATGCACATTATATTGTGTGGCAGAGTCTAGCACCAGCGCCTGTTCTATCACGCGGCCCGAATCATCTTTCACAATACCGTCTACTGCAGCCTGCTGCGCCAGGGCCCTGAACCCTGCTATCATCAAAACAATAAATACTCCTAAGCGCTTTAACTGCATAACCTGTATAAACGTACTGCTACTTGATTTATTTCCCGAAATTATTCATTAAGTACAATTATTCACCAAAACCGCCCCGCAGCGATCGATTCACACAAACAAACTGCTCGAATTTCATGGGCAGGAAGCCTTGCCTTCGGAAAACGGCAGCTCGCGCTGGCCCCGGCCCGGCCGGGATGCGGTTGGGCGATTTTTCCGATCGCCTTTTCTTTTGTTACTTTTCTTTTGGCGAAGCAAAAGAAAAGTAAGGAGCAGATGGGCAAATAACACCCACTTTTCTGAATCCGCTAAACACTCCGCACTTCTTTCAGCTTACTGATCATCTCCACAGGGTCCGGCGCCGAGAACACGGTATTGCCTGCTACCAGTGCATCCACTCCATGGTCTATCAGGTGGCCTGCATTCTCCAGGGTCACGCCACCATCCACTTCTATCAGCGTATCGGCGCCATGGTCCCTTATCATCTTTCTCAGGTCGCTTACCTTCCTGTAAGTGCGCTCAATAAACTTCTGTCCGCCAAAACCGGGATTCACACTCATTACCAGCACCAGGTCCAGTTCGGTTATAATATCTTTCAGCAGGTCCACCGGCGTGTGCGGATTCAGTGCCACGCCCGCCTTCATGCCATTGGCTTTTATCATCTGCACATTGCGGTGCAGGTGCGTACATGCCTCCAGGTGTACGGTCAGTATGTCGGCCCCGGCTTTAGCAAAACCTTCAATATACTTTTCAGGTTCTACTATCATCAGGTGCACATCAAATGTCTTCTTTGCCTTGGTCTTCATGGCTGCAATTACCGGCATACCAAAGGTGATGTTAGGAACGAACCGGCCATCCATTACGTCAAGGTGAAACCAGTCGGCCTCACTGTTATTGATCATCTCTATGTCGCGCTCCAGGTTCAGGAAATTCGCACTCAAAATGGAAGGGGCTATTATTGCCATTGTTGCTCTATATTTTATTAGATTGTTTTGTTTTTGATCGGGTGTTGCTGCCACAGAGTGTCACACTGAGCTTGCCGAAGTGCGGCACGGACACGAGTTTAATGGCTCACCTACTTATCCATCTTCACATTCAGCCGCTTCAGCGCACTCGCCGGACTCGCATATTTAGGATCCAGTTTTAGCGCATTCTTATAGTCTGTTATTGCATCAGGCATTTTCTTCAACAGCTCATTACATACGCCGCGGTCGTAGTAGGCCGTTGGGTTATCGGGTTGCAATTTCACGGCCAGGTCATAAAAGTCAAACGACTTTTGTATAGAGTCCTGCTGCATCATGATATACCCCATATGGAAGTACGCATCTACATAGTGTGTATTCTTCACAATACACTTTCTGAACAGTTGCTTGGCCTCTTCATACTTGTTCTGGTTTTGCAGGTAGCACCCACGCGCAAACAGCGGGAACACATCTGCGCTGTCCTTCTTATACGCATTGTCTAAGTACTTCAGGCCCAGGGTATCATTCTTGGCGGTATACAACAAGCCCAGTTCTATATCTGCATCGCGGTAGTCTGGTGCTACCTGCAGTGCCGACTGGAAGCTGGATATAGCACGTCCTGTATCTTTCATGTCCTTGTATACCAATCCCTTCAGGTAGTACGCTTCGGGGTTATATACGTCCTTGCGCATCACAATGTTTATCTGTTCAAAAGCCTTGTCGTGCTTCTGCATGAACAGGAACAGCTTGGCTATCTTCAGGTGGGCCTGCGGATCATTGGGATTTTTAGCAATGGCTTTCTGCAGCCAAACTACCGATCCATCCAGGTCTTTAGCTTCAAACAGCACATCACCTACTGCACTGTAATAGACAGCATTATTGGTGTCAAGGCTCGACGCCATTTTAAAATCGCGCAGTGCCAGCGTGTCCTGTTTTAGCTTGCGCAGCATCTTGCCGCGGGCAAAATACAGGGCTGCATCATCAGGCGTCTTTTTTATCGATGCTGTAAGTTCTTTAAGAGCGGGTTCAGTATTGAAAAATGGATTATCCTCAACTGCTTTCTTACCTCCGCCTCCACAGGCAGCCAACAGCAACAAACAGCATATGGCCGGTAACAATGCGGTACTCAGTTTTTTCATAATGCAAACTTATTAAAAAGGTACTACTTATCCCCACCCAATAACCACTTCGCACATCTTGCTATTTATCAGATACGTAAGCTATCAAACCGCCCTGAAAGGGCGGGCTATCATAGCGCAGGGTTTCAACCCTGCGGCTTAAGCGTACGGCATTAAGCCATTAAGCTATCGAGCCATTGAGCCATTAGCATGATACACACTATCCATCAGCCGCGTGGCCACTTCTGGTAGATAGTGCGAATTTTCGTAATAATTATACTTATTAGCGGTGATCTCGTTGATGCCGGAAAAATCAAAAACGTTCTCCTGGCCAAATAGGGTACAGAGTTTGGCCATATCATCGGCCGATATCTTCAGCTGGTCATATAAAGGGCTTACTATTATTTTCCACTCCGCGTGGTGTTTTTGCAGTATGTTGCGCATCTCGGTCAGCATGCGCAGCTGCTCGGCTTGTATGCTGGGTTGTGCCGTCTGCTGGCGTGCAGGGCGGGTGAAGAATTTGTGTTTTATCTTCTGGTAGTACCGGTCGTGGGCATAAAACAGCGAATCGTTCAGCGACTTCTGTATCGTTTCATTATAGCGGGCATCATAATATATGTAGGTGCGGTGCATCACCCCGTAGCGGGCCATGTAAGGTTTCACCAGGCCTGTTAGTTGGTAGTCTATATATGCCGGCAAAAACTCCCTGTCAAAAAATGCCTTTACAAATGTCAGTTGGTAGGCCAGCATGTTCTGGCCGCTTATTTCTGGCGTTTTAATGGTCAGGTATTCTTTGCGGTTGGTGGTGCCGGCCAGCAGGTTGGGGTCCACCACTATCAGCACATGCTGTATATCGGCCCCGCATTGGTCCAGGTAGCGCAGCTTATTATATATGCCATACAGGTTTTCCGAATTGGCGTTAAAATGGTAGGGCGATGCGCCGGGTCTCAGGTGCTTTATCCACTCCGCAGCCCGGTAGTGTCCGCTTCGCGATCCGCCCAGTATGTAGGCATTATAATGATATTTAGGGTTGTTCTGCTTGAACGTTCGCGTAGCCACCATATCCGCGTTGTAAGAAATGGTAGTGGTAGAATCTTTGGCATTGAAATAGGCATCATAATGATACAGCACTTTGAACGGGTCTTTCCACACATACAGCAGCAGCAGCGCCAATACCGGCGATGCTATAAGCAGTAATTTCAGAAAGAGTCGTTTCAACATCAGAACTGGAAATAAATGAATTGTGTACTATTATAAACGCCAAAGAACAACAGTAATATCAACCCCGAAAAATACAGGCTCCAGCGCACCAGTGCCGGCTTGCTGCTAAAGGTATGTTCAAGGTCGTAGCGCAACTTTACCAGGTGTGCCACCTCCAGCAATACCACTATGGCAAACACCCACGGTAGCACAGCGGCATTGGGATGTATACCCCTCAACCCAAAACCGTGCTTGTGGAGCACTGTGGCCAGGTCGTGGGGCAGGTCCTTCAGCTTGTAAATAAAGTATTGAGCATCGGCCAGGCTGTTGCCGCGGAAAAAGATGCGGGCAAAGGCCGTAAGTGAGAAGGTAATGAGGATGTCCAGTGCATGGTCCAGCCATTTTACCTTGCTGATGCCGATGGTCTCATTCAGTTTCTTGCGCCATTTCATGGTCATATGGCCCACTATCATATAGCCACCCTGCAATAGCCCCCAGATAACAAATAGCCAGCTGGCACCATGCCATAGCCCGCTCAAAAAGCACACAATGAACAGGTTGCGGTAGGTTTTATAGCGCCCATCTTTGTTGCCCCCCAGCGGCACATACACATAATCGCGGAACCAGGTAGAGAGTGATATATGCCACCTGCGCCAGAACTCTGATACCGTACGCGCATGAAATGGCATATTAAAATTGGTCATCAGCTTAAAGCCCATCACCCGGGCCGCGCCAATGGCAATATCAGAATAGGCCGAAAAATCGCAGAACACCTGTATGTGAAACAGCACCACACCCATATACAGCACCACCGAATTATAGGCATAGGGATGATTAAATATCGGGTCTGTGATCAGCCCTATACGGTCGGCCATCACTACTTTTTTGATCATGCCCCACAGCATCAGTCGCAACCCGCTCACTATCAGGTTATAATCGGGCTTGTGCACCTCCCTGAACTGGGGTAGCAGGTTTTGTGGCCGCTCTATGGGGCCAGCCACTAGCTGAGGGTAAAACATCACGTATAGCGCGTAGATGCCCAAGTGCCGCTCGGCAGGTTGGTTGCCCCTGTACACCTCTATAGTGTAGCTCATAGCCTGGAAGGTGTGGAACGACAACCCTATAGGTAATATGATATTGAGCAGCGGTATAGACCCCGCTGCGCCGGTGGTGTGCAGCAGTTCGTTAATGTTGCCGATAAAGAAATTGTAATACTTAAAAACACTCAGCACACCCACATTGGCGGCAATGCTCAGTATCAGCCATCGCTTGCGGGCTGCACCGGTGCCGGCACCCTCTATCAATATACCCGCAGCATAATCTATAATGATGGTAAAGAATAAGATAAGTATATAGACAGGGATAAAATACATGTAAAAGATGCAGCTGGACACCAGCAAATGCACCCACCGCCACCTGTGCGGCAATAAAAAATACAGCAGCGTTACAACCGGGAAAAAGAAAACAAAATCTAACGAGTTAAATAACATACTACTGCTTAGCGACGTGAAAATAAGGATTTATCTGTGATGTGTGGATGTGGCACGTGTTTAAGGCGCATTAGCCTCACCCCAACCCTCTCCAAAGGTGAGGGCGCTACATGTCCGCGCCGTGGCGCGGGGGGGGATTACCGCATCAACATAACCGGGCCTTGCAGCAGGCAAGCGGCAGTGCGGATGTATTTTTGCAGATGAGCGGCAGAAATATTTTTTTGCAACAAAGTGGCAATTTTACTTTAGGTAAACCGTGTAAACAGTTGACCCAAAACATGTTGCTATATTAGTAAATTTTACATTTCTGCCGATGTGGCAAAAGTGGCATTTTTTTCTGCCGGTGATTTTAGGAACTGAATGTTGTTGAACGGGATGCAAAAAGGGGAGTGGTGTGTTTACTGAGGTTTTCATGGAGGATAGAATTGGTTTATTGTGGGTGCAAGATACACCCAAGGAATAGGGGATTCCAAATTTTTCTTGTTAACGACATTTACCACAAATATTAAAAATAATTCAACACTGGTCGAAGCGTCTCGCTTCGTCCTTAGCGAAGGCAAGCGTCCCGCTTGCTAAATCTACCTAACTTTAACTATGGCCCTAAAGTATAAGATACATGACCAGCAGGCGTATTATTTTGTCACCTTCACTGTGGTGGAATGGGTAGATATATTTACCCGCGATCCATACCGAAATATTTTTATCAATAGTGTTAAGTATTGTCAGCAACATAAAGGTCTGGTGGTTTGTGCATGGGTCATCATGACCAATCATGTACACATGATTATTGGCTCAACCGGTAATAAGATCGAGGATATAATCCGCGATATGAAAAGCTACACTTCGAGACACATCCGCCTGGAAATGGATAAAGCGACTTACGAAAGCAGGAAAAACTGGATCATGCCCATTTTTTATAAAGCAGGACGCAGCAACACCAACAATGATGACTTTCAATTCTGGATCCAGGACAATCATCCCGTTGAAATGGCTACGGCTGAGCTGATGCAGCAAAGGATCAACTATATTCATAACAATCCGGTGAGGGCGGGTTTTGTTGTTCAACCCGAGCATTGGTTATGGAGCAGTGCTCATGATTATTGTGGTGGTACGCAAGGATTGCTGGATATGGTTATGGCGTATTAGTTTCGCAAGCGGGCATCCTTCGTGATAAGGAAGATGTTTCGCAAGCGAGACGCTTGCAGGTTTGCAGGACGAAGCGGGACGCTTCGACCAGTAGCGGCAATTGAATTATATTTACACCATGACAGTAAAAGACATCACATCGGCAATAGAAGAGGTAGCGCCCCTTGTTTACCAGGAGAGCTATGACAACTGCGGTATACAGGTAGGCGACCCTAAAGCGGAAGTGACCGGCGTACTCCTGACACTGGATGTTACTGAAGAGGTACTCGATGAAGCTATTGCCCGCAACTGTAATATGATCGTTGCGCATCACCCGCTCATTTTTTCGGGACTTAAAAAGCTGACGGGCCGCAATTATGTGGAGCGCATTGTGATAAAAGCCATTAAAAATGATATAACTATATATGCCGCCCATACCAACCTGGATAATATGCTGGCTGGCGTGAACGATAAGATAGCCGAAAAGCTGGGCCTGGCCGATTGCAGGATATTGGTGCCTAAGTCGGCCATATTAAGCAAATTATATACCTATGCCCCCTTTTCCGTGGCCGATAAGGTGCGCGACGCCATGTTTGCCGCCGGGGCGGGTAGTATAGGCAACTATACCGAGTGCAGTTTCAACGTGGCAGGACAGGGTACTTTCCGGGCCTCTGCCGATGCGCACCCGGCAATAGGGCAGGCCGGCGGCCCGCGTGTAGATGAGCCGGAGGTGAAAATAGAGGTGCTGGTAGAAAAACACCGCGAGCGCGAGGTGCTGGCCGCTATGCGCGGTGCACATATATATGAAGAAGTAGCGTATGAGCTGGTGCCGATCAATAACCTGCACCAACAGATAGGAGCGGGTATGATCGGTAGCCTGCCACAGGCTATGGACGAAAAAGACTTCCTTACATTAGTAAAAAAGGAAATGAAAGCTGACATTATCCGCCACACAGCGCTAAGCGGGAATAAAGTGCAAAAAGTAGCTATATGTGGTGGTTCGGGCAGTTTCCTGCTCAACGATGCCATAGCCGCCGGTGCCGATATCTTTATCACCGCCGACTTTAAATACCACCAGTTCTTTGATGCCGGGGGCAAAATAGTTATAGCAGATATAGGCCATTACGAGACCGAGCAGTTCACCCCGGAAATATTTGAAATGGTTTTAAAGAAAAAATTCATTAATTTTGCCGTTCTTTTATCAAACGTGTTAACTAATCCCGTAAAATATTTTTGCTGATTATGGCTAATGTTAAAGACTTTTCAGTAGAGGAAAAGCTGGTTGCTGTCCTTGCGCTACAGAAGATCGACTCTAAAATAGACGAGATACAGACCCTGAAGGGTGAACTTCCTATGGAAGTAAAAGACCTGGAAGACGAGATAGCCGGCCTGCAGACCCGCATCAACAATATTGATGCTGAGATAAACACTATCAACACCTTCGTAGAGACCAAGACCCAGGCTAAAAAGGACGCTGAGGCGCTCATTAAGAAATATGAGAAGCAGCAGGACAACGTTAAGAATAACCGCGAGTTCGAAGCCATCAACAAAGAAATGGAGATGCAGGAGCTGGAGGTTAGGCTGAACGAAAAGCACATCAAGGATGCCGGTTTCGACCTTCGCGATCGCCAGAACGCCCGCATGAAGACCGAAGAAAAGATCAGGAACGTAGAAGAGTCGCTCGCCATCAAGCGTGCCGAACTCGAAAAGATAACTGTTGATACAGACAAGGAAGAAAAGGTACTGGCTGAAAAGAGCGCAGAAGCAAAGCATAAGGTAGACCCACGTTTGCTGACAGCTTATGAGCGTATCCGCGGTAGCTATCGCAATGGCCTGGCCGTAGTGCCTATCATGCGCGATTCTTGCGGTGGTTGCTTCAACGTTATCCCTCCTCAGCGTCAGTCAGAGATACGCCAGCACAAGAAGATCATCGTGTGCGAACATTGTGGCCGTATCCTTGTAGATACCGACCTGAACGACAAGGTGACTATCAAGTAAGTACCATACCATATTGAAATGACGAGGCCGCTCCAATTGGAGCGGCCTCTCTTCGCTTTATACAGTGTTGTCTTAGCTATGCATTATACGCGGCAGCAAATTCCCTTGCAAAGTCTTCCAGTTTGGTGGCGCTGTATGCTGGTTTGTTTTTGTTGTACTCAACAGCCATATGGCCTGTGGCCACTGCGGTTCCCATTTCTGTGTAGTTCTTAGCTACTTCCGGTGAAAGCCCGGCCTGCAGCATGCCATTGTAGGTGTCTTCATCCTTAAAGTTGACCCATGGCAGTTCTGGCTTGCCTATAGCAGTGCCCAGCACTTTGGCTATATCGGCAGTTGTGCGCTCGTCGCTGGCTATGTAGCGGATGTTATGTCCGGTTGCGGCAGTGTTCTGCAGTTCTTCTGCGGCAGCAGCGGCTATGTCGGTAGGGTGCGCCAGTACGAGGGTGGCATTATCGCCGTAGTTGCCGCCTATTATGCCCATGCCCTTTATCATGCCTATGTTGGCCAGCATGTTGTGATAGAAGAAGCCGGGACGCAGATGTGTAATGGTAACGCCGTCCAGCTTGTTCAGTTCGTTCTCTGCATGGTGCAGGCCGCTTACCGGGCCGCAACCATCGGGCATATGGGCGCCAATGCTGCTCAGGTTAACCACCTTCTTTACGCCTGATGCTTTAATGGCACCGGCATAGATCTTACCCACATTGTGTATATGACCCTTCCAATCGGTGGCTGTCCATGTTGGTGGTATCATGGTGTACACGGCATCGGCACCGGTAAACGTGTTTGTGAGGAACTGTTCATCCTCTACACTGCCTGCGGCGGCCTTAGCACCCAGTGCTTCGATAGCGGCTTTTTTGTCTGCACTGCTGGTGATGACTGTTACCTGGTGGCCGGCCTTTACCAGTGTTTCGGTGAGTGGTTTGCTGATGTGGCCCAGCGAGCCTGTAATTACGTATTTCATGTGTATTTGTTTTTTTGACAAGGCAAAGGTATATTTGTACTTACTTTTTTACCAGTACTTACCAAAAAGTATGTTTTAGAAATGTATGAAGTAAAGGAAAGCTCGACCAATAATATGAATGTGACGGGGGCGCTGAGCCAGTGTCCGGTGACCTTTACGCTGCACAAAATAGGTGGCCGGTGGAAACCGCTGATACTGTATCATCTGAGCAGTGGCCCCAAGCGTTACAGCGAATTGAAAAAGTGCCTGCCGGCGATAACGGAAAAGATGCTGATACAACACCTGAAGGAACTGGAGCAGGACAGCCTGGTGAGCCGCAAAGCCATGCCGGTGATACCACCACACGTAACCTACAGCCTCACAGAAATGGGAGAGGGCCTGAAGCCTGTAATGGATGCCATGGCCAAATGGGGACTACAATACAATGGGGCAGAGCAGGTGTGCTGATGCATGCGTTGTTACCTTATTAAGATAAAGCTTCCCGAAGCTTTATCTTGCCCGGCCCGGGGAATACCTGTAGTATAAGTAATGCGATAAAAATAAGTGTCCATATCCTGTTGTGCGCCCTTGTACGTGCCATCCCAGCCCGAATAGGGATCGGAGGTGGTAAAGAGCAAAACACCCCACCGATCGTAAACCTGCATATGGTATTCGTTCATCTGGCAGCGTGCGACTGCTCTGAATACATCGTTGTGGCCATCACCGTTAGGGGTAAACGCATCGGGCATGACCAGGCAGTTTTCACATGGCTCAATAACTGTAAGGTGTATGGTATCTGAACTGATGCCGCATAAATTATTCGCGGTAAGGTAGTATGTGCCGGTGGTATCGGCTATAACGCAACAACTGGTGTCTCCGGTGTTCCATTCGTAATGAATGAAATGCTGGTTACCGGTGTTGATGTAGTATGCGGGTTCTTTACATACAGTTTTGTCTGGGCCCAGAGACACGTAGGGAATGGGAAATACCCTGAATGTATCTACATGATAGATACAATCGCCGGTGGTGAGCCGCCAGTAGATGCCGGGTTGTTCTGCAGCAATGGCTGCACTTGTAGCGCCGGTGTTCCATACATAGTTGCCTGTAGCCGTAGCCTGATCTAAGGATACCGGGAAGGTGCCGGTGCATATAGTAGTATCTATGCTGTTAAAGCCAATATCCGTAACGCATACATCATCTATAAACATGAAACAATACATCAGCGTATCATGAATGTTGATCACACTATCGGGGTTAAACAAGAAAGTGTCTCTTTCAGGGATACTATCGCTAAAGCGGCCTATGGTGATCCATTGCTCGCCGCCGTGGGCTGTGTATATGCCTTCTATCTTTGTCCATGCCGAGGTATCTGTTATAAATACGCCGGGCGGGCTTGCTACACTCACAGGCTTGTATAAATGTACGTCAGTATAACCAAGGTTATTTAGTACCATCGTGTCTGATAGGTATGCGCCTATGCGATCAGTAGCATAAACGCCACCGTAATAATGTGATCCCTGTAGTACTCCGGGGCTAGTATAAAATTCTATGTGGTAGTTATGCTGTGGCAATAATTGGGAATTCAATCTGCCTTCGATGAAGGTTTTATAGGATTTATTAGTATTGGAATGAGAGAAAGTGTATAAGCCTGTATATGCCTTGCCCGTCCGGGCGAATTGATGTCCGAAATTATTGTTGGGTACTCCGCATCCCCAAACATTGGTGTCACAAATATTAAAATAGGCAGGACCGTTATTTTGTAACGGAGCAACCCAATTTAGAACGCTAGGAAAGCTGTCATAATTAGGGGAATATACAATATACTGAGGGTATCCACCTGATGGGATAGGTGCCCAGTAAGGACAATTATTATATAACTCGAAGCTGGGATTGGGAACAAGGTTTTGAGCATTGGTATGCCATAAAACAAATGTTGCCAGTATAGAAAGTAGTGTTTTCATGGGAGATTTGAGACAGTGCATTATGAGAGATCCGGTGGCACTTTTAACGCCCCTTTAAATCATTTATTGTGATTGCTGCTATAATTACTGCATACAGCAGGAATCTCCTTTTAACAACCCGTTAGGCATTATCCCGCAAATTTTCCCTATATTTGCACCCTATTCCGAAAGGAATGCGATCCCTCTTGTTACTTTAAAGTATTTGGTTATGACGATTATGAATTGGATATTAAGGCGTAAATTATTGGTGCTGGCACTGCTGGCAGTGATGATCACTGCGACCAATGCACAAAATGTATCGTACATTACAAAGCATAAGGCAATCACTACAGAACTGTCTGAGCAATATGGTATCCCTTCTTCGGTGATACTGGCCATTGCTATGGTGGAGTCTTCTTCAGGTGAAGGTAAAACTGCTAAGAAGCTGAATAATCACTTTGGTATTGTTGGTCAGAACCAGCAGGCTAAGAATGGTTTTAAGAGCCGCTACAAGGAATACGACAGCGAGCAGGAATCGTTCATGGATTTTTGCCGTACCATATCTAAAAAGCAATTCTACGCCCGCCTGAAGGACAATACTGATACCAAGCAGTGGGTAAAAGCCATCAGCAAGTCAGGCTACTCTGAGCAGCCTAAGGTGTGGGAGAAAAGGATAATGAACACCATACAGGCTAATAAACTGTAATACTGGTTATAAGATAATGGAGAAAAGCCCTGTTTCAGGGCTTTTCTCGTGTTATGGGATTTATATATAATGGTGTCAACCAATTACTCCTTGCAAGCGATGTCGTCAGATTACAGTTGCAGCGGAATGTCTTTCGGTCTTTCAGACCTCATTTTTTCTTTTTGCATTCCCGGGGCTGGTGCCCCGGGCTATTATCTTTCGGTCTTTCAGACCTTTTCGATCCAATAGCATTGCATAACTATGCCAGGATGTTAAGGGTTGCATCAAAGAAAAATATTTATTCAGCTTATTAGTTTTTATTTAAATAACGTTCCTAAGTTTGTACCACAGGAAGCTATTCTCTTTCCGCATTTGTTTATGAATTATAATAAGAATGTAGTCGTATTCACTATTGTGACTACGATCATTCTGCTGGCTTACTCCCTGTTAGCCGCTTTCTTTCCGTCTTATTCGCTCGGTCTTGACAATATCAATATCGTTAGTGATGTATTGAAACCTGCCCAGATAGATTCTACCAAACTTGCTGATACTACGGCTATGCCGGCACCTGGCGTAGCGGGCGTTGACCAACCCATTGCTCCGCGGGATATTAACCTGTACCTGAAGAATAAGGTGATCACCGCCTTTTATACCGACAACTCACTGTGTGCATTGCCGGCCTTGATGAGCAAGCTGGAGCAGCTGAAGAAGACGGGTAAGGGCAAAGTGCGCATAGCCTGGCTGGGCGATAGCTTTATAGAGGGCGACCAGCTGACAAAGACCGTGCGCCAGCGCCTGCAGGCCTATTTTGGCGGCAATGGTGTAGGTTTTGTGCCGATCACATCGGTAACAGTGGATGGCTTCCGTAGCACTGTGTCGCAAAAATGGTCGGGCGATTGGGTAGAGGAGAACTTTAAGAACAAAGAAACATCTGCGCCATTGTTCCTATCGGGTAGGGTATACCACACTGGTAGTGGCACATTTACACTTAAAGACTTCACCCTGGGTAAAGACAGTACACAAAGGCTGGAGAAAAGCCTGATCTGTGGTAGGGTGGCCTCGCCATTTTCTATTACGGTTAATGGAGCAGCGCGCCAGGTAGCGGCCCCTGCAAGGCTCAACCGCATATTGCTGGACAGCAGCACGGCGCATAATATAGAGTTGGCCATTGCCAATAATGCCGTGCCGGTGTATGGTGTATCTATGGAGCCAAAGAACGGGGTGGTGGTAGACAATTTCTCGTTCAGAGGTATATCGGGCGAAGAACTGGGCAGGCTGGATACAGGCTTTCTGCAGGCCATACAGCAGGCCAATAATTACGACCTGGTGGTACTGGAATATGGTGTAAATGTGCTGTACAGGCCAGATAACACAGACTTTAAGTGGCACCAGCGCAATATGATGAAGATACTACCCAAGCTGCGTGCTGCTATGCCCAATGCTGAATTCCTGGTCATCAGCACAAGCGACAGGGGCTTCCGCTATGGTGATGTAGCGAAAACAGCTGTAGGCGTGGATAACCTGGTGAAGACGCAGGCGGAGCTGGCCTATAGTAACAGCATGGCCTTCTTCAATATGTTTGCCAGTATGGGCGGTGCGGGTACTATAGTGCGCTGGGCCGATAGTACGCCGGTATTGGCCGGGCACGACTATGTGCATCCCAATGGCCGCGGTGCAGAGATACTGGGCAATATTTTCTTTGATGCCTTTATGCAGGATTATGGCAAAGTGGGTAACAAGCCTAAACCAATGGCCAGTCCTGCACCTGCGGCAGTGGCGCAACCAACAGTAGCACCTGCGGCAGTTGTGCCTACTGTAGCCACAACACCTGCGCAGGGGTACAAGACCACCAGCTATGGATCTGTTATAGATAAACGCACCGGCCTGGAATGGATGGTGGCCGGAGACAGGGATATGAGCTGGACACAGGCGCTGCGCTGGGCCGACAGTTTGAAGGTGGACAAAGCAACGTGGAAGCTGCCTACAGCAAATGAACTGATGACCCTGTATGATACAACGGCGACCGCTGGCCAGGGCTATACCCATACTGACGGTAAGGTGTACCCGGCGCACATCAACAAGGCATTTGGCAAAATAGGGCATAGTGCATGGGTGTGGACGGGCTATGAGATAGATTCGGCAAAGGCGCTGACCGTGAACCTGAGTATAGGCAAGCGTGTGAAGACAGAGAAGAAAGGTGCGGCCTACCCGGTAAGAGTATTTGTGGTAAGAAAAACAGAACAGAGCAGTAAGTAACCGATGAGCCTTAATATAGCGCAACCTATTTTTGATTTACATGCTTTCGAACAGCAATTCTGGTACGATAGCAAGAATCCGTTGCTGTTCAACAACGGTTTCTTTGTTTACTTCTTTGCCTTGTTCATACTGCTGTATTTTGCTTTCCGCAATTTCAATAATGCCCGCAGCTGGATAGTGAGCATATTCTCGCTGTACTTCTTTTACAAGGCCAGTGGCTGGTTTGTGGGGCTGGTGCTGCTGGCGGCAGTAGTAGACTATTCGCTATCCAATCTTATCTATACCCGTAAGCAGGCTGGCAGTAAAAAGGCGCTGTTGGCCGTAAGTATCATATTGAACCTGGGGTTGCTGTTCTACTTTAAGTACACCAACTTCTTTATCAACTTCAGCAACCAGTTCTTTGCTACGGGCATTAACCCGCTGAACATATTGCTGCCGGTAGGTATATCGTTCTATACGTTCGAGAACATCAGCTATACGATAGATGTATACAGGGGCGAGTTTGCGCCGGAGAAGAAATTCATCAATTACCTGTTGTTTTTGTCGTTCTTCCCCAAGCTGATGATGGGACCTATAGTGCGTGCCCGCGATTTTATACCACAGTTGCACCAGCCTTACCAGGTAACGCAGTTCGACTTTGCCAAAGGGTTTTACCTGATCGTGTCGGGCCTGTTCAAAAAGCTGGTGATATCGGACTACCTGACGCTGAACCTGGTGAACTATATCTTTGATGATCCCAGTCGCCATACAGGGGTAGAGTGCCTGGTAGCTTTGTTTGCCTATGCCATAGTGATCTATTGCGACTTTAGCGGCTATAGCGATGTGGCCATAGGTATAGCCCGCTGGCTGGGCATCACCATACCCCCTAACTTCCTATCTCCATACCAGAGCAATACGATCACCGAGTTTTGGCGTAGGTGGCATATATCGCTATCCAGCTGGCTGAGGGACTACCTGTACATCTTTTGGTTGGGTGGCAACCGAAAGGGTAAATTCAAGCAGTACATCAACCTGTTCATCACCATGTTGCTGGGTGGCTTTTGGCATGGTGCCAGCTGGAATTTTATATTGTGGGGAGCGATGCATGGTGTAGCGCTGGCCATACATAAGGTGTGGATGGAAGTGGGTAACGGCTTTATAAAGCGATTTGACCGCAACATCATCTATAACTTCTTTGCTCAGTTACTTACGTTCCTGTTTGTATGCTTCTGCTGGATATTCTTTAAGGCGGTGAATTTTGACATAGCCAAGGCTATGATACACCAGATAGCCTTTGACTTTGACATAAAGGTGTGGGGCGAGTTCTTTGCCAACTATCACAATGTGATATACCTGATGCTGCTGGGTTATGCGATGCATATGATACCGGATAACCTGCCGGAGCGCATCATACCGCGCGTGCAGAAGGCCCCGCTGATAGCCTACATTGCTGTGTTTATCGTGTTCCTGTTCGTATATGCACAGTTCAAGTCGAGCACGCCGGTAATGCCTATTTATCTACAGTTTTAATTTAACACCAGCCTGTTCGGGAGTACGCTGTTTTTTATTAAATTTGTTTTATGCGGAAAGTGATATTAGAGTTGCCGGATAATTTTGAAATGGATGACAGAGAAATATCTATGTCGTTGGCAGCGAAGCTATATGAAGACGGTAAGTTATCGCTTGGGCAGGCCGCAGAGTTAGTAGGCCTGTCAAAACGCACTTTTGCCGAATTGCTTGGCAAGTATGGTGTGTCCATCTTCAATCATCAGGCTGCAGACATCGTTCAAGATATAAAGCATGCCTGATGTTATTATTTCGGACACAAGCTGCCTGATCGTTCTCTCCAATATCGGGGAACTTGAACTGCTTCATAAAGTATATGGCAATATCATAACAACAAAGGAAGTTGCCGATGAATTTGGTGAAGACATGCCTGCGTGGATAACTGTACATTCAGCAGCTAATGTGCACTATCAAACACTGCTCAGTATGCAGGTGGACAGAGGGGAGGCGAGTGCAATAGCGTTGGCGATCGAATACAATGACTGTCTGTTGATAGTTGATGACATGAAAGCCCGGAAAGTGGCGATCAAGCTGGGGTTGACAATAACGGGTACTATAGGAGTTATTGCTAAAGCTAAGAGCCTTGGACATATATCAGCTGTAGAGCCTTATCTGAAAAAGATAAGAGACACAGATTTTCGTGTATCAGATGAGTTATATGAACTGGTACTTAGGGAAGTAGGGGAGCTTTAGCTAATGTTACTAATTCCTATTTCTCGCTAAATTTTTCCAGTCGCTCCAAAGCCTGTTTACGGATGCTGTTTTTTAAGAACGGGCTCCAGCCAAGCAACATGCCGGGTAGCCCAAGGGCCTGTCGGCTCCATTTCCATATATTGAACACGTCGGTGTGCCGGACTATTTTGCCATTCTCCAATACAAAGCTGGCTGATACATGATTGACCACCCGGCGGCCTGTTTTGGAAAACGTATAGGTAGCTATCCAGTTGGCTGACCCCGTATTGCCGTTTGCCTGTATATTGTTCCATTCTACATGCACATCTGCACTTTTTAATAACATACGCCACATGTTTTTAGCGTCATCTCCATGCAGTGGGCCAAAAGCGGGGTCCTCGAAAGTGATATTATCTGCATAGCAGCCAACCATGCCTTCGGCATCGCGGGCGGCAAAGGAGGAGTAGAATTTGTTGATGATGTCGGTATTGGTCATGGCGGGTGTTTGAGATAAAGTTACCGAATGGACTCAATATCAATTACCACGGAGGCATGTTACCTTGATAAATAATATAAAAAACTGCAAAAAATATGGGTAAACGCTTTTAAATACGGGTAACTTTCCCCTAAATTTGTTGCATGAACTTCCTGGAAATAACGCAAGACGATCTGTTTGACCTTGGTTTTGAACCCGTAGTAACGGAAAACTCCAAAACGATCGACTATGAACATAAAGAATTGGGCATCAAGCTTTGGAAAGGTATGTACAACCCTGATCCTTCTGCCAGGTTCTGGAAGATGGGTTATGGTAAGGAAAAAGTTCAGTTCGAGACGCTGGATCAGCTGACTCAGTACATGGACAGCCTGCGCGGATAATTAGCGATCATTCTATTTATAAGATATTACGCCCCATGTTCTACCGAACATGGGGCGTTGTTGTGTTTGTTATTTGATCAGGTTCTGTTCTATCACCCCCGACATTCGACAACGCGCCACGCTGGGTCGGATATCGTCCCCTTCCACGCAATGCTGCGGGACTTGCAGCTTTGGCAAGAGGGGGTTTCCGAAAACGAATACGTCCGCTTGTGGGCTGTCAGTCAGGAGACAGGACAGCGGCGCTGTTGTTGGGTTTTCGGGGTGATTGAGGTTACGATTCTGTTGAGCGTTCTTTTTCTATGCGGCCGCGTTTCATTGGGTTGGCAGTGTTGGCTGCGTATTCGCGGCGCTGGCGCAGCAGATCGAGGCATTGGAACACTGCTTCGCGGAACGATTCCGGCTCGGCGATGTTCTTACCAGCAATATCGAAAGCTGTGCCATGGTCCGGCGACGTACGAATCACGGGCAGACCGGCTGTATAGTTGATACCACCACCTTCGGCCAGGGTTTTGAAGCCCACCAGACCCTGATCGTGATACATGGCCAGCACTGCATCGAATTCGGTATAGCTGCCGCGTGCAAAGAAGGCATCGGCGCTGTAAGGGCCAAATACCAGGTTGTTGGCTGCACGGAACTGATCTACAACCGGTTTGATGACGGTCTGCTCTTCGTTGCCTATCTGGCCTTCATCACCTGCATGTGGGTTAAGGCCCAGCACGGCTATCTTTGGCTTATCCAGTCCGAAATCTTTGATGAGTGTTTCCTTCAGCAGGTTGAGTTTGGATACCAACAACTCTTTAGTAATGGTCTGTGCTACCTTGCTGATAGGTATATGCTCGGTAGCCAGTGCCACGCGCAGCTTATCGTTATAGAGCAGCATCAGCACATCTTTTGCGCCAAATTTGTCTTTAAAAAATGGGGTATGACCCGTAAACGGGAAGTCTGGTATGTTGGTGTTGCTCTTGTGGATAGGAGCAGTTACCAGTGCATCCAACTGACCATCTTTCAGGCATTGTGTGGCTACCATTAGCGAGCGGATGGCATACTTGCCGCCGGCCTCTGTGAGCACACCAGGCTGCAAGGCCACTTCATCCTCCCAGCAGTTGAAGATGTTCACCTGCTTCAGGTTGAGCTGGGACATGTCCTTGGTGCTTACGAAGTTGAATGTATGCTCCGGAGATAGTTTGCGGTAGAAGTTGATGAGCTTGTTGCTGGCAAATATCACCGGTGTGCACAACTCAATAAGTCGTGTATCGGAGAATGTTTTTATGATCAGCTCGGGACCAACGCCGTTGAGGTCGCCGGTGGTGATGCCTATTATTGGTTTTTCTGTATTTACGTGCATAGTAATTCTTAATCAGTTGAAGGTACGAAATAATGAACTGTGTATCTTTTGTGATTATACACTACCCATTTTATTCTGCCCACCTCTTCTTTACTTTTCTTTGTGCTGCCGCAAAGAAAAGTAACAAAAGAAAGCGGCACTTTTGCGAATCGCTCCGCGCGCAAAAGTAGCTAAGCTGCGCATAACCCGGACAGTGCCGAGACGGCTATCGCCGACCATGTGCATGCCGCAAATCTTTTATTGTTAAGGAGTTATTTTCTTAACGCAATGAAAGATGACTACGCTTTACCCATATTGGTTACGAAGTCGAGGAGCATGCGCATGCCGTAGGCTGTACCACCGGTGGTGAAATAGCCTTTTTTAGCTGTATTGAACGATACTCCGGCAATGTCGAAGTGCATCCAAGGATAGTCTGTGAAGTGCTCCAGGAACTTGCCCGCAGTGATGGCTCCACCCGATGGACCGCCAACGTTCTTGATGTCTGCTACTTCCGACTTGATCATGTCGCCATATTCATCCCACAGCGGGTACTCTACCAGGCGCTCGTACTGGCGGAAACCGCTATCGCGGAAGGCTTGCTTTACATCGTCGCCGGCAGTGCCCATACATACTATACCTACATCGCCTACGGCTACAGATGCTGCGCCGGTGAGGGTGGCAAAATCTACAACCAGTTCAGGCTTGTAGCGCTTGGCATAATGCAGGGCATCGCCCAGCAGCATACGACCTTCGGCATCGGTATTCAACACTTCTACTGTTGCACCACTCATCATACGCACCACGTCGCCGGGCACGTAAGCACGCTCGCCGGGGCGGTTATCAGTAGCCGGTACTAGTGCCACCACATGTATAGGCAATTGCATTTTAGCTATGGCATACATAGCACCCGTAACCAGCGCTGCGCCGCTCATGTCGCTCTTCATGCGGTCCATAGAGTTGGCTGTTGGCTTCAAGGAGAGGCCGCCGGTATCGTATACCACGCCCTTACCCACCAGCACCAGTGGCTTTTTGTTGATGGCCTTTTTGGGCACATATTCCATAATAGTGAAAGTAGGCGGATCGATGCTGCCACGGTTTACCGACAGCAGGCCACCCATGCCTTCCTTCTCTATACGTGCTTTATTGAAAACGGTAACTTTAAAACCACCCTCTTTACCTATCTCGGTGATCTCTTTAGACAGTTGCTCGGCTGTGAGGTAGCTCAGCGGCTCGTTTACCAGCGTGCGGGCCTTGTAGATAGCATCTACAATAATACCCAGCTGCGCTACTTCTTTAGCAGTGGCAGAATCTTTGGTGAAAGCGATGCGCGCCAGTTTATGCGTTTGCTTCTTAGCTTCTGTACGATATTTGAGGAACTGGTAGTTGCTGAGTGCAGCGCCTTCTGCCGCCAGGATAGCCGCATCGGCACGGTCGCTGAGGTTGGTGATGGCCAGCTCGTCGATCTTGTACTTGTTGCACATAGCTTGTGCTTCCACGCCCGTTTTGCGGAGTGCCTCGCGGGTCTGGTGGTCGGTCTTCTTGGCCTTTACCTGTGCTATAAAGATATAGCAGCTGTATTTGTTGATAGTAACAAACGACTGGTCGTTGCTGAACGCGGTAGTTACAAATTTGGTTTCTTCGGCAGACAGGCCGGCGAGCGGCGCTACTTTTTCTGCATCGTTAACTATATATAGCCTATGCTTAGTGCTTGGCTTCTGTATGATCTTGAATTCCATAGGGCGTAAAGTTAGGTTTTTTGGTGACAGGTAAAGGGTTAAAAGGGCAATAGGTTAATAAGGTGTGGAGTAGGTGAATTTGCAATTGAGGAAAATAGAAATTGTCGTATTTTCGTGAAAAGCTATAGACATGAAAAATGTGGTGGTTATAGAGAATAAATCGTATGTGTTAGTGCCGATGGAGGACTATGAGGCATTACAGAAGAAAGCCGCCTTGAAAGCAAAACCAGAAAAGTTGTTTACGATTGAAGAAGCGAGGGCTCACAGTAAAAAGCTTATTAAAAGGTGGGCAGCAGAGAAATAGTAATAAAGCAAACTGCGGCAGAAAATATTGCTGAAATTGCTTGGTATATAGAATCTCACGGATTGCCTGCGACTGCCGAAAAATTTACTGATGACATTTATGATCATATAATAAAGCTGTCAGACACTCGTCGTAGTCATGCGATATGTCGCGAACCTGAAAGAGCACTGCTAGGCTACAAATGCGTGCCATATAAGAAGAAGTACACTATAGTATTTCTTGAAACTGAAACACAATTAATCGTTTGTGAGTTCACCTTTTCTAAAAGTATTTATTGGCACTAACTGATAATATCTACCCGGCAGAAATGACTTTTTGTTATAGGAGTCCGCGCTGCCAGACATCCTCAAATTTATCTTTAAGTATAAATATTAGTTCTTCCTGCATGTAATCGAAATCGTCGGGGATGTACAGGCAAACGATCTTCTTATTATTGTAAATGTGGAAGTAGTGTTTTCTAATGAAATTCCTGTGTTCTTTTTCCATTACCACAATGGCATCAGCCCAGTTGAGTAAGTCTTCCGATAGCACAACCTTTGCGGACTGATCGGTACCTGCAGATAATACCTCAAAACGTGCGTCGTCCGCATAAATAGTGTGTGCGGTAGCGCTCCGCATACGGTTAATGGTGCAAACGAAAAGTATTTTACGCTTTCTCATATCATGGCCACTTATACCCATCTTCACCCTCAAACGGTATGCCCAGTTCCAGGTCAGCTACTTCTTCGTATTCTACGTTCAGGACAATGTATTTTTCTTCATGGGTATATACATCAAAGAATTCGTAGCTATCTGTTTGCCACGGCTGGAAGTCTTTTAGTGTGGTTGCTAAAAGCGACTCTATTGGTTGACCCAGCAGTGGCTGGTTGTTGTAGGTGATCTTGCTATTGCCGCAGCGGATATAGCCCAGCTTACGCTCCTGGTGGCGGTAAAAGGTAAGGCGCATTTTCAGGGCGTTATACTGGTATATCACCTCGTTCTCGTCGTCCTCGTTGGTAAAGGTGCGGTCGGGGTCACCGATCAGAGCCATTACGTCGGGTTCGAACATGCCGAAGATGAGGTTGTCTATGCCAATGCCGGGTTTTAATTCCATGGCGTAAAGGTATAACTGTTTTGCCGGAGCCTTGCTGCTACTTAGCTATATTTGAGGTGAAAATGTAACCTGAATTCAGCTATGACCATTAAAGAAGCACGCGCAGCGGGTGGTAAGTATACTGTATACTTTGCTTTAGCAGGCATGGCCCCTGCCTACGTTATAATGGCTGCTATGTATTCGCCTGATGAGTACCTGAACCTGGGCTGGATAGCCGATGTAGATTTTAAGCTGAATTTACTGGTGGGTGGTGCTATTCTGTTGCTGGTAAGCTATGTGCTGGGCGGCATGGCGGGCAGGATGATCATTATAGAAGAGTTGAATAGCATACTCGTCGGGGTTATAAGCGGGCTGCTCACATTGCTTGTTACTGCATTTTTATCGAGTTGGTTAGGCTTCTTTCGGGAAGTCAGCGGGGATAGCCACGGGTTTGCGGACTATGTATGTAGACCTACCTTATTGCTGACGATGTTTGGGTCTGTTCCTGCGGCTATATTTGGGATATTACTGGGGTTACGCCTGAAAAAGATGAGATAGCTATGGCTCAATTCTTTTAACTTCAAACTGTGGATCTGAGCAAGCACCCCATAGCGGAACAGTGGTTTTTACAGAATGAATGGCAGCCTTACGATTTCCAGGTGAAGACGTGGGAGGCCATAGGCAAGGGCTATTCCGGTTTGCTGAATGCACCAACGGGTTTTGGTAAGACCTATGCCATATGGTTTGGGGTATTGCAGGAGTACTTTAAAAAGCGGAAGAGCGGTATACACTGCCTATGGATAACGCCACTGCGTGCGCTGAGTAAGGAGATACATATGGCCACCACCCGCGTGAGCGATAAGTTGGGGCTGGACTATGATATAGGGCTGCGATCGGGCGATACCAGTACCAAAGAACGTGCCGCACAAAAGAGGAAGATGCCTCATGCGCTCATCACGACCCCGGAAAGTATGCACCTGATGCTGGCGGCAAAGGGCTATAACGATACCTTCAAGAATCTGCAGTTTGTGATAGTAGATGAGTGGCACGAACTGATGGGCACTAAGCGCGGTGTGCAGGTCGAGCTGGCACTAAGCAGGTTGAAGGCCATCAACCCGCAACTGAAGATATGGGGCATATCGGCTACCATCGGTAACCTGGAAGAAGCCAGGGAGGTGCTGCTGGGTAGCTATGGCGGTAAGAGTACCATGATACGTACCAACCTGGAGAAGAAAACGGAGATAGAGACCATCATTCCTGAACAGATAGAGAAGTATCCGTGGGGTGGCCACTTAGGCATCAAGATGCTGGATGAGGTATTGCCCATCATCCATAATAGTCAATCGACCTTACTATTTACCAATACACGATCGCAGTGCGAGATATGGTACCAGAAACTACTGGAGCGGGAGCCCGACCTGGCAGGCGCCATGGCCATACATCATAGTGCGCTGAGCGAGGAGACGAGGCTATGGGTAGAGAATGCCCTGCACGAGGGCATCCTTAAAGCGGTGGTATGTACCAGTAGCCTAGACCTTGGTGTGGACTTCAGGCCGGTAGATACTGTGGTGCAGATAGGATCGCCCAAAGGGGTAGCGCGCTTTATGCAACGAGCGGGCCGTAGCGGGCACAGGCCGGGAGCGGTGAGTAAGATATATTTCCTGCCTACTCATTCTCTGGAGATAGTGGAGGGGAGTGCGCTGCGCCATGCCATAGCGCATAAAGAGATAGAGCAACGCATACCCTACATCCGCTCTTTCGATGTGCTGATACAATACCTGGTAACGCTGGCGGTATCTGACGGTTTTCGCGCAGATGATATTTATGCAGAGGTGATACAGACGCATTGCTTCAGCTCGATAAGCCGGGAAGAGTTTGGCTGGTGCCTGGCCTTTATCACTGAGGGCGGCAAGATGCTGGATGCTTATGATGAGTTTCATAAGGTAGTGGTAGAAGGTGGCGTGTATAAAGTAACCAGTCGTAAAGTGGCCATGCGCCATAGGCTAAGTATAGGCACTATTGTGAGCGATAGCATGATGCAGGTGAAATACCTGGGTGGCGGCCGGATAGGCAGTATTGAAGAATGGTTTCTGTCGCGCCTGAATCCCGGCGATGCCTTCTGGTTTACGGGTAAGAACCTGGAGCTGGTGCGGATAAAGGACATGACCGCCTTTGTAAAGAAGAGTGTGAAGGACAAAGGTGCGTTCCCCAGCTGGCAGGGCGGCAGGATGCCACTATCGAGTCAGCTGTCGGCCACCATAAGGCAGAAGCTGGACGACTACGGTAGCGGGAAGAAAGTAGACGTAGAGATCAGCAGCCTTACGCAGTTATTCGAAGAGCAGAAGCTACGCAGCCATCTGCCACATAGCAGCGAACTGCTGATAGAAAAGATCAAATCGAGGGATGGCTACCACGTATTTATCTACCCGTTTGAAGGGCGTAATGTGCATGAGGGCATGGCTGCATTGTTTGCCTGGCGCATAGCCCAGATAAAGCCTATGACTTTCTCAATAGCCATGAACGATTATGGTTTTGAGCTATTGAGCGACCAGGAGATACCTATTGAAGAAGCGCTGGGGAATGCGCTTTTCGATAGCGCTACCATGTCGGCCGACATATATGCCAGCGTGAATATTACGGAGATGGCCAAGCGCAAGTTCAGGGATATAGCCACTATATCGGGTCTTGTATTTAATGGCTTTCCAGGCAAGGCCGTGAAGACAAGGCATGTGCAGGCATCGTCTCAGTTGTTCTTCAGCGTATTTGAAGATCATGAACAGAACAACCTGCTGCTACAGGAAGCCTACGATGAGGTGATGACCTTCCAGATGGAGGAGGTGCGTATGCGCAGGGCACTGGAGCGCATGGAAACGCAGGATGTGATCATCAAAGAACTGAAACAATTCAGTCCGTTTTGTTTCCCCATACTTACAGAGCGTTTCCGGGAGAAATTCAGCAATGAGACCTTTGAAGACCGGGTGAAAAAGATGCTTGCGCAATTGGATAAAGAAGGTAGTCGTAAGTCATAAGTCATAAGTCCGGGTGGTGAGTCCCTGAAAGGATATAGTTCCTTTCTCCTACCTTTGCAACTCAATCATTTAGCTACGGGGATATACAGCAATGACAATAGATATAGGTGGTGAAGAACTGGTGTTGTTGTATCAGAAGGCGTTGTATAAGCCGGATGAAAAATTACTGGTAATAGCCGATGTGCACCTGGGCAAGGCTACCCACTTCCGCAAGCATGGTATTGCCATTCCGGCACAGGCCCAGCAGGGCGATTACGATAACCTTCGCAGCATACTTAATGAGGTGCAACCTGAAAAGGTGTACTTCTTAGGCGATCTGTTCCATAGCGATTTTAATGGCGACTGGCATTTGTTTTGCGATCTCATAAAGGAATACCCCAATATTCAGTTTACATTGGTAAAGGGTAACCACGATCTCATCAATAAACAGATGTTCGAGGAGGTATGTATAGCTGTAGAGGACATTATAGAAGATGGCCCGTTAGTGTACACCCACGCCCCGCTAAAAGAAGTACCGGAGGGTAAGGTGAATATAGTTGGTCATATACATCCCGGCGTAGTGCTCAGCGGTATGGGCAGGCAGAGCGTGAAGCTGCCATGCTTTTACAGGGAAGAGCAGCTGTTCATACTGCCTGCTTTTGGCGTACTCACCGGCCTGTATAGCATGGATGTGCGCCAGGCCAATGCGATATACCTGGTGCTGAGTGATAGTGTGCGGCGGTTATAATTTTATATCAATCTTCTGCTTGCCTTCGTAATGTACGGGCACCCCAATAAACACGCCGCCCTTGCCAACATGGTGGGGTATGCCGGCTTTAAGTGAGCCATCTACGCGAAGTGTTATTTCTTTGTTGCGGATGACCTGTATAGCATTAGGGATCGCATTGAGCAGATCTATGCGGAGTAACGCAGGTACATAAAACGTATCGCGGGCAGGTATGGCTACCTTATCGTCAACCGATGCAAAGCCCACATGCCTGTCGTTGATGTATATCTCAAGCGATGGGTCTTTTAGCATTAGCGCATATTTGTTAGGGTTATACAGTTTCAGTTCTACTTTTAGTGTTACACTTGTCAGGTCGGCCTTGCGAAAACTAACGTGCTCTACGTTTTTATAAATAAGCGGTTTAGGCTGTGCGCATGATGCCAGCAGGATGAAGGCAGAAAGTATAAGCAGGTAATGTCTGATCATAAAAAATGGGCGGCGAAAATGCCGGCCATGTAAAGGTACGATGCTTTTGTTGTTGCTACGCTTTAGCCTCACCCCGGCCCTCTCCAAGGGAGAGGGAGGTATAACGTAATATCAAGCCTGTATAATGAGTGAACGCATGGAGAGCGATCCCATTGATATTTTGTCGTTGAAGTAAGTAATATGTTCGCCTTTTTGTTGCAAGCCCAGTATGTAGAACAGCGGCAGCAGGTGGTCGTAAGTAGGGTGCGCCATAGTAGCGGTGTTGCCTAATAGTTTCTGATAGTTGAGCACAGAAGCATGGTCGCCCTTGTCCATCCACTCTGTAAACTTGCTGTCAAACTCTGCTGCCCAGTCAAATATCTTGCCGGTATTGTACCAGTCTATCTGGCCCAGGTTGTGTACGATGTTGCCGCTGCCAATGATCAGTACGCCTTTATCTCGCAGTTTAGATAGTTGCTGACCAATAGCGTAGTGGTATGAAGGCGATTGATTGTATACCAGGCTCAGCTGGAACGTAGGTATATCCGCCTTAGGGTACATGGGCAGCAATACACTCCACGTGCCATGATCCAGCCCCCATGTATCATCACTCTGCACATGGCTTTCTGTGATGAGTTTTTTAGATAGCTCCGCCATCTCCGGTGCTGCAGGTGCAGGATATTGTGCATCAAACAGTGCTTTAGGGAAGCCGCCAAAGTCGTGTATGGTCTTGGGCTTACTGGCACCGCTTACGCGCGTTGTAGGGGTAAGCCAGTGTGCGGAGATGCACAATATGGCCTGCGGACGCGGCAGCTTTGCGCCAACGGCTTTCCAGCTGCGGCTGAACTCGTTATCCTCTATAGCATTCATGGGGCTACCATGACCTATGAACATCACAGGCATACGCTGTGATGGTGCCAGGCTGTTGCCCAGCGATTCCAGTGCAGATAATGTAGACATACCTGTTATTTGAGCGGCAGCCAGCAGGCCGCCTGTTTTAATGAATGTTCGCCTTTGCATCGTTAGTTGCTTTTGGCATACTTCTCAATGAAATATAGCGCAAATATACGTGTATGTACATGTATTTTTAGGTTTTCTTAATTTATGTGGTCATTGAGCTAGTTTATAATGTTGCAGATTGCCCTTAGCTTTATGGCATGAACGCCGAAGCCATATATTACGCACAACTGTATAAAGATAAGCAATTGCGGCCCTTGCTGAAGACAATAAAGCCACGCGCATTGCGCAAGCACAAGAACGTTTGTCTGCGCCTGTGCTCCTCTATAATGAGCCAGCAATTATCTACAAAAGTGGCCGATGTGATCTTCCGGCGTTTTCTTGATCTGTATGGCAGCAAAGAGCCAACACCGCAGCAGATAATGGCTACACCGCACGATACGCTGCGTTCTATAGG
>CANGNA010000054.1 GCA_947455215.1 Chitinophagaceae bacterium
AGGTAAGACAGTGATCACCGAAGCAGCCGCCAACAACAAGGCCCTGCTGAATGTAAGCAACCTGGCATCGGGCGTGTATATAGTCACCTACTACCACAACGGAGTAAAGGCCGGCACTACCAAGCTGGTGAAGGAATAGAATTTAATATTGTTTTAATTAAACAGGCGCTTTTAGCGCCTGTTTTTGTTTATACTTGATCCTCTTATTTTGTTGTCAGTCATTTTTCTATACTTTTATAACCACACTTATCTATGATACTATGAACATCAAATATGCTTTACTACTATCACTATCTCTGCTCGTTATGGGCTGTTCTAAAAAATCATCTTCGTCAGTTGATGTAGGTACAAGTGCGCCTGTGGCAAGGGATAGTTCTTACATATCGGCTAATTACTTTGGTAACTATAATATGTTGACGGGTAGTGAGGTTGCAGGCTTCCGTTCTGTTAGCGGGAACAGGTGGAGTTATCTGTTCAGGGGCACTTCTTCCAACGGTAAGCGGTTCAATATCGATGGATCTTTCAGCCGGACAGGTACTGATTATACAGGGGTGTATTATGAGCCAATTGATCCGCTGAGGCAGCCTAACCCTTGTAATTTCTATGATAACGAAATAACAAAAGGCTACTCCACCAATGGCGATCTTAACTCCCTTACTGTAACCAGGGCTGACGATGCCTATACCGAAGGCACATTCAGCTTTTACGTGATATACGGCAGCATGCAAACCCTCGTTTACGGCTCGTTTAAGATCAGGAAATAAGTTGGGCTTTATTGCAGTGTTTTACAAGCGCTCCAGGTACTCTGCCGCACGATCTAACAGCAACTTTCTTTTTTCAGCCGACATTTTGTCGAAAGTGGATAACAGCATTTTCATGCGGATATTGCCTGCAAAGTAATCGCGATGGGTGTGCATGAAATTCCAGAAGAGGGCATCCCATGTTGCCTGCCAGTTGCCCTTGGGCCATGCGCCCATTTTCATCAGGTAATTGCTGCCGCTGATGTAGGGTTTGGTCACAATAAGCCCGCCATCAGAGAATTGTGTCATACCATATACATTGGGCACCATTACCCAGTCGTAGGCGTCAATATACATTTCCATGAACCATCGGTACACTTCATTGGGGTCGAACTGGCAGAGGAGCATAAAATTGCCCATGATCATTAGTCGCTCTATATGGTGACTGTAGGCGTTTTTCAGCACGTTGCCCACTACGTGGTCTACGGGTGCTATACCGGTGGTGCCGGCCCAGAACGATGCCGGTATCTTACGGGTAAAGCCCCATATGTTCCTCGTGCGCTGTGTGCGGCCCAGCTGCAGGTACACAATACGTATATATTCCCGCCAGCCTATTATCTGCCGTATAAAACCCTCTAATGAGTTGAGTGGCACCTGTAGTTCGACTGCCGCTGATATAACAGCATCTAATACCTGCGCAGGAGTAAGCAAGCCATTGTTGAGCAGTGGCGATAATACCGAGTGGTTGATGACTGGGTCCTTCAGGTGCATGGCGTCTTCGTAAGGACCAAACAGTTTCAGGCGATGTTGTATAAAGTCCGTCAGCCAGTTCGTGGCTTCCTGGTGGGTTACCGGATAAAATGCGCCGGCGTGGCCGAACAGGTCTTTTGCATCGCCATAGTTGTTGTCAAAATATTGTGTTACGTATTGCAGGGCCTGCAGGTAGTAAGTGTTGTTGACAGGCATTGTTGGTAGGGCTACTTTATGTGATTGGGGGAGCTTTTCCCTGTTGTCAGCATCATAGCTCCACTTGCCGCCCAAAGGTTGGCCGCCAGCATCCAGTAGCAGGTTCATTTGCCTGCGCTGGTGTATGTAAAAGTCTGCCTGGAAATATCGTTTCTTCTGCGCGAAGAACTGCGCTGCCTCGTGGCTGTCTGTAAGGAAATCGGGCGATGTATGTTGTTGTATGGCGATGCCTGCTTTGGCTGCCGCAGCCGCTAACCGGCGTTGCAGCCAGTCGTCTGTAATGCTGGCAACGTGTATCGTCTTTATTTCTTCCGGCAGGCTGGTTACAAACTTTCTTACATCCTGCTGGTCATCATGGCTTTCTATATAGGTAACCTTATACCCGTCTTTCCTCAGTTTGTCGACATAGTATTGCATGGACGCCCGATGAAACACCAGCTTCTTTTTATGGAAGGTATATTGCCTGAAGAACAGGAACTCTTCCAGAAGGTACACAGGCCTGTCTGCTCTCAGCGCAGGGTGTTGGGCAAATAGCTGATTAGGAAAAATTAATACTATGTCCAATGCTGATGAGTTGTTTTTGTTTAACTTTATGTAAAGTTATTTAAACAAACGACATGCCTGTAGAAAATCACAATACTCAACTCGTATGGTTCCGCAATGATCTAAGGGTACACGACAACCAGGCCCTTGTAGCCGCTGCGGTTGCGCAACGCCTGGTGCCGTTGTTCATTTTCGATGTGCGCCTGTTCAGAAAAGATAAATATGGTTTTGTGCGTACCGGCCCTTTCCGTCTGCAGTTTTTGATAGAGTCGGTGCTGGAACTGAGAAAGCAACTCCGCGATCGTGGTTCTGACCTGGTGATAAGGTTTGGCCTGCCGCAATACATCATACCGGCCATGTGTGCGGCCTACAAGATAAACGCTGTCTTTTATTCTGCTGAACCGGCACCTTATGAGCAGGGAGATGAGCAATTGATAAGCAGGAGTCTACCGGAGGGTACTTGCATGCAGCGGGTAACGTCTGGTGACCTGCTGAGGCAGGAGGATATCAGCAAATTGGGGGATATACCAGATATTTTTACTGAGTTCAGGAAGCGGGTAGAAAAATTAGCGGTGCCGGCACCTATTGCGGCACCTACTACGCTACCTGCTTTGCCTGATGGAATGGAAGTGGGAGATATACCTTATCTGCAACTGAATATGGTACAGCCTAAGGCTGATGAGCGGGCATCGGTACATTTTTCGGGCGGGGAGACTGCGGCGTTGCATCGGCTGCGTAGCTATATATGGGAGCGTAAAGCTGTAGCTAACTATTATGATACACGCAATGGCCTGCATGGCGAAGATTACTCCTCTAAGTTCTCTGCATGGCTGGCCAATGGCAGCTTATCGGTACGACAGGTATATAACGAGATCGTGAACTTTGAGCAGATGTATATCAGCAATAAGTCTACCTACTGGCTGAAATTTGAATTGTTGTGGCGCGAGTTTTTCCGCTTCAGCATGCGAAAGCACGGCGCACATTACTTCAGGAAGACTGGCTTGCGCGGCAAAGATCGCAAACCCTGGTGTGCTGTGCTGGGCAATAAAGTGACCACATGGATAGACGGTGCTACGGGCAATGAAATGATAGATGCACTGATGCAGGAACTAAAGAACACGGGTTATATGAGCAATAGGGGGCGACAACTGGTGGCCAGTTACCTGGTGAACGACATGGGGCTGAATTGGCTGGAAGGTGCGGCGTATTTTGAGCATATGCTTGTAGACTACGATGTATGTGCCAATTATGGCAACTGGGCCTATGTGGCCGGAGTAGGATGTGATCCGCGCACCAACAGATATTTTGATATAGAGAAGCAAGCCGAACTTTACGACCCAGGAAAGGCTTTCCGCACGTTGTGGCGTAAGGATGCCAATACAGCGGCCTGTTGAGGATCGCAGCGCACGTGCAGTGGTGTGTTGCTCTTGTTTAATGGCGTACCTGTTGGTACATACGTGTTTATAATGGCAGGCAAAACGTAAAGTTTCCTGCTCAAGGTTTATTTGGGCAGAACATCATCAAACAGCTAACTTTATCTGCCATTATACACAGGCATTACTATTCATGAAGATAACATTTCATGGTGCGGCACGCACCGTTACAGGCTCCAAACATCTGCTGACACTTGATTCCGGGAAAAAGATACTGCTAGATTGTGGTATGTTCCAGGGTATGGGCAAAGAGACCCTCACGCTCAATAAAGAGTGGGGATTCGACCCGTCGGAGATCGACTATGTTATTGTGAGTCATGCACATATAGATCATACGGGTTTGCTGCCGAAGCTGGTAAAAGACGGATATAAGGGTAAGATATACTGTACGCCTGCCACCGCTAACCTGGCCAAGCTACTGCTGGTGGATTCTGCTCACATACAGGAGGCCGATGTGCTGCACATCAATAAGCGCAGGGCCAAAGATAACAGGGAATTGGAAGAGCCGTTGTACACAGAAGATGATGCACTAAAGGTATTTCCTTTGTTTGAAGTGATACCGTATAATGAAAGCTACAAGATAGACAAGGGTATTGAACTTACGTATACAGACTGTGGTCATATATTGGGCAGTGCTGCTATCAACCTGGTGATCAAAGAACAGGGTACAGAAAAGCGGCTCACGTTTAGCGGCGACCTGGGCCGGTATAACGATATGCTGTTGCGCATACCACAGAATTTCCCGCAGGCTGATTACATCATCATGGAATCGACATACGGCGACAGGTTGCACGACCTTTCTACCATGGCTGCAGATAAGCTGTTGCACCACATAACGGAGACCTGCCTTAAACGGAAGGGCAACCTGGTGATACCTGCCTTTAGCCTTGGGCGCACCCAGGAATTACTGTTCTTGCTTAATAAGTTGTCATTAGAACGGAGGTTGCCACCTGTTCCATATATTGTTGATAGTCCGCTTTCTATAAAGGTAACAGAGCTGATCAAGCGTTACCCCGATCATTTTAACCGTGATGTGCGCAGGCTGCTGCGCCAGGACGATGATGTATTCGATTTTCCGGGGCTTGAGTATAGTGAGACCGTGGAGCAGTCTAAGGCACTTACGGAGAAGAAAGAACCGTGTGTCATCATCTCTGCATCGGGCATGGCAGAGGCTGGGCGTGTGAAGCATCATATTGCGCATAATATTGCAGATGCGCGAAATACTATATTGATGACAGGCTATTGCGAACCCATGTCTTTAGGCGGCAGGTTGAAAAAGAAGCCGGAGGAGATAAAGATATTCGGAGATGCCTACCCTGTGCGCGCTCATATAGATGAGATCACCAGCCTTAGTGCCCATGGCGACTATCACGACATGCTGCAATGGCTCAGCTGCCAGGATCCTGCTGAAGTGAAAAAGCTATTCCTGGTGCATGGCGAGTATGAAGTACAGGTCAATTTCCGCGATAAGATATTGGACAAAGGCTTCCACGAGGTAGAAATACCATCATTGCATGAATCGGTGAAGCTATAAGCAGATAACGCATAAAACAATGGCGGCACCTAAGTGCCACCATTGTTTTATAGAGTACTACTATAACTTAGTGATCTTTATGTTGGCCATAAGTTGCCCGGCCGATATTAAATTGATAACATAATTGCCACTTTGCAGCATGTCTGGAATGGCAAGTTTTATGCTATGGTTACCCGGTGTGTACATGCTGCTTTCCGCAAGTATGGCCACCTGCCTGCCTTGCATATCTGTCAGGCTCACGGCTATTGCTGTCGCATTTTCCAGGCTGAAGTTCAGCGTTTCGTCGGTAGTCACAGGGTTAGGGTAGAGGTTGATGTTGGACAACTGACGGGCTACATCGCTTACCGTAAGCACCGGTCTGCCGTGCAGGTATTTGGCTACCGTAGTGTATTGATGGCCCGACATAGTTGAGGCACCGCACATGGCAATACGGCCATCGTTTTCAAGACAAAGATCCCAGGCCTGATCATTTGATGCGGCTGAACCGGTCGCGAAATCGGATGTGATAAAACCACTGCTGCCAAAACTGGTATCCAGCGAGCCAGTGGCATTGAAACGAAAAAGGAAGAAGTTGTAACTTGATGAGCCTGCAACCGGTTCTGTATATCCGCCAACTACTATTTTGTTATTAGGTTGTAGTGCTAATCCTGTAGCAGCGTCTATTCCCGAAGAGCTGTTCAGCTCTAATAGTCCTGATCCGTTGAATGTATTGTCAGTAAGCCCGTTGGCAGTGTATTTAGCAATAAAACATTCTCCATCTGCCGGCGCCGTGGTCGTTAGCAGTGTATTACCCGACAATACAATGGAATTATCGCTGCCGATGCTCAGATCTTTGAAGGCATCATTAACACCGGTGACAAACAAGGTTGCCCTGCCATTTGCCGACGGACCGAAAGAAGAATCAACACTGCCGTTAGTGTTCAGTCGGGCAACGGACGCAAGGTAGCCGGAGGGACGGCTACCACCTGCCACAATGATCTTACCATCGCTTTGCAGGCCAATCGCGTTAGCGGCATCATGCCAGCTTGAACTAAATCGTACTGTTGTTATTCCATTAGTGCCAAAAGTACTGTCGGGAGTGCCATTGGTTTTTAATCTTATGATGAGATAAGCGTTGTAGGAGCCGCCATAGTATTCGCCGCACAGCAGTATTTTGCCGTCGGGTTGTATCACCAGGTCATTCAGGTTGTTTGCAAATTGTACTACACCGTTGATGCCAAATGTAGCATCCCGGCTGCCATCGGCATTGAACCGGGCCACCACAGGAACTATGTTTGAGGATGGTGCGTCGTAGGTAGAACCAACTACTACTAGCTTGCCATCGGCCTGTTCTTTGATCTTGCCGATGTTGTTGTTGAACCCTTGCTGGAAAGTGTCTGTAACGGTTCCTCCGATACCAAAGCTGGTCACCAGGGCGCCGGTATCATCATAGGCGGTTATGAAATATTGTTCCTGTCCGGCAGCAAACATTATTCTTCCGGCCACCAACAGTTTATTGTCGGTAGTAAAGGTGCAGGTGCTGCCCGACGATGCAAGCCCAAGGTCGGAAATAACAGTGCCACTGTGATTGAAAGTGGAGTCTAAAAAAGCAGGCTGTGCCCGTGCTGCCGTAAGCGATAGACATAATGCCGCTACGGGATAGAAGTTGCGTATAGTCATAAAGGCGTTTTGATAACTAACGCACTATGGCTTGTTTTATTTTATAATAGTAGTAAATTTATATGCTTTACGAGTTTTTGCGAAATATCTTATCTGGAGCCTGCTTTTGGGGAAATCAGATTTAGACACTAAATTTACTTTCATAAGCGGAAATAGCTCAGTTGGTAGAGCGTCAGCTTCCCAAGCTGAAAGTCGCGGGTTCGAGTCTCGTTTTCCGCTCAAGAGTTACACTATGGTGTGGCTCTTTTTTGTTACTTCAACAGTTCTTCAATATCCTCGTCCCCTTCAAGGTTATCCATCTGCGCCATGATGCGCGGTGTGCGCGACTGCACTCTGCGACTGAGCGGTTTTACGGTAAATTTTTTAGGGTTGGGCAGGCAGGCAATGATCATAGCGGCTTCCTGGCGGGTAAGGTTTTTAGCAGATTTATGGAAGTAGGTCTGCGATGCAGCCTCTACACCATATATGCCTGGCCCCATTTCTATCACGTTAAGGTATACTTCCAGTATCCTCTTTTTACCCCACGTCCATTCTATCATCTGTGTGTAGTAGAACTCGGGTACTTTCCTTATGTAACGGCCTATGCCGGAACCCTGCCATAAGAAGACATTCTTTGCTGTTTGCTGGCTTATGGTACTTGCACCACCACCGCGCACTTTTGGTTTACGTCCTTTCTTCTGTGGGCCGTTAATGCTTTTGTCCATCGATTTCCAGTCAAAACCGCCATGCTCGGCAAATAGCTGGTCTTCGCTGGCAAGGGCCGCCAGTTTTACGTTCCTTGATATTTCATCCCAGCTTACATAATCGCGTTTAAGTCCGTTGCCCACACATAGGTCCGTAAGTTGTGTGGTAGTAATAGGGGGCATCATCCAGCGGCACAGTACCACATAAACCATCGACGACAGAAACATGATAAGCAATACTTTAAGCGCCAGCCTGAAGTAGTTTTTCTTTTTGGGGGTAGCGGATCTTTTTGCCATGCAGGCCGTAAATATATAGAAATATTATTTCCTCTTGTTAGCAAAATGGTTACACATCGTTAACCCCTGAAGGGCTGGCAACGAACTAAATTTGTGGTGCGTACCAGGAGAAAAATGAAACCTTCAGAAGTAAAAGAACGGATCAGCCAAAAGATGAGTTTAGTGACCGACCTGGCCCGGACGATCAATGAGACGTTTGATATAGAAGAGATCGTCCAGTTCAAGGCCGAGTTGAAATTCATTCGCTCTTTTGTGCAGTTTTTGCGGCTGCAACGCAATGAGCGCGACATGCGGTTTCCGGACAAATGCCGGTACCTGTACAATATTGCCGGCAGTATTGCCGAACTGGCAGACAAAAAGGAAGATACTGAGCAGTGGAATGAACTGTTGAGTAAAGCCAAAAGCGAATGGCGGCGTAATTATCACCCTGCCCACCTTTTAAAATTGGCCCAACTGTTGGACGATTATGACTACAGCCGTGTTCGCCCTGAACTTTTTAATAATTTGTTCAGCAGATATGCGGAGGACAACTAGTTATATTTTACCCCTTTATATATCACTTCCGCGTCAGAACGGCCAAATATTTCTGAAACGGCCAAATATTTCTGAAAAGGCTTGAATGTTAACGAAAGGTTTATTATATTTACAAGTAAGGGTTTTTGTTTGTATAACAAGGTCATATTAATGTAAATAAAATTACTTTAAGTATTTTTTACCATATCGACCGGCCTGTTTGAGCCACTTAAGTGCCCCCGTTTTAGTAAATTCGCAAACTTTTAAAGGAAAGTAGTGTCGAATAGCGCCAGGTGAAGATTTTTTCTAAAGTGATGCCTGGATTGTGTTTATAAAATGAAATGTATGGAAGTTAAGAGTCCCAAGTCGAAGATGAATCTGAAAAAAGAATTGAACCAATATTTCGGGTTTGATGGCTTTAAAGGGGAGCAGGAAAAAATAATCAAGAGTATTCTCGACGGGAAAGATACTTTCGTGATCATGCCTACGGGTGGTGGTAAATCTCTATGTTACCAATTGCCGGCTTTGTTGAGTGAGGGTGTTGCTCTTGTAGTATCTCCGCTCATCGCCCTGATGAAAAACCAGGTAGACCTGATACGCGGCTACAGCAGCAAGGATAATATTGCACATTTTCTAAATTCGACATTGAGCAAGGCCCAGCAGAAAAAGGTGAAGACCGATCTGCTGGAAGGGAAGACCAAGATGCTTTATGTAGCGCCCGAGACGCTGACCAAGCAGGAAAATATCGATTTCTTTTCTGACCTGAAAATATCTTTTATTGCAGTAGATGAAGCGCACTGTATCTCGGAATGGGGTCATGATTTTCGCCCGGAATACCGCAAGCTGCGCGACATGATCGACCAGATCGATCCGGAGCTTCCGATCATAGCTCTTACTGCTACAGCTACGCCTAAAGTTCAGGACGATATAGTAAAGAACCTGAACCTGCGTGAGCCCAATATCTTCATAGATTCATTCAACCGTCCTAACCTGTATTACGAGATCGTGCCTAAAACCAGCAAAGAGCAGGTGTTGAAGCACATCGTTAAGTTCATCAATACGATGAAGGGGAAGAGCGGTATCATATATACGCTAAACCGCAAGACCACCGAAGAGCTGGCGCAAACGCTGCATGCCAACGGTATATCTGCCGTTGCCTACCATGCAGGCCTTGAAGGGCCGCTGCGCGCTCAGCGCCAGGATCAGTTCCTGATGGAAGAAGTGGATGTTATTGTAGCTACCATAGCATTTGGTATGGGTATAGATAAACCGGATGTGCGTTTTGTAATGCACTATAACATACCTAAGTCGCTGGAGAACTATTACCAGGAGACCGGCCGCGCCGGCCGCGACGGCATGGAAGGTAAGTGTATCCTTTACTATTCTTATAAGGATGTACAGAAGCTGGAACACCTGATGCGCGACAAGCCGCTTAGTGAGCGCGAAATGGGCGCCCAGCTGATATCAGAAACATTGGCTTATGTAGAAAGCGGTGTGTGCCGCCGTAAGTTGCTGCTGCATTATTTTGGTGAAGAGTATACAGAGGCCAATTGCGATAATTGTGACAACTGCAGAAATCCTAAGGAAAAGCTGGAAGTAAGGGATAGCACCAAGATAACGCTGGCAGCTATTGATGAGCTGGATGAACGCTTTGGTATAGAATACGTAGTGAACGTAATACTGGGCAAGGCAAATCCACAGATACAGACGTTCCGTCATGATAAGCTCAAGTCGTTTGGTGCGGGCCTTATTATGAAGATGGAGCCCAATTTCTGGTACTCCCTCATCAGGCAGATGATACTGGAAGGTATGATCCGCAAAGATATTGAAGAGTATGGTCTGCTGAAGATAACAGAAAAAGGACGCAAGTTCATGAAGAAGCCATACCTTATTTATGTTACCCTTAATCATCAATATGATGATGCAGTGGGTGATGATGATGAGGTGGCTGGTGGAGCCTCTGGTCCGGCAACTACCGACCCGGTATTGTTTGATATGCTGAAAGATCTGCGTAAGCAGATAGCCAAGGAGAAAAACCTGCCTCCGTTTGTCATCTTCCTGGAGAACTCACTGGAAGACATGGCTACCAACTATCCTACTACGCTTGCAGAACTGGAGAAGATACAGGGCGTGAGCAAAGGTAAGTCTATACGCTACGGTAAGAAGTTTGTGGAGTTGATAGGTAAGTATGTGGAAGAGCACGACATTACCAAGCCGGATGATTTTGTGATGAAGAGCGTGGTGAATAAGAGCGGCATGAAGGTGTTCATTATACAGAACATAGATAAGAAGATACCGCTGGAGACAATTGCTAAAAATAAGGGCTTGTCTATGCCGGACCTGCTGGTAGAGATGGAGACAATTGTGGCCAGTGGTACAAAGCTGAACCTGGATTACTGCCTGGAGCAAGAGCTTGACGAATATGAACAGGACGATATTTTTGATTTCTTCCGTAACAGCCAGGATGATAATATGGAAGAAGCGTACGAAGAATTCAAAGACCGCGATGTAACTATTGAGCATCTGAAGATGATGCGCATCAAGTTTATGAGTGAATACGCTAACTAATTATCTGGAATATCGAATTGAAATGGCTCCCATAAGGAGCCATTTTTGCATTGCAGACCTCTGGGGAATAGTATCGTCTCAACCAATTTATCTGCTACATTTGCCCTATGGTTTATTATGTTATCGGCCTGATGTCGGGCAGTTCACTGGATGGATTGGATATTGCTTATGTACAGCTGGAAGAGGTGCGTGGTGCATGGCGGTACGATCTTTTAGCAGGAGAATGCATTCCTTACAGCCAGGATTGGGAACATAAACTGAAGCATGCGTCCGGCATGCACGTTAGCGAATTTCTGAAGCTGCATACCGCCTATGGCAGATACCTTGGCCATCACGTGGCCGATTTTATGAACCGGCACCACCTGGAACATAAAGTACACTTCATTTCATCTCATGGGCATACCGTCTTTCACGAGCCGGGTAACAGGACCACTTTCCAACTTGGTGATGGTGCTTCCATAGCCGCTGCTGTACAGCTGCCTGTGGTCAGCGATCTGCGGGCGATGGACGTAGCCCTGGGCGGGCAAGGTGCTCCTATAGTGCCTATAGGAGATCAATTGCTGTTTGGCCGGTACGAATACCTATTGAACATAGGCGGGATAGCCAATATGACCGTGTGGCAGGATGGGCAGCCGATAGCTTTCGACGTATGTGCAGCTAACCAGGTATTGAATGCCCTGGCCGAACGGGAAGGTATGACCATGGATAAAGGTGGCGCTATGGCAGCGCAAGGTAATATGTTGTATGGCGTGCTGGACAGGCTGAATGCAGTAGACTACTATAAACGGCCTGCGCCTAAATCGCTGAGCAACGAGGATGCTATGGCATCAGTGTTCCCTGTGTTGCTGGAAAGCAGCAATGATACCAAAGATATGTTGCATACCGCCACTGTACATATAGCCCGCCAGGTGGCACTTGCTGCTGCAAAGTATCCGCATAACAAAGATGAGGCCCATATGTTGGTAACAGGAGGTGGGGCCTTCAATAATTTTCTTATTAAAGAGTTGCAGCGGGAGCTTGCTCTGCTAAAGATAGACGTTGTTGTACCGGATGCTGATGTGATCAAGTATAAGGAGGCAATAGTGATGGCACTCATTGGTACATTGCGTTGGCGCGAAGAGGCAAATGTATTAAGCAGTGTGACCGGTGCATCTGCAGATAGTATTAACGGTGCCTTGTGGATGGTATAGCTATAGTTTTATAGCTAAGGTCTCTTCTACTTTAGTTATAACATCAGCTATGATCATGGTGCTGTTGTATTTATCCTGTATCAGTTGACGCGCGTTACAGGCCATGTGGTCTGCTTTGTCTTTATTGGTCATACACCATTGTATTGCCCGCACAAAATCGTCGGGCGTTGTAGCTGAGAGGTAGTGTTCCCCGGCGCGCGCCTCAATTCCTTTTATGCCGTATGGAGTAGTGATGACAATTTTTCCTGCAGCCATGGCCTCTAATATTTTTACCCTGATTCCACCGGCCGCCATAATAGGTACTATCAATATTTTCTTGTCGGCTATAAAGGCATTAGCATCGGGTACTTCCATCAGGCAATGTACTCCGGGTATGTCCAGGTTAGCCATTGCTTCCGGCATCTTTCGCCCGGCAAAATAAAACTCGAAAGACGGTACCGCTGCATGCAGCTTCGGCCATACTTCGCGCAGCAGCCATTCGACGCTTTCTCTGTTGGGTATCCAATCCATTGCCCCTATGTGGTAACCCACCCATTGCTCCCGGCCCGAGGGCACCGGTATTACGGAGAGGTCGAGCCCGAAAGGAGCTACCATAATGCCCGGCACATGTGCATGTTTGATCATGCCTGATGCATCTTTCTCGGTAATAGCCAATACTACGTCGTACTGCGGCCAGGCTTGTATCTCAAATTGCTTCAGGCGCTTGGCAAGCGTTAGCAGGTATGTTCTTTTAAACGGGCTGCTTGTTTTCTCTGCCAGGTCTCGCCATATCTTATACTCTATGTTGTGTACACGCAGTACAGTAACGGCACGCGAGTGCTGCCTGATGGCTGGCAAATAAGTGGTGAGGTATACGCTTTCCACCTGTATCACATCGGGATGAAAGTCATCAAGTATCTCTGTGACTTTATGTTCGAACTCCTTATTATAAAAACGCTCTGCATGCTCTGCCTGCCTGCTGAACAGGAAGTTTTTTATGATGCCCGCAGGCTTGATATCGTTATTAAAGTCTACCCACTCAAATTTATACAATTGAGTAAACAGGGTATTGAGCAGGGCGGGTTGCAGATAGTGTCGGGTGGTATTCATCGATAACAAGTATACCTGCCAGCCATTATTGTGATACCCATCTATCATGGCCTGCATGGCCAGGTTGCCACCATCGTTCAGCGGATAGGGTATGCGATTGGTAATGATGAGTACTTTTCTTGCAGCCATGCTGATGCGAATGTAAATACTTTTGTGCGCCTGTTTAAATTTTTTGCATCCGGCATTGTTTTGCATAGCGCACCCCCCATTTTACAATGACCGCCGGATAAACACAAAAGTTTAACCGGGCTAAAAACTTATTTTTACAACATGGTTAAAAAGAAAGTAGTTTTTCTTGGTTCCAAGCCTATTGGTTATGAATGTTTCTCCTACCTGATACAGCAGCAGGATAAACTGAATATAAACATAGTAGGATTGTTGACGCAGGCACGCAAAGAGTTTGGTGGCGATCACGATCTTGAAGCCCTGGCCACAGCCAACAGTATACCTGTAATAGCTGACCTTGAAGGACTGCCGGAGTGCGATGTGCTTTACTCTGTACAATATCACCAGATACTTAAAGCACATAATATCGCTAAGGCCCGGCAGATAGCGGTGAACCTGCATATGGCGCCATTGCCGGAGTACAGGGGGAGCAATCAGTTTAGCTTTGCCATACTGGAAGGTAAGGAAGAATTTGGTACAACCATACACCGCATGCAGCCGGGGGTAGATAATGGCGATATACTGTTCCAGAAGCGTTTTGCCATACCGGCAGGCTGCTGGGTCAACGAGTTATATGAACTCACCTATAAAGCATCACTCAATCTTTTTAAGCAAACGCTGTCTCATATCATTGATGGTAAATACAACCCGGTTGCTCAAGAGTTGCTGGTAGGTAAGTATGGCACAAGCATGCACTACCGCAGCGAGGCCGCAGATATTAAAGTAATAGACCTTACCTGGGAAAGAGGAAAAATTGAACGGCATATTAGAGCTACATCCATGCCCGGTTTTGAACCGCCATATTGCGTGGTAAATGGGCAGAAGGTATATTTCACCATAAAGAACCCTTTTGAAAAGTAGCTATGATCGCGTTCCTGGATGATAAGCTCTGGTTCCCTCCGGTTACTGAGGCGTTGGATGATGGTTTGCTGGCTATTGGGGGAGATTTGACTACAGACCGTTTACTGTTGGCTTATCACAATGGTATCTTCCCCTGGTTTAATGAGGATGAGCCGCCCATGTGGTGGTCGCCCGATCCCCGCTTTGTACTGTTTCCCGATGAGCTGAAGGTGAGTAAAAGCATGAAACAGGTATTGCGTGGCAATAAGTTTGAATTCAGGGTGAATACTGCTTTTGAACAAGTGATCACTAATTGTCGCCATGCAGTTCGCGAAGGGCAGGATGGTACGTGGATAGGCGATGAGGTGGTAGCGGCGTATACAGCACTGCATAAAGCCGGCTATGCCCACAGTGCGGAAGCATGGATGAATGGCGAATTGGTTGGCGGACTTTACGGCATATGGCTGGGCAAAGCGTTCTTTGGAGAAAGTATGTTTGCCAAGGCCAGTAACGCCAGCAAGTTTGCCTTTATAAAATGGATAGATGTGCTCACGCAGCACCAGGTCGCACTGATTGACTGCCAGGTATATACAGAGCACCTGGAAAGCCTTGGTGCACGCATGATACCCCGAGCCGATTTTATAGATATGGTACAGCAGCTGGCAAAATAGGTGCTATTTGTGCCTGTAGATCTCTGCCCATACTTCACCTTTAGTGATGCTATAGATCTTATTGAATTGTTGCAGCTGGCTTTTATGTATGCTGGTATCTGGTTCTATGTTATCTATGATAAAATACTCCGTAGTTGGTTCCATAATATAATTCACGCCGCTAAATGTCTTGCCTGACTTAAGGAAGCCTGTATATGGTTGTGTGAGGTGTGCCCTGGTAAGTGAAGATGGTGCAGCGATCTTGTTGTTATACAAGTTATGCTCTTCCATATAGTTAACAATGGCCTGTTGCACATCCATTGAATTATATACCTGTAGTTCCACATCTCCCTGAGCATTACTATACGCAAAGCCAGGTACAGCAAACATTAAGATCGCAGCTACTGTTGTATAATACGCCAAAGGATGTAACACCATGATAAGTGTATCAGCCATATATGCTGTAAGGAATAGCACGAGTACAAGTGCTGTAAGCAGATACCGGTCGGTAAAGAAGTTAAGGCAACAGAAAGACAAATAGGCAAACAGCGAGAACACAGACAGGTAAATAAAATCAGTTTGCTGGCCGGTGGCTTTTCTGTGCTTGTTTACCTGGTAAAAAGTGTAGGTAATAGCAATGGCAACAAATGGCAAATACAACCTGCGTGTGATATAGCCTGCATATTCATTGCTCAGTACCCAGAGCAGCACGAACAGCACAGCAGGAAGCGAGAGGTATTTGTCTTTCTTTATAATGGCCGCGGCAAGCGACAGTACCGCGAGTAGCGTAAAGAACAGGTATCGGTATTGATGCCCAAAGATGATCTCTGCACTGAAGCGCAATTTGCCCTTGAACAATTCCCACCCTGCATTGATGTACGACATATGTTCCGGGTAGAACCACCAGCCATTTACCCGGCGCTGTATGATAAAGAAAATAGCGATAACTAATGCAGCTCCGCCTACAGATGTAGCCCGCTTTAGCTTTTCAGCAGTAGGTATGGCTTTATTGAACATTGATGCGACGGCATGCAGGCCAATAACCAACGCAATAGCAGCACCACTTTCTTTAGTAAGCAATAGTGCAGATAAGCACAGGAACGTACGTATATGTTGTTGCCTGCTGTAGTAGTATATACTGCCAATAGAAAAAAGCGCAACCATTATTTCGGGCAGCAGTAGTGTGCTCTGCACAAAGAACATCACCTGTGTGGCGGTCAGCAGAAGTGCTATAACAGCCATGCGCTGCCCCCACAGCGCATGGCATGCTTCATATATCAGGATAAGTGTAAGGCACGCAATGAACAGGCTGAATGAATGCTGTGTCACATGGCTAATACCAAATAACTTCATCCATGCTGCTGCTGATGCGTAGAACAATAGCGGATGCCCCCTGGAAAAGCCCGTGTCAATGGCGTTGGGCATAAGGCTTGGGCCGTGGTCATACATCAACCGTACACCGGGTGCGTAAGACCACGATTCATCCCAAAAGAACGGGTAGTGGAGTACCGGGATCTTTACTGCAACGAATATAATAAGCACCAGTAGCAGGGGCCACCTTTTCCCGAAAAACTCTTCCATGTATATTTTAGCCGATCGCCAACACTTTTTTATTATGATAACATTAGGCCGTATTTGCCGATAAATTTATAATATTTGCCGTTACCATTGCCAATTGGCATGTAAGAATGAGTTATGTTGTAAGGATATATAAAAATGCCTATGCCGGATTGTCTCCGGCTACCTGGTGGCTGTCTCTGGTGATGTTGATCAACAGGTCGGGTACCATGGTGGTGCCATTTATGACGCTGTACATGACACAGGCGCTGCACTACAACATAGCCAAAGCGGGTACGGTGATGGCCATATTTGGTGCCGGTGCCGTTTGCGGCGGCCTGCTGGGTGGGCGCCTTACAGACAAACTCGGCTTCTACAACGTGCAGCTGGCTGCATTATTGTGCGGTGGTGCTATGTTCCTGGTATTGGGGCAGATGAACCATTACCCGTCCATTTGCGTCACTACATTCATTCTGGCCGTGCTCAATGAATCTTTCCGGCCGGCTAACTCTACCGCAATAGCCCAATACAGTAATGAAGAGAACCGCACGCGTTGTTATTCGCTCAACAGGTTGTCTATCAACCTGGGTTGGGCTGTGGGTAGTGCCATAGGTGGTTTGATCGCCGGGCGCAACTACCAGTTATTGTTCTGGATAGATGGCCTGACCAACATAGGTGCTGCATTCCTGCTATTGGCGGTGTTATCGCCGAAGCGCAATGCGCAGACCCCATCTAGTAAATTGAAGAAGGAGCAAAAAGAAAAAGGCAACTCGCCATACAAGGATAAACTATACATGTTCTTTGTGTTCCTCACCATTATGTTCTCGTTCAGTTTTTTTCAGCTGTTCACCACTGTTCCGGTATACTATCGCGAAAAGCTGTCGTTAACCGAATCTACCATTGGCGGCATCATGGCTATGAACGGGCTTATCATAGCACTGATAGAAATGGTGCTGGTATTTAAGCTGGAACAGCAAAAGAAGAACCTGCGATTTGTTGCAGTGGGTATATTGTTGATGTCTGTGGCGTTTCTTTTGTTTAACCTGTTGCCCGGTGCCTTGCCTGTGGCAATAGTTTTCATGCTGCTCATCACCGCCGGGGAGATGCTGTCTATGCCGTTTATGAATACCTTCATGGTCAGCAGGACCAATGAACATAACCGCGGACAATACGCCGGGCTCTTTACAGTAGCCTGGTCCGTGTCGCAAATATTAGGTCCTTTTATGGGTACACAAATAGCTAACCGCGTAGGTTTCTATACCCTATGGTGGGTGGTAGGAGGTATTGGACTTTTTACCGTGCTAGGTTTCCGTTACCTGTATATTATAACGGAAAGAGCTAAGTAGCCGTTATTTGGTAGCATAAGAGCGTGCTCCAAAGAGCAGGCTGCCTATCCTTACCATATTGCTACCGTTGTCTATGGCCAGCGCGTAGTCGCCGCTCATGCCCATGGAGCGGGTGTCAAACCAATCTGCGGTTGCAAAATATTGTTGTTTCAACTGGTTGAAGAAAGTCTGCAGCCTTGCAAATTCTTTAGCCACCTGTTGCATGTCATCAGTATTCGTTGCCATGCCCATCAGGCCGCGTATTCTTACATTAGCTAATGTTTGGGCTAAGGTGATGCTGTCTTTTATCTCAGCCTCGTCCATGCCGAATTTAGATTCCTCTTCAGCAATGTAGAACTGCAGGAGTACATCTATTACCCGGTTGTGTTTAGCGGCCTGCTTATTTATTTCCTGCAGCAGTTTGCTATTATCCACACCATGTACCAGGTACACAAATGGGGCAATATATTTTACCTTATTGCTCTGCAGGTGGCCTATAAAGTGCCAGTTAATATCGTTAGGCAAAGCAGGCTGTTTCTCCATCACTTCCTGCACGTAGTTCTCGCCAAAGTGACGTTGGCCTGCATCATAGAGTGCCTGTATATCCTCAGCAGGTTTTGTTTTAGATACAGCTACCTGTGTCACGCCTTTTTGCGTCAACTCATTGTGTAATTGCTTCCACGTCTCAATATCTACCATTGGTATGTGTTGATCTGCCTCGGGTCTGAGGTTTTAACTTTTGACTTATCTTAATATTGCTCTTTCTCGTTAGGAAAATCCGAGCTCTTAACGTCTTTGATATAGCTCTTGGTTGCTTCGCTGATCTCGTTATACAGGTTCAGGTAGCGGCGAAGGAATCGTGGTGAGAAATTCTTGGTAATGCCCAGCATATCGTGCATTACCAGCACCTGTCCATCTACCTGCCCGCCGGCACCAATACCAATTACCGGTATTTTTAGTTCGGCAGATACCGCACCGCCCAATGCCGCAGGTATCTTCTCCAATACCAGCGAGAAACAGCCTGAGTCCTGTAGCAGCCGCGCGTTGTGCATTAGTATCTCCGCCTCTTCCTCTTCTTTGGCACGTACCGAGTAGGTGCCGAATTTGTATATAGACTGTGGCGTAAGGCCCAGGTGGCCCATTACCGGCACTCCGGCACCAACTATGCGTTTTATCGATTCGCTTACTTCTTCACCACCTTCCAGTTTTATAGCGTGGGCGCCTGTTTCCTTCATGATGCGGATGGCCGAGCTCAGCGCTTCCTTGCTGTTGCCCTGGTACGATCCGAATGGCATATCTACTATCACCAGGCAGCGCTCACAGGCGCGTATCACACTCTGCGCATGATAGATCATCTGGTCCAGGGTGATGGGCAGGGTGGTCTCATGGCCGGCCATTACATTCGATGCGGAGTCGCCCACCAGCAACACGTCTATGCCGGCTTCATCCAGTATTTTGGCCATCGAATAGTCGTATGCGGTCAGCATGCTTATCTTCTCGCCACGGTCTTTCATCGCCTGCAGGGTATGAGATGTGACGCGCTTTATTTCTTTGTGTATGGACATGTGCTGTCTTTAAAGAATGAAAATATAATTGCGGCACTACAGGAAAATACCTGATGCCATGGCCATCGCCTCGTTAAACATTTCCCGGTCCAGGTGCAAGGCTATCTTATTGTCATCGCACCAGCCAACAACATTTTCGGTAGCCATATTGCCTACCAGTTCATCTTCTGCCATAGGGCATCCGCCAATGCCTTTCATGGCACTGTCGAAGCGCACACAGCCGCTTTCGTAAGCCGCCTTCATTTTCTCCTCCCAGTTATGTGGGGCAGAGTGGAAGTGCGCTCCTATGCTGATGTCTTTGAACTCTGGTACCAGGTTGCTGAAAATGTAGCTGATATTATCGGGCCGGGCAACGCCCACAGTGTCAGACATAGCAATGGTTTTAATGCCCATTTTGGCTATTTCGTTCACCCATTTTATAGCTATCTCTGCATTATATGGGTCCCCATACGGGTTGCCGAACCCCATAGATATGTAGATGACCAGTTCTTTGCCATGTTTTACACACAGATCTTGTATCTCTGCTACCTGCACCAGCGACTGTGCGATGGTCTTATTGGTATTGCGCATCTGGAAGGTCTCCGATATGGAGAAGGGAAATCCCAGGTAGCTTATTTCAGGGTGTTGTACTGCTTCTTCCGCACCGCGTGTATTAGCTATGATGGCCAGCAGTTTGGTTTTCGTAGCGCTCATATCCAGCTGAGCTAATACCTCTTTGGTATCTGCCAGTTGTGGTATTGCCTTTGCCGATACGAACGAACCAAAGTCCAGCACATCAAAGCCAACCTTCAAAAGTGTGTTCAGGTACCTGGCCTTGTCTGCTGTTGGTATAAAATGTTTCCAGCCCTGCATGGCATCGCGCGGGCATTCCACCATTGTTATCTGATTGTTCATTGTCGGGCGTTTTGCGGTGTAAAGGTAATTACAATAGCCATAAGTGTATATTCAGTTCAGGTATAAATGCATTAACTAAAGCTATATAACACTATTGCGGTCAGATGGTAGTATTTACCTACTTAAGCGTCACCCTTGGGTCGATCTTGGCATACAACAGGTCTGTAAACAGATTGACCACTATAAATATCAATGCGGTCAGCAATACAGAACCCATTACCAGCGGGAAGTCGAATTTATCCAGTGCATCAACTGTTATCTTGCCCACACCCTTCCAGCCAAATATGTATTCTACAAAAAATGACCCTGCCAGCAATTCTGCCAGCCATCCCGATATTGCTGTTATTACAGGATTCAGTGCATTGGGCAGGGCATGGCGGAAAACAACCTGCCGGGTACTCAGTCCTTTAGCATAGGCTGTGCGGATATAATCCTGAGATAGCGCATCAAGCAAGGCGCTGCGGGTTAGTTGTGTAATAATGGCCAGTGGCCGTATGCCCAGTGCCAGGGCCGGAAGTAACAGATTTTTAAGAGCCAGGTGCCTGCCTGTAAATGGGTCATACCGCCACAGGCTGCCGGTCATATCCAGTCCGGTAAAGGCATGCAGCAGGTACCCAAAGGTGAATGAGATAAGAATGCCGGCAAAGAACGATGGCATGGACACACCCGCTACGCTTGCCGCAACGGAGCCGGCATCGAGCCAGGTGCCTTTTTTCAATGCGGCTACTACGCCCAATAATATGCCTGTAATGGTAGCGAATAGCATGGCGGTAAAGGCCAGTATCAGCGTGCCGGGCAATGCTTCAAACAACACTTCATTCACAGCTTTTTGTGTGCGGTAAGACCGGCCCAGGTAAGGCCATTTGGCTACTATTGCATTATTACCCATGGGTATCAGCTGAACATATCCATATTGGTGTTGAGCCTGGTCGGTGCGCTCGTTCAGGCTGAGTGGAGACAGGTCGTTCAGGTAAATGAAATAACGGGTAAGCAGTGGCTTATCCAGGTTCATGGCTTTACGGGCATTAGCAACAGAGGCAGCGTCTGTGCGCTGCCCCATTGTAAGCCTTGCCGGATCTCCCGGTAATACGTTGAATAAAAAGAAAACTACCGTAACCACACCCCATAGCACCAGCAGGCTATATCTTAACCGCTTAGCTATGTACCCGCCCACTATTTGCAGTTTAGTTTGCCGTTTTCCAGTACTATGTCTTTCGGATAGTTCATGTAGCTCCATTTGCCCATAACGGTGCCATCATTCAGCAGCATCAGGCCGGGGTTGGTGCGGATAGCCGTCTTGCTGATGGTGCCATCCAGCGTAAGGAAGGTCACATCCTTCATCCCCCAAACTTCCTGGTAGGTTTTACACAGGTCGGGGCCTGCAGTACACAGCACATAGAATTTTACATTCATGGTGCCGGCCTTCGCGATGATGTTCTTGATGCGGTCCATGTTCTTTTTTACCTCGTCTTTTTCCGGCTCACGCACAAACCACAGGAACGTATACCCTTTAGATGTCAGTACTTTTTCGGTGCTATCGCCGCCGGTAAGTCCGGTCAGGGCCAGGTCGCGTGGTATTTCCGGCTGTCCAACCGCTTCTTTTACCAGTGTAGATACAGAGGTGTCAAACTTCCATGCAGGGTCTTCCCATATCTTTTGTTTGTTGAACTCTTCTTCGCTGAACTCTTTCTTTACACCATTTTTTTCGTAGGTCAGCTTGGTCTCATATACGGCAGGCTGCGCATCCGGTCCGGGCTGCATCTTCTCCCACAGGTTGTTACCTGCGCGATAAGGAAGACAGTCGTGAACCGGCAGGAAATGAAGCGTGTACCACTGGAAGCCAAAGGCAAATACTGCCGCAGCGCCCACAATGATCATATTGTATTTTGGTACTTTGAAAACAGGGAATACACGATACCTGAAGATCCAGAGGAACAGGTTGATGGAAGTGAGTATCACATCTTTATAGAAAGTTTCTGCATTCGATATTTTCAGGCAATCGCCAAAGCAACCGCACTCCTTTACCTTACCCGATGTCCATATATAATAGGTAAGGAAGGTGTAGAATATATTAAGCAATAACATCACCGCTATGTATGCGCGGAAGGAATTGCCCACTATCACTGCCACACCGCCAATTATCTCAAAGGCGATCATACCTATCGATAAGGCTTCCGACATGTGTGCCAGGCCGCTTAAACCCCATACATCAAATATTTCATTCATCTTGTACGCCAGGCCCATAGGGTCGTTCGCTTTTACCACGCCGGAGAAGATGAATAAACCTCCTAAAACAATTCTGCAAAGCCAGATAAGATATTTCATATGGTCTATTATAATGTAGTTGAGCTAATAATGGTTGGTTTAAACTATTATAAAAATACGTAAACGTTTGATGTTATGATTTAGCCTCGCCCATTTTTATCAGGGCAAATATGGCATAGTTCACAATGTCGGCAAAGTTGGCGTCAATACCTTCCGATACTATGGTCTGCCCGTCGTTGGCCAAAATTTGCTTGATGCGCAAGAGTTTTACCAGTATCAGATCGACAAAAGATTGTTGAGACATATCTCTCCACGCTTCGCCGTAGTCATGGTTCTTCTGCTGCATCAGTTCGGCTACGTGCCCTGCATGTACATCGTACAGGCGTTTGGCCTCGGTTGCATCCAGATCTATCGGGGCATCTTTTTCCAGTGCAAACTGAATCAATGCAATAATGCCATAATTAACAATGCCTACGAACTCGCCTTCAATGCTATCAGCTATCTTTTGTACACCGGTTTCCTGTATCTGTCTGATGCGCCATGCCTTAATATATATCTGGTCTACGATAGATATTGGCCGTAGCACCCGCCATGACGTACCATAATCGGTGGCCTTATTTACGTATAAGGCCTCGCACTTATTAATAACTGATTTATATTGAGATAAAGTATGCTGCATCTAAAACCTAAAAAGCGATAATTTTACTATCAAACATACTAGTGTTAACCCGAAAAAAAAAATAACAGTACATACATATAACTGTAACATGTTATAAAGTGCTGATAAATTTCTGTTGATGTACGATAATTTATTGCCCGTTGCCAATATTATACAAAGCCGTGGCCGTCTGCTCAGTCTTGCCCAACCGCGGGTAATGGGCATTTTAAATGCAACGCCTGATAGCTTTTATTCCAGGATGCCGGATGGCGACCACTCTGTTTTGCTACACGCAGCAGAAAAAATGCTGCACGACGGTGCAACAATACTGGATATTGGCGGTGCCAGCACAAAACCAGGGCAGCCACTTATTGCCGCCGACGAGGAGTTACAAAGGGTTATGCCGGTGATCTCCGCAATACGCAAAAGTTTCCCTGATGTCTGGCTATCGATAGACACTTATAATGCCAGGGTGGCACAGGAAGCTGTAGCAGCGGGTGTAGATATTATTAACGATGTTAGCGGCGCGCGCTTTGATAATGCTATGTTGCCAACGGTAGCAGCATTGGGTGTGCCATACATTGCCATGCACATGCAGGGTACCCCACAAACCATGCAGAACGATCCGCAGTATACAGATGCCGTTACCGAAGTGCGTGATTATTTGCGCACACTTGCAGACGAATGCGCTGCTGCTGGAATAAAGGATGTGATCATCGATCCCGGTTTTGGGTTTGGTAAGACATTGGAGCATAACTTTCAGTTGCTCAGTGGGATGCATACTTTTCGTATGCTGGGTAGGCCGATACTGGCAGGTGTCTCCCGGAAATCGATGGTCTGTAAGGCGCTGCATGTAAATCCTGACCATGCACTGAACGGCACTACTGCGCTGCATGTATTAGCCTTGCAACAAGGAGCTAATATTTTGCGGGTGCACGATGTAAAGGAAGCGATGCAGGTAATAAGGCTGGTAGGTTTATATAATGGCGAGGCCGATTTTAATTAATAACAATGCTGACACAACGACAGGTACAGCTACTGTACACTACATATATTGAACTATTTCCCGGAGAGCGGGAGCGGATAAAACTGTTTACGGATTTTATCGATCGTACTGCAACAGAAGACTTGTATCGCCGGAGCAATTTTGATGGGCACATTACTACCAGTGCATTTATCATCAACCGTGAAAGGCAGGAGATATTATTACTGCGCCACAAAACACTACAGCGATGGCTGCAGCCGGGCGGTCACTTCGAACAGGATGCATCGCTGATGGCATCTGCACTACGCGAAGCGGTTGAAGAAACGCATATACCGGCGGCAGAGCTGGTGAACATACCGGTAAGCAATGACGTAATGGTGCCGTTTGATATTGATCCGCACCACATACCGGTTAATAATAAAAAGCAGGAGCACGCGCATTACCACCACGATGTGCGCTACCTGTTTGAATATACGGGAGAAGGAACCAACTCTTTTAACACAGATGAAGCAACCGGATTAAAATGGGTGCCGTTCACCGAGTTGGAACAAGATGATACATTTGGTAAGATGGTAGATAAAATAAGGTTGTTTATCTAATCCTCACTTACCGGTAGGTTTACGTTCTGTGCAGTTTGGCTGGTAATGGTATAAGGGATGCCGCCTTTCACACGTTGGTTGATCGAAGTGTCGTAGCCGGTAGCATACAAATAATAGTTGCCGTTCTGCAACCCTGTGAATGTGCCCGATAACAAGCTGTCGTGGTTGATACAGCTTACGGAATCGCTGTAAGTGCTGTCGGCAGGTGCATCCAGCGTATTATAACGGATATATAATTTGCCATTGATGATGTTCTTCGCCACAAGATGATGTTGCGGATAGGCTGTTATAGCGGCGCTACCACCTTTACCGGGAACAATTTTGTCCTTGGTACGGCAGGCGGTAAACATCAGTAGCGTACACACAATGGCTGCGTATTTCATATGTCTTGCGTTTGTAGTATAAAGTTAGTGAGGGATGCACCACTTTATTACGCTCCGGATAATTTTAACTATTTCGTAGTCGGGATTGTTCGCACGTAGATGTCATATCGATAGCGCAAAAGCCATCATTTCCATATCAACCGGCTTTTTAAGGATGCTCCGCACATTGCGCATATCAATCCGTTTAGCCATCATTTCTTCCAGTATTGCAGCCTTGTCAGTATCGCTGATGATGTGTATCTCGTAAGGCATAGCGCCAAGTTGCTCATCTTGCTGTATGGCGGTCATCATGTCATATGCGTCCATTTCGGGCATACTTATGTCCAGTAGTATTTTGGTGATGTTGCTGTTATCCTTCAGCAGTTGCAGCCCGGCCTTGCCGTTTTCTGCTATATATGGCGTGAACGAACGGTCGCCGAGAAATTTGGCCAGTACCTGCCTGGTCACTGCATCGTCGTCTATTATCAGTACGTTCAAGTTGTGCTAACTAATGGTGCGCGCTAAAATACCTATTATTCTATAAAAAGCAAACAGCTATGGCCTTATGCCATTAAGGGTTTGCTAATAGTCTGTACCTTAGCTACGTATAATGGCCGCTGATCTGCAAATGGAATTTGTGATACCTGTAAAGGGATCATTACTTGATGAATACCTGGCGAAAGGGTGGTATCGGATGGGCGCATATATTTTTACTACACACGTGCTTCGCCCCGACGATAATAAAGGATATCCCGTCTATTGGCTCCGCTATAGCGTGCCACAGGTGCGTATGGCCAAAAAGAGCCTGGATATCATCAAAGGGTGCGCAGGGTTCTCGGTTCGTTTTTCACAATTCCGGTATACAGCTGAATTAGAAGAATTGTATGCGCGCTACCATGCTTCCATCAATTTTTCTGCGTCTGAAACGCTGGAGCATGTATTATCCGATGTGAACAGGGTAGTGTATGATTCATGGCTCATCGAGATACGCGATAATGGCCGGCTTATTGCGGCGGGCGTGTTCGACAGAGGGAAGCATGCAATAGCAGGTATTGTCAACTTCTACGATCCCGATTATAAAAAGTATAGCCTCGGTAAACTGCTGGTGCTGCTCAAGTATCAATATTGTATGCATAGCCATATCCCCTGGTATTATCCCGGTTACTATTCACCCGAATATCCCAAGTTCAATTATAAGCTCTTCCTGGATAAGCAGGCAACAGAGGTGTACCTGCCTGCTACTGATGAGTGGGTTGCTTATGGGGCATTTATCGCTCATCATCTGCCTGCCTCCCCAACGCCATAGCATCTGTAATGGGTGTCAGATATTCCCGCAAATGGCACGGTATTTAAGCCGGTACGGCAAAAACGTACATGGAAAACAATACGGCAAAAAAGGTGGCCATACTCACCGAAAACGGGTTTGAACAATCGGAATTGCTCAGTCCGAAGAAGGCCTTGGAAGATGCAGGCATTCATGTAGATGTGATATCATCTAAAACGGGAAGCGTAAAAGGTTGGGACAAAACCGACTGGGGCATGGAGGTACGTGTAGATAAACTACTGGAGCATATAAAGGCGGATGACTATGATGCGCTTGTATTGCCTGGCGGAGTAATGAACCCTGATACGCTAAGGCAAAATACAGCAGCTGTAGCATTGGCCAAAGACTTCATTCGATCTGGTAAGCCTGTAGCTGCGGTGTGCCATGGGCCGCAGACACTCATAGAAACCGGCTTGTTGAAGGGCCGCACCATGACCTCTTTCCCATCGTTGCAGACCGATCTGCGCAATGCAGGAGCTAATTGGGTAGACCAGGAAGTTGTCCACGATGGCAACCTCATCACCAGCCGCAAGCCCGCAGATCTTGATGCTTTCAATAAGGAACTGATCGCTACCTTGAATAGATAAGCTTAAATTACTGATGATGTACTGTACAGCCCTGTTTCTGCAGGGCTGTACGTTATTGGTGCTATTTGTCTAAATTTATCATACTGAACGATATATGGTGAAGACAACCGCATCAATACCATTACATGATCTGCACGATGCCCAGGGGCAGCAGGCAGCGTTTGGTTTTGAGGAATGGGAAGATCGCGGAACATACAACACCCGGCATTTACACCGGCACAATTTCAACGAGGTGCTTGTTTTTACCGGGGGTAGCGCCCGGCACGATATCGACTTTACAACACACGAAGCAACTACCGGTTCTGTGCACTTTGTAGCTCCGGTGAACGTGCACATGTTAGTACGCAATACCGGTACTACAGGCTATTCGCTGATGTTTACCGACGACTTTTTGCCGGCTGGGCTGGCTGATCAATTGCCGTTTTTACAGGCCATTCCGGCGGTAACGCTTGAGGCAGATCAATTAGCTGTTGTAAATGCTATGGTTGCCATTATCGGTCGGGAATATGTGGCTCAGCAAGAACTGTGTGAACAGATAATTCGCGCGCAATTGCAGGCGGTACTGGTTTACCTGCTTAGGGTACATAATACAGGGGCTGGTAAGCTACCGGTGGCGCTGCCTCAGCATATTGTTGCATTCCGGCAACTGCTGAAAAAGCACTACAAAGAACACCTGACCATAGAGCAGTATGCAGCTAGTCTCAATGTTTCTGTAAAGCATCTGATAGAGCTGTGCCGGAAGCATACCGGTAAAACACCATTGCAACACGTAAAGGAGCACATGGTAACTGAAGCCAAGCGGCTATTATATAATACCACCTTATCTATAAAGGAGATCGCTTACGAGCTGAACTTTGATGAGCCCGCCAATTTTTCTAAATACTTCAAAACGCTTACAGGCTATACCCCGGCAGACTACCGTAGCGCAGGTAAATAATTTACAGGTCAATCCGCATTTTGGCCTTTATAGCCGTTTGATACTCACTTACTTTTGTATCAGATTCTTAACTCTTAAACGTTTTTTATGAAGAAGATACTTATGACCTTGATGGCTGTATTGTTTTTGTTCAAAGCTGATGCCCAGCTTATAAACCTTGATCTTGAACAGTGGGACAGTACAACTGCTGGTGGCATTTATCCGCATGGCTGGCCTGATCTTGCCTATTGGTTTCACCAGCGCGTGCCGGATGCGCACACGGGCAATTATGCGTTGCAGGTAAATGTGTGGTACTACTATACTGAAACTCGTGCTGTGCAATCTGTGCCCTTCACGCAGCGTCCTTACACTTTTGGTGGTTACTATAAGTATGTGAATAATGAAATAAAGAACCAGGTGACCAACCTGGTGACCGAGGATACTGCCTGGGCGGCCGTTTACCTCACCCGGTGGAATACTACTACCATGCAAACGGACACGATTGGTAAGGGTAGAGTAGACCTTATGGGCAGCGCATCCTACAGTAACTTTGTTTGTCCCATCAGCTATTCGTCGGCAGCTACACCCGATTCTATCACTATCATAGCCGACCCTTCACTGATGCGTGAGTCAGGCAGTTACTTTTCAACTGCAGCCGATGGTAAAAACTCTTTTCTTACGGTAGATGATCTATACCTGGGGTACTGGCCATCTTCTGTGGGTAGCTTTAATACGTTGCAATGCAGTATTGCCCCCAATCCTGTAACAGCTGATCTTAATATTTCGCTCGATATTAGTGGCGCTTACATCGCCAGGATAACTGATATAGCGGGCAGGGTAGTAAAGGTCTGTTCTTTCAACGGTAGTAGTGCCAAAATCTTAACACCAGATATGCTGCCTGGCTTGTACACTGTCCATATTTCGGAGCAGGCAACAGGCAGGCATACGGTACGCAATTTTGTAAAACAGTAGGTAGCGCGCTCATCATACCAAAACAAAAAAGCCGGTCTAGGAATAGACCAGCCCCTTTAAACCTATCACCATGAAAACTTCTTTATAGCTAAACCCCTTAGGGTCGTTAAGTCTTTTTTGTTGATTGTAATTGCTTTGCTATCAATTACGGTGTAAAGATACATCCGTGACATATGAGCATGCAAATTATTGAGATAAATCCTGCAAATATTGGGGTAAAGTCGGCTTTTAACTACTATTATTTGTAGGGTATCAGCCCGCCGTAGTTATTCATCTGCTATCTCTATCCACACGGGAGCATGGTCGCTCGATTTTTCCCATCCTCTCACGTCCCGGTCTACACCGCCGGCTATCAGGCGTTTATCTATGTGCGGACTCAGCAGGAAGTGGTCTATACGTAAACCCGCATTGCGCTCATATGCTTGCCGGAAATAGTCGAAGAAAGTATAGATGGTCTCGTTGGGGTACAGTTTGCGTATGGCGTCCGTCCACCCCTGGTCCATCAGTTTCCTGAACGCAGCCTTTGTTTCCGGCCTGAAGAGGGCATCATCCGTCCAACGTTCCGGTTTATAAACATCCTTTTCTGTAGGCATTACATTATAGTCGCCCGTAAGCACAACAGGTACATTCTGCGCATACAGTTCTTTGGCATGTTTCGTCAGCCTTTCAAACCATTGCAGCTTATAGTCAAACTTCGGCCCGGGTGCCGGGTTGCCATTGGGTAGATAAAGGCAGCCTATTACTATGCCGTCTACTATTGCTTCTATATACCTGCTGTGCAGGTCTTCGGGGTCGCCGGGCAATGCCCTTCTTACTTCCGTTATCTCTTTGCCGCGCGTCAGTATAGCTACACCATTCCAGCTTTTCTGACCATGCCATATAGCATTATAGCCCGCATCATTTATTGCGGCTAATGGAAACTTCTCGTCGGGGGCCTTTAATTCCTGCAGGCACGCCACATCGGGCTGTTTTTCTTCCAGCCAGCGCAGCAGCACGGGCAGCCGGCCATTAACACCATTTACATTGTAGGTTGCTATTTTCATATCCCTCCGGAATTATTGTCTCTATCAAAGATAAATAGTGTGCCTACTTATGCCACATGGGCTTTGCCTTCAGCACCTTTTTATAAACAGGGCAGTTGCTATCGTGGGCACCCGGCAGATAACCTATGCTCATCAAAAACTCATTTACTATCTCTCCGCCTGTAAACCGGAATGTCTTTTTGAATAGTTTCACCCACTCTTCCTTGGTTTTTGGATGATGCAAGGTCAGCCAGTTTTCGAACGATCCGTGTTCCTTCTGCAGTTGCAATATCGTCTTCGCATTTTCAATGGCTGCATTTACCTTTAGCCGGTTGCGGATGATGCCGGGGTCGGCCAGCAGGCGCTCTATATCTTTGTCGGTATACGCAGCTACCTTTTTTATATCAAAGTTGCTATACGCTTTTCTGAAGGTGGCCTGCTTCTTCAATATGGTCTCCCAGCTAAGCCCGGCCTGGTTGATCTCCAGTATCAACCGGCAAAACAATTCGTTATCATCATGTATCGGGAAGCCGTAGTAATTATCGTGGTAGTCGCCATGCAAGGCCCGCTTATCATCGGGCATATTAGGTATAACAGTACAGTAAGACATATGCTGTGGTATGGTGGTTACGTGGATGGCAAATAAACGATTTTTCACGCCGAAAGCCGCATACTGGTGTGCTGCTAAAATATTGCACTCAAAATTATGTAAGCTAAAACCCGCAACAGGCAAGGACTTTTAGTAAATGCCGAAAAAAAAGTGCTAAAATATTTTGCAGGAAAAAGTATCTGCCTATCTTTGCACTCCCTTACCGAAAGGAACAAGGGAATGTTCTTAAAAACGTTGATCTCGTAGCTCAGTTGGTAGAGCAATACACTTTTAATGTATGGGTCTTGGGTTCGAGTCCCAACGA
>CANGNA010000055.1 GCA_947455215.1 Chitinophagaceae bacterium
GGCAAGTTTGTTTATGCCTATGGCGAGACCATAACACAAGGGGCATACTTTGTAGCCTCCGCCGCCGATAGCATATACCTGAACCCGGCGGGCGACCTGGAGCTGAAAGGCTTTGCCACCACACTGGCCTTCTTTAAAAATGCGCTGGAAAAACTGGAACTACAGCCGGAGATATTCTACGCAGGTAAATTCAAAAGTGCTACAGAGCCTTTCCGCGCTGATAAGATGAGCGACCCTAACCGCCAGCAGGTAACGGAGATGCAAACAAGCCTGTGGAACGAATACCTGAAGGCAGCATCGGGCTACATGCACACAACGCCTGAAGCGGTACACAAACTGGCTGTTGATGGAACGATACAGTTCCCGGCCGATGCACTGAACAACAAAATGGTGGCCGGCCTGCTCTACTGGGACCAGGTGGAAAGTCGCATCAAGCAAAAGACAGGCCGTAGCGAAAGCGACGCTATCAAGTACATCTCTATAGATGACTATGTGAACAGCAACAGGCTGGACGATGGCAGCAGCAGCAACAAGATAGCTGTGTTGATAGCTGAAGGGGAAATAGTAGATGGCGAGCAGAACAACAGCGGCCAGATAGCCTCTGAAACCTTTTGCAAAGAGATACGCAAAGTGGCCAAAGACGATAAGATAAAGGCAGTAGTATTGCGTGTAAACTCTCCGGGTGGTAGTGCGCTGGCATCAGAGGTGATCTTGCGCGAGCTGAACCTGCTGAAGCAGAAAAAGCACCTTATCGTGTCTATGGGCGACTATGCAGCATCAGGCGGCTACTACATCTCTTCCAATGCCGATAGCATCATAGCTATGCCTAACACCATCACAGGTAGCATAGGTGTGTTCGGTATGATGTTCAGCATAGACAGACTGATGAAAGATAAGCTGGGCGTAACTTTCGACGGCGTAAAGAACGCACCTTACGCTGATATGCCTACCAACACCCGCCCGCTTACGCCTGAAGAAGCTAAGCGTATGCAGGCATCGGTAGATACTATCTACGGCATATTTAAGCACCACGTAGTACAAGGCCGCAGGCTGAGCCAGGCCGATGTGGACAGCATGGCACAAGGCCACGTATACACAGGCACCGATGCCCTGAAACTGCACCTGGCCGATCGCCTGGGCACATTGAACGATGCCATTGCCAGCGCTGCTGTAATGGCCAACGTAAAAGACTACCGCGTAGTTACCTACCCTGAACCGGAAGATAAACTGGGTATGATCTTCAAACGCTTTAAGAACAAGACCGATGCCAGCGCTGCGGTAAAGACAGCCATAAAAGAAGAAATGGGCAGCGAAGAATACCAGTGGTACGAGCGCCTGCAGAGCCTGCGCAAACTGAATGGCAAGGCACTGATGCTGATGCCATTTGTGCCAAGTGTGAACTAAGCAAATAGACAAAATTGATAGAAAATTAAAGCGCCTCCAGAAAGGCGCTTTAATTTTTGTTATCAACTTATTACACAGAGTGTCACCCTGAGCCTGTCGAAAGGCGACACGGGTTCAGTCTTCCTGGGATGAAGTAATTTAACAAGGGATGTATTCGATCTCCATTCTACACCACCGCAGCTTTATTTAGGCCTTCGCCGCCCCTCTCAATCAACTCTTCGGCCTTCCTTCAAAAAAATATTCCCCCGATCAAAATCCAACTTTCATAACGCCTCGTAAGTGTATCATGTAAACAATTTAAAAAACACATCAACACAAAAAAAACGAAGAACTTATGAAACGTTTCCTTTTGATTCCGGCAATAGCCATGACCATGATAGCAGGCAATGCTGCTACAACATTTGCACAGGAAAAGACAGTAATGGTAGGCGGTGCGGCCATGTATCCTTCTAAGAATATTGTGGAGAATGCCATGCATTCTAAAGACCACACCACGCTGGTAGCTGCTGTTAAAGCTGCAGACCTGGTCAATACGCTATCCGGCCCCGGTCCGTTCACCGTATTTGCACCAACCAATGCGGCCTTCAACAAGCTACCAAAGGGCACTGTAGATATGCTGCTGAAACCCGAGAATAAGGCCAAGCTGACATCGGTGCTCACGTACCATGTAGTACCAGGCGCCATGGACTCTAAAATGATCATGGAAAAACTGAATGCCAACAATGGTAAGATAATGCTGAAAACAGTGAACGGTGAAGAGCTGACCCTGATGATGAAGGGTAAGAACCTGATGCTGATGGATGTGCAGGGTGGTATGGCCAAAGTAACGATCAAAGATGTGTATCAGAAAAATGGTGTGATACATGTTATTGATACTGTGCTGATGCCGTAGTAATCCGCGCGAATGCGCGGACATTAGCACTCCTTCTCCTTTGGAGAAGGTTGGGATGAGGCTTAATACAGAATGCCGTAAGTTCACGCACTTTTAAGATTATCTTTGAGGGGAAATTCATAATTTCCCCTTTTATTTTCATATCCGCACAGTGACTAAGGAAAACATCTCGGTATTCGACATTTTTAAGATAGGAATAGGTCCCAGCAGCTCTCATACACTTGGCCCATGGCGCGCCGCAGAGCGGTTCATCAATACCGTAAATAGCATAGGTATAGACAAGGTAACGGCAGTGCGCGTGTTGCTATACGGCTCGCTGGCCAAAACAGGCAAGGGCCACGGCACTGATGTAGCCGTATTGCTGGGCTTGTGCGGAGAAGACCCTGTGACCTTTGATGTAAACCAGATAGGTGCACGCATAGAACATATCACCGACAGCAAAAAGCTGCTCCTCAATAAAGAAAAAGAGATACCGTTCGATACTACAACCGACATGGTTTTCCTGATGGATGAAAGCCTGCCGTTCCACCCCAACGCACTCACGTTCCTTTGCTCTTTTAGTGATGGTAATGAGATAGCAGAGACCTACTACTCCATTGGTGGCGGCTTTGTGGTAAAAGAAGGAGAGAATAAAAATACTGATGATTCCTTCTCCTTGCCGTACCCAATAGAGCGTGCAGAAGACCTGGTGGCAGCCTTCAAAAAGACGGGCTTGTCCATATCGGGCGTAGTAATGGAAAATGAGAAGGCCTGGCGGAGCGAAGAAGAAACACGCCGTGGCGTATTGAAGATATGGGAAGTGATGCGCGACTGCACCTTCCGCGGCTGTCATATTACCGGCACATTACCGGGCGGGCTCAATGTATCGCGCAGGGCTGCCGCACTAAACAGCAAGCTTACAGAAGGCAAGAAATACAATAGCTACGACGATTGGATCAACGTTATCCGCAGCGGTGGCCATTCATTCAAATACACCCTCGACTGGGTCAGTTGCTTTGCATTGGCAGTTAACGAGGAGAACGCATCGTTCAGCCGTGTGGTAACAGCACCAACCAATGGCGCTGCCGGCGTAGTACCTGCTGTACTGCAATACTTCATTGCTTTCTGCGATGGCTATACCGAAGATAAGATCATCAACTTCCTGCTTACAGCATCAGAAATAGGTAGCATCTTTAAAAAAGGTGCCACACTATCGGCGGCTATGGGTGGCTGCCAGGCCGAGATCGGCGTATCATCGTCTATGGCTGCGGCGGCGCTTACCGAAGCATTGGGTGGCACACCCGGCCAGGCGTTGATGGCCGCGGAGATAGCCATGGAACATCACCTGGGCCTTACCTGCGACCCTGTAGGCGGGCTGGTGCAGGTGCCTTGTATAGAGCGCAACACAATGGGGGCCATCAAGGCTATAACCGCCTGCCAGCTGGCGCTGCAAAGCAACCCCGACAAGGCCCGCATATCGCTGGATGCCGTAGTGAACACTATGTGGGAGACGGCCGTCGATATGAACCATAAATACAAGGAAACTGCAGAAGGCGGACTGGCCACACAATTGCCCATTAGCCTGAGTGAGTGTTAGAAGATCACACTAAAACTACAGCCGCTGTCCTGTCTTCTGACTGACAGCCCACATGCGGACGTATTCGTTTTCGGACACAGTAAAGCACTTTGCGGACTTTGCCTGCTTAATATAAACTTTGCGGTTCTTTGCGAAACAACTTCGCGGCCCTTTGCGTGAAACTCAAAAAAATCCGACTCAATGCCATATACCTACGAATTCCCGATGTTTGGCTATACCGCCGATGCTATTGTTATAGCGCCGGATGGCGGCACTTACAAAGTATTGCTCATACAGCGCAAACACGATCCCTACAAAGACCATTGGGCTTTCCCCGGCGGATTTGTGGACCAGGACGAAGTGGCAGACCAGGCAGTACTGCGCGAACTGAAGGAAGAAACGGGATTAGAAGTGGCACATATGTCGCGCCTGGATGTGTTCGATAAGGTGGGCCGCGACCCGCGTGGCCGTACCGTTACCGTAGCCTATACCTGTATGCTGCCGCAACCGGTAGAAGGCACCGCGATGGATGATGCAGCCGATGTACGCTGGTTCGACATCAATGCCCTGCCGCCATTGGCATTCGATCACGATGATATGATGGCTATGGCGATCGCCCGCCTCGGGCTATAAATATCCGGCTGTGCAATAACCAAAATAGCGGTCTTTGCGCACTTTGCCTGCTCAATCATTACCTATGCGGTCTTTGCGCCCTCCTTTGCGTTCTTTGCATGAAACTTTCAACACACCTTTTTTGATACCTCACTAACAATCAATAGTTTTACCAACATTGTATGAAATTAGTGAAAGACATACTGCAGCATATAGCCTACAGCATAGCTAATAACGAGTATGTATGGACCGACCAGGAGCGTATAGCCATTAAAGACAATGGTCATTTTGCCGGCGATTGGAGCGACCTCTACATCTCCGCCAACGCATTCCTGAACACCAGCGGCGGTAATATCGTCATTGGGATAAAGGATGATGAAGACAACAACAGGTATGTGTTCAACGGTTTTGATAACCGCAACGAACCCAAACTGCAATTGCTGGTGCATCAGTTTACAGATACACAGGGCAACGCGGTAGATGTGACCGAATGCATACACTTCGAAAAAGTGCCTTTTGAGAACGGTGAAGTAATGGCCCTGCAGATAGATGCATTGCCCGAAAGCCTGCGGCCGGTTTGCTATAAAGGTTATGCATATCAACGTTCTGTAGCGGGCGATCAGAAAATACCCGGTATCAAACTGAACCTGCCCGAAGCATCAATGCCTGCTGAAGCGGAAGAGGTGCCGGAAAATTTCGAACCCATACAAGAAACAACTGGGGCCGATTCCCAACCAGCTGCTGCAGAAAATGAAAATAAAACTGTCTTTCAGCAAGCCTATTCTGCAGAGCTCATCAACATATTTGGCACCGACTATATCTCCCTCGACCCTGAACTGAAACTCATGCTGTCATACGTATACGAACGTAGCCAGAGCGCAGACAAGAAATACCCTGAAGCCGATGAAATAAGCGACAGGCTGTGGCAGATAAAAAACAGGGAAGACAATAAGATAGAAGAGGAGCTGCACCGCAAAAAGATAAAAAAGGCCCTGTTCCTGCTGGAGAAGAACGATATGGTCATCCGCATCAAGGCCCAGTACCGCATCAACCGGGATTATGTGGTAGTAAGGAATTTGTTCAACTAAAATCCGAACAAACACTATGAAACAGGTATTTTCGTTACTTGCATTGCTGCTAATCGGCTACAGCCAATCCTCTGCACAAAACAAAAAGAACCCATTTAGCGGCCGGTGGATAAACACACAGTACGAGTTCTATAAAAACCAGCCGGGATACAACGAGATAGCATTATTTCGAGTCTCCCCGCAATTCATTCATATTGACTCATCAGGAAGATGTACAATTCAGTGGCAATTCGAACACAGAACCGAATATGGCTTACCGGATGTCAAAAGCCAAAACTATAGTTCACAATACCATTGCGGAAAAGATATTACATTATATACTGTTGAGCGGAATGATACGTTAATAGTATACAGCAGGAGTACGCCGGGTGCAGGTATTATCTTTAGAAAAATGAAAGATTGAACGGTTAGGAGAACAGGTCTTCGGTCCACTCATTGGTCTGCTCGTTGCCTATAATGCGTTTTACTACGCGCAGGTTGTGCGTCCGTTTACGCAGCGACACACTTACGATCCCCCCAAGATCTATACGATCGACCACCACCCTGCCGGATGCATCGGTGGCATGTAGGATGTTCTGGTTATCCAGTAGGATGCCTACATGTATGATCTGCCCATCCTTATTATCGAAAAATGCCAGGTCGCCACACTCCGCATTTTGCAGAAATTCTATCAGTTTACCATTATGCGCCTGCTGGGCAGCATCCCTTGGCAAGGCGTATCCGCAGAATTTATAGGCCATTTGCGCCAAACCCGAGCAATCGATACCGCTCAGGCTACGCCCACCCCACAAATAGGGCGCATGCAGGTATTGCATGGCTATTTCCCTGATATTATCGGCTGTGAGGGTAGTGCCCCTGGCTTCCACCTTTTTTCCTTTGAACTTACCCGTACTAAAACCCGCCTTCAACACACCGCTGCGCATGTTCACCAGTTCGGCGCCCATTGGCAGCAGCATCTCGCTATCGTCAAAAATTATTTTGCCGTTGTGGTTGGTACTCAGGTATTTAGTAGGCCTGTTGTAGTCGCGGGGGCCTATCTCTGTTAGTTGAGAATGCTTGCACCAGCCTTCGTAGCCGTCCCATTCGCAGCGGATGTGTGCCCACTCCCTGGCGTTCACCTCCAATATCTGTGCTTTTTCGCCATATAGTAGCTGCGTGGTCTGCTCGGCCCTGTGATTGGGCTCGCTGCGCACCGGCATTACGGGAACACTACAATAACTAAAAGTAACCGCCATTACTGGAAAAAATGAAATTTAAAGGGCATTTACAGATGCGCTGTAAAGTTATTATATAGCCAACAACAACCCGTAGCAAGTTTTTAACATTGCGAAATTATAAGTATGTATCGCCCGTTCCTTAACCAAAATGTTTTGTTAACTTAGCACCGCTAAAACAACCACAGTATGCTTCCGGCAAGCCGGGGTATCCTGATTTTTTATATAAAACCAAATCAATAGTATGGACTCAACGATAGTCACCGTCGTCGCGGCATTAGCGGCGTTAGTTATAGGTATTTTCCTTGGCAAGCTCATTTTTGCAAAAAACACACAAAAGCAGGTAGAAGACGCAGAGACTTTATCCAAGAAAATAATAGACGATGCCAAAATACTGGCAGAAACACTGAAAGAGAACAAGTTACTGGAGGCTAAAGAACAATTTGCCCAGTTAAAATCTGCACACGACAAAGACGTACAGCAGCGCAGCCAGAAATTGGTTGAAGCTGAGAATAAACTGAAACAGCAGCAGCAGACCTTTAACGATAAAACATCGGCCCTGCAGCGCCAGGTACAGGAAAATGAGCACCTGAAAGAGAACCTGCAAAAACAGACCGAGGTCGTTAATATTAAGCGTGCAGAACTGGAAAAACACCAGGAAGAGCACATCAAGCGCCTGGAAAAGGTAGCTAACCTGTCGGCAGAAGAAGCTAAGGCTGAACTGATAGAACTGGTGAAGGAAGAAGCCAAGACCAAGGCCATGGCCCATGTTAAGGACATCATGGAAGAGGCCAAGCTGAACGCTACCAAGGAAGCCAAGAAGATCATCATCCAGAGCATACAGCGTACCGCTGCAGAGCAGACCATCGAGAACGCCATTACGGTGTTCAACCTGGAAAGCGATGAGATCAAGGGCCAGATCATTGGTCGTGAGGGCCGTAACATCCGCGCCCTGGAAGCAGCTACCGGTGTTGACCTGATCATTGATGACACCCCTGAAGCAATAGTACTGAGCTGTTTCGATCCATTCCGCCGCGAGGTGGCGCGCCTGTCGCTGCACCGTCTGGTACAGGATGGCCGTATACACCCTGCCCGTATCGAGGAAGTGGTAGAAAAGACCAAGAAGCAGCTGGAAGAGCAGCTGATGGAAATAGGCGAACGTACCATTATAGAACTCGGCGTACATGGCCTGCATAAAGACCTGGTACGTATGGTAGGTAAGATGCGTTTCCGCTCATCTTACGGCCAGAACCTGCTGATGCACTCTAAGGAAACAGCCAACCTGTGCGGTATAATGGCTGCTGAACTGGGACTGGGCCAGAAGGTGGTGAAATTGGCCAAACGCGCCGGCTTGCTGCACGATATAGGTAAAGTACCGGATGAGGAAACAGAACTGAGCCACGCACTACTGGGCGCCAAGCTGGCAGAAAAAGCAGGCGAGCACCCATCTATTGTTAACGCCATAGGCGCTCACCACGATGAAATGGAAATGACCTACATCATTTCTCCGATCATACAGGCTTGTGATGCCATCAGCGGTGCCCGCCCTGGTGCACGCCGCGAGATGATGCAGAGCTACATACAGCGTATTAAAGACCTGGAAAACCTGGCTCTGGCGTACAATGGTGTAGAGAAGGCATACGCCATACAGGCCGGCCGCGAACTGAGGGTGATAGTGGAAGCTGAAAAAGTAACAGACGCGGAAAGCGAACGCCTGTCATTCGAGATCGCAGATAAGATACAGAAGGAAATGCAATACCCGGGCCAGATCAAGGTTACTGTTATCAGGGAACTGAGGGCAGTAAATATCGCCAGGTAATTACCTTCAAAAATGTACATTCAAAACAGGCTATCATCCACCGATGATAGCCTGTTTTTTTAAAGAAGCTTCAATAATACCACTTAATCCAGTCAAACATCAGAACGCTGCGTCGCATGCCATTGCGCCGTAGGTGCAAAATGTTTGTAGTATACCTGCGCCTCTTTTCGGACAGTGTGCCGTAGGTACACCACAATTATGATCGTGCCTGCATTTGATGTTTAAATGGTATTATACAATTGTAAATCAAAAACCAGTATCATGCCGGGGCGGTAAAACACCCTCACCTTTGGAGATCTGGGGTGAGGCATAATACAGCGCGCAGACCTTTCTTATTCAATCAGGATAAGATGTGTGACCCAGGCAGCAAAAAAAGCCGGACCTTAACCATATTGGCAAGATCCGGCAAAGTAATTGTGAAGCTGTTTGTATAAAATAATGCCAGGCAGCATTAGACCCTGTCGTCTACCCAGGCCTTTAGCTTGCTTTGGTTATCCAGCTTTATCAGCTCTTCAATATTTTCGTTCTTCTTCTCACTATTGGCCGCCTTATATACCTTGATGACCATTTTAAGGCCTGCGTACATGCACAAGCGCTTGTCGGGCTTGGGGAGATTTGACTCGAGCGCATACCTGGCCCATCCGGCCATGTAATATATCTTGTATTGCGGTGCGTCATCCAGGTATACATCTACCCGGCTGTTGGTAGCAAAGCGGATGTAGGGCGCACCAGACATCCACTCCAGCATAAAACGGCCTGCTCTCTTCACCTTCTCATCATCATCGCCCGGTGGAGTATGTTCCAGCCAATTGGCGCATTTTACAATATCCTTGTCATACTTATGATATGCATCGGGATTATCAAATGAATACTTTTCAGGCACTCTAAAGCCCTGCGCATAGGCGCCGCAAAAAGAAAATGCAGCCAGTACAAAAGAAAGTAGTATCGTTTTCCTCATTGAAAATGATTTTATGTTGATGGTAAAAGTATAGCGAATATACAAATAACGTATTTATTGCGCAATGGGGGGCAACCCTTATTTTCGATCGTATAAAAAACCGCCTCATAAAGAGGCGGTTCAGATAGTGTGTATTATGAAATGATATTAATGAGATTCTTCACCCGGACGTAATGGAACGGTCTGCATGATGAAGTCGTTACCATTACCATCGTCCTTGTAATCGTAAGGCCAGCGGTACACCTCAGGGATCTCACCAGGCCAGTTACCATGCTCCGGATTGATCGGTGTTGTCCACTCCAGTGTAGTGGCCTGCCATGGGTTCATTGAAGTAACCTTACGGCCGCGGAACATGCTGGCGAAGAAGTTGATAACGAATACCAGCTGGGCGAAGAATACGATAGTAGCTATAACGCTGATAAACGCATTGATCTCCTGGAAGTGCTTGAATGATTCCCATGCTGAGATATCGTAGTAACGACGTGGCATACCAGCGATACCTTCGTAGTGCATTGGCCAGAAGATAAGGTAAGCACCTGTTAACGTTACAAAGAAATGTATATAACCCAAAGTGTTATTCATCATCCTGCCGAACATTTTAGGGAACCAATGATAGATACCCGCGAACATACCAAAAAATGCAGACACACCCATTACTATATGGAAGTGAGCGATAACGAAGTAGGTATCGTGCAGGTGGATATCGATAGCTGAGTTACCGAGGAAGATACCGGTAAGACCACCAGAGATGAACAGTGATACGAAACCGATAGCGAACAGCATTGGTGGATTGAAACGGATGTTACCCCTCCACAACGTAGTTAACCAGTTGAACACCTTAACCGCAGATGGGATAGCGATAAGCAGTGTAAGCAACACGAAGATAGAACCCAGGAACGGACTCATACCGGTTACGAACATATGGTGTGCCCATACCAGGAACGCCAGGAACGTGATACCAATGAGGGAGATGATCATTGCGAAGTAACCGAAGATAGGCTTACGGCTGTGTGTAGACAACACTTCAGACGCCATACCCATACCAGGCAGCATGATGATATACACTTCCGGATGCCCCAGGAACCAGAACAAGTGCTGATAAAGGATAGCAGAACCACCGATGTGCGGCAGTGCCTTACCACCAATGAATATCTCAGACAGGTAGAAGCTGGTACCGAAGTTACGGTCGAATATCAGCAGTACGAAGCCAGACAACAATACAGGGAAAGACAGTACACCCAGAACTGCGGTGAACAACAGCGCCCAGATGGTCAACGGCATACGCGTCATGGTCATACCCTTGGTACGCATATTGAGGATAGTAGAGATGTAATTAAGACCACCCAACAGCGATGATACCACGAACAGTGCCATACTGATGAGCCACAGGTCCATACCGAGACCAGAACCCATAGAAGCTTCCTTCAGGGCGCTGAGCGGAGGATAAGTGGTCCAGCCACCAGATGCTGGTCCTGTTTCTACGAAGAGAGAAACGAACATGAAAATACTGGAAGCAAAGAAGAACCAGTAAGAAAGCATGTTCATAAATGGAGAGGCCATATCTCTGGCACCTATCTGCAGAGGTATCAGCAGGTTGGCAAATGTACCCGACAGACCTGCTGTAAGTACGAAGAACACGAGGATGGTACCGTGCATGGTTACCAAGGCGTAATAAAACTCCGGAGACAGCTTACCGCCCTTTGCCCACTCGCCCAGGAATTTCTCCATGATCGGGAATGTAGAATCGGGGAAGCCCAGTTGCAGACGGAAGAATACAGACATCAGCGCGCCGATGATAGCCCAGATGATACCTGTAACTATGAACTGCTTAGAGATCATTTTATGATCTTGGCTGAAAATGTACTTCGTAATAAAATGTTGTTCGTGATGCTCATGGCCATGATCATGCTCCGCATGACCTGCATGTGCTACGTTCGCTGCTTCAATTGCTATTTCTGCGTTATTCATCTTATGCACTAATTTAATTTATAGACCCACCTTAATTACGGTAGCCAAATTATTTCATCGTTACTGCTTTCTTATTTGTGTCTGCCTTCTCATCAGCCTTAGGTGCTGCCGGCGCTGCAGGTGCAGCTGCTGGGTTTGCTTCAGCATAGTAAGTCTGCTGTTCAGACATCCACTTGTCGTACTGTTCCTGTGTTTCCACTATTATAGTACCGCGCATAGAGTAGTGACCTTTACCGCACATCTGATCGCAAGATATCTCATAAACAAAGTTTGGATTGTTTGTGATCTTCTTCATCTCCTCGGTAGTTACGGTAGGCTTGAACCACATTGTTGTGGTGATACCAGGCACAGCATCCATTTTCAGGCGGAAGTGCGGCAGACCAACGTCATGTATCACGTCGCGTGAACCGATGAGCAGCTTTACAGGCTTGTTAACCACCAGGTGCAACTCACCTTTCTGAGAAATGATATCATCGTTATTGTGCGGGTCGCTCCAATCAAGGCCCAATACGTTGTTCGCATCATTGATCTTGCGGAAATCCCTCTTACCAATTTCTTTGTCTTTACCAGGGTAACGAACCAGCCAGTTGAACTGCTTACCTACTATTTCAACAACAGTAGCATCGGCAGGAGCAGCAGAAGTAAAGGTAGCCCAGTTCTTAAGACCTACTGCCACCAGTACCGCCATTACAATGGCAGGTATTGTTGTCCACACCAGCTCCAGCTTGTTGCTGTGTGCAAAGTAATGCGACTTACGGGTTTCTGTGGTCTGGTAGCGATAAGCAAACCAGAACAACAGCGTTTGCGTAAGGAAGAACACGATACCAGTAACCACCAGGGTGATCATGAACATGGAGTCGAACTTACCACCATTCTCTGATGCAGCCACCGGCAGCATCATACCCTGGAAGTAGGCGTTACATTTCCAGATACCATAAAGCATCACCACATAAAAACCTACCAACAACCATGCAAGCACGCGGTTGGTCTTGTATTTTACAGTTTCTGCACCCTTCATGGCGGCGGCATACTCGCTCGCCTTACCTATCTGGTAGATGATGACAAAAACCAGACTTACTAAAAGTATTGATATGAATCCCGACATGGTCGTTCTGCTTATTTTCTAATTAAAATGTTAGTTCCTGATCTATGGTCTTATTAGGCTATGTGCACTGCTGTTTCCTTCAGTAAGATACTGTTGTGCTGTATCAGCGATGCTTTTGCCAGGCTGCGTGACACTGCGAATATCAGTATACCTACAAAGCCCATAAATGTTCCTATTTCGTACCAGTTGATGTGCCAGTGTGCACCCAGAGGGCCCGGCATGATCATTTGGAAGTAATCCAGCCAGTGACCAAAGATGATGAGCATGGCCATGAAGGTAACAGTGAAGTAGTTACGCTTGCTTGGACGAGCCATCAATATGATGATCGGCATACAGAAGTTGATGATGAAGTTGGCGTAGAATATAACGCTGTAGGGACCATGCTGACGCAACTTGAAGTAAACTGTTTCATCAGGTATGTTGGCGTACCAGATCAGCATATACTGAGCGAACCACAGGTAAGTCCAGAAGATAGAGAATGCGAACATGAACTTGGCCAGGTCGTGCATATGCTCTTTGGTCACCAGTTCCAGGTTGCCCTGGTTCTTCAGGTAAACAACCCAAAGCATGATCAGTGACATACCGCTAACGAAAGCACTTGCAAAAGTGTACCAGCTGAACAATGTAGAGAACCAGTGTGCCTGGATGCTCATTACCCACAACCAAGGGATAGTGCTCATCTGAGACAGACCGTAAACGATAAGGAACAGACCAGACAGGCGGAACACCTTCCAGTATATCTTAGTATCGTTCTTAGGAGCGCTTTCCTGTGCTATTGAATAGGAGCGGAACTTCATACCGAAGAAAGACCACAACGCAACAGTAGCCACGCTGAATGCCACGAACATGCCTGTATTGAGGAATGGCTTTTTACCAAGCAGTATCTTATCGTCGCCCGGTGTTACCCAAGGGTAGATAGTGTTAACACCGTGTACACGGAACCCAAAAATGATAGCCAGTGTAACAACCAATGTAATAAGGCCGAATACCCACACATTGGCACCGATAGCCTCGGGCACCCTGCGGTAAGCAGTAAGCCAGGCACCCTGCGCCAGGGAAACTGCCGCCTGTACAAATATGCTCACACCTGTGATGAAGGTAAAGAAAACGCTATCGTGCAGCAGAACCGCCCAGAAGCGTGTCTTATCCATATCGTTGCCGGAAAGCAACATTACGGCACCCATAATCAGCGTCAGCACACCTACACCAATCAGCGCAAGGCTGGTATTTCTTAATCGGGCAGGTATCTCAAAACGATCGTTCATTGTATGCAACTTTTATAAAGTACTTTAGGAATTATTATTTTGTTTTTGTCTCAGCAACGGCTTTGTCAGCTTTAGCTACTGTCTTTGCTGTATCAGCTTTAGGTGCTTCAGTACCCATTGTAAAGGCATCACCACCATTTTCTGACTGCACCTTCTTTATGTAGGCGATAACCATCCAGCGCTGGTGCGGATCGAGCTGACCGGCATAAGAGCCCATCATGTTCTTACCATACTTGATAGCGGCATACATCTGGCCAACAGGCATATGCAGGTACTTAGCGTCTTTAAAGTTGGCAGGCATTGCAGCAAACTTACCGCTTGAATACAATGGGCCATTACCATCCAGTGCTGTACCATGGCAGATACCACAATAGATATTGAACAGCCTTTTGCCTTCCTTCATGTCGGCATCAGCAAATTTCTCTGTGGTATTGAATGTCTTGTAAGCATTAGAGTCACCCTCTGCAATGTGGTCGGGCATAGCATGACCACGCGCTATCGTACCGCTAACCGGCAGGTGGCTGATCAGACTGTCCTTACCCAGATTCGGGTTAGAGGTATATGCATCGTAAGCACGTGAATAAGTCATATCGGGCGCATAGATATGGCCAGGCGTACGGCGGAAGTTGCCGGAGTCGCATGAAGCCAATCCCAGGGTGATACCCAGGCCCGCTACTACTATGCTTTTGATCTTGTTCATATTTGAAGTAAAATTCTATTCGTAAAATAATTTAAAAGCTACAAGGAGAAAGCCGCCGATTACCTGGCGATTGAAGTATTGAGCTTCTCGTATTCTTCTTCCTTATCCCAGCGGCCATACCACCAGCCTTCTTCTGCCATCTGAACCGAAGTTTCTTTAGCGCCTGTAGACTTCAGGAAAGCTATAGCTTCTTCTTCAGAAGTGTGGTCGTTCAGTTCCAGTGCTACTACAAACAGGTCATCGCTCTGGCGTGGGTGGAAGACGTGCTTCTTAACGCCCGGCATGATCTGGTTGAGGTAACAGAATGTAAGCACCATACCTACTGCAGCAAACAATACCGTCAACTCGAAAGTAACAGGTATCCATGCCGGCAGGGCAAAGTGAGGCTTACCACCGTAATTTATCGGCCAGTCGGAGGTATATATCCATGATATGAAACCTACCGCTGTAGATGTACCACACAAGCCGTAGATGAAACCTGCAATGTGCAGGTCTGTTTCCTTAAGGCCCATAGCCACATCAAGGCCATGCACCGGGAACGGTGTGTAGATATCGTGTAATTTATAACCGCTGTGACGCACTTTGCTGACTGCAGGGAACAGAACTTCCTCATCGTCGTAAGCCGCTACCGCAAATTTCTTTATAGCCATTTTATTAAAAATTCTAAATCAAAACTTAAAAATTAAAAAACGCTCTCCGCTCTACTGCTCTCCATACTCAATTTAGTGGTGAGCAACTTCTGCATGGTGCTCCTCATCGTGATGATGAGTAGCAGCTGCGATAAACGCTTCGTCAGTCTGCTCTTCATACTTAGCCTGAGCCCTCTTATAGTTGTCACCAGATGTTTTGAGAACAAACTTGATCTCGGACACCGCGATAACAGGGAAGTACTTAGAGAAAAGGAAGTAGCAAGTAAAGAACAAACCAAACGTACCGAGGTAGAAACCAACTTCAGGCCATGTTGGGCTGTAATATGCCCAGCTGCCAGGTATCCAGTCGCGGTAAGTAGAGGTAACGATGATAACGAAACGCTCGAACCACATACCTATGTTCACTACTATCGACATGATGAAAGTGAACGGGATGTTACGGCGCAATTTCTTAACCCAGAACAACTGCGGAGAAACCACGTTGCAGGTCATCATCGCCCAGTAGCTCCACCAGTATGGGCCAAGGATACGCCATTTGAAGGCTTCCATTTCGCCCCATGACTGGCTGTACCATGCTATGAACAATTCTGTAAGATAAGCGATACCTACTATAGAACCTGTAAGAACGATAACCTTGTTCATGGCTTCCAGGTGACCGATAGTGATGTAGTCTTCCAGTTTCAGGATCTTACGGGTGATCACCAGCAGGGTGTTCACCATTGCGAAGCCTGAGAATACCGCACCCGCAACGAAGTATGGCGGGAAGATGGTGGTGTGCCAACCTGGTATAACTGAAGTAGCGAAGTCAAAAGATACGATAGTATGTACAGAAAGTACGAGCGGAGTAGACAAACCGGCCAGTACGAGGGCCAGTGCTTCCTGGCGCTGCCAGTTCTTTGCAGTACCGGTCCAGCCAAATGATGCGAAACCATACATCATCTTGCGGAACTTGGTCTTTGCGCGGTCGCGGATAAGTGCGAAATCCGGAACGAGACCAGAGTACCAGAACAACAATGATACTGTGAAGTAAGTAGAGATCGCGAACACGTCCCAAAGGAGCGGCGAATCGAAGTTAGGCCAAAGCACACCACGCGTGTTAGGCAGTGGTAGTACGAACATCGCATCCCACACACGACCCATGTGCCATATAGGGAACTGGCCTGCGCACATTACCGCGAAGATGGTCATCGCTTCCGCAGCCCTGTTCACACCTGTACGCCAGCCCTGGCGGAACAGCAGGAGGATCGCAGAGATCAGCGTACCGGCGTGACCGATACCTACCCACCATACGAAGTTGGTGATATCCCAACCCCAGCCAATGGTACGGTTAACACCCCAGGTACCAAGGCCCCAGTACACTGCCCAACCCACAGAAAAAACGCCGAAGGCCAGAAGTGTGAGGGCAAAGAAGAAACCTACATACCACATGCGGCCCGGTTTCACCTCTATAGGCTTAATGATATCTTCCGATACCTGATGGTAGTCTTTATTTCCATCAACAAGCGGCTCTCTTACAAAAGATTCGTACTTAATATGCATAGCACGTAATTAGTATTTTAGCAACGATGGTAATAGTGCTTATTACCTTCTTTTCTTTATATTAAAAAACTCTTTTACTATTCCTTACTCCTGACAACGCTTAGATGTGATCTTCGTAAAGACCATCCTTCATGTTCTTAGGATCATTTTCCTTACCGGAGTGCAGCTCTTCTGTGTTACGCACCTTGGCCAGGTAGTTGATGTTTGGCAGGGTGTGTATGTGCTCCAGAACGTGGAATACGCGCTCCTGCTGATCTTCGTTACGGATCTTGGCGATGTTGCTGGTCTTGTCGTTAACATTACCGAACATGATCGCATCTGTAGGACAAGCCATCTGGCAGGCTGTGCGTGCTTCACCATCCTTCAGCGGACGACCCAGCTTCTTGGCAGCCAGCTTAGCATCCTGCAGGCGCTGTACGCAGAAGGTACATTTTTCCATCACACCGCGGCTACGTACCGTAACATCTGGGTTCAGTACCATGCGGGTGAGGTCTTCGTTCATTTCATCGCGACGGTAGTCTTCGAACTGGTTGTCGGCAAAGGCATCAGCACCGTTCCAGTCCATCCAGTTGAAGTGACGTACTTTATACGGGCAGTTGTTAGCGCAATACTTTGTACCGATGCAACGGTTGTAAGCCATCTGGTTGATACCTTCAGAGCTGTGGTTGGTTGCAGATACCGGGCAAACGTTTTCGCAAGGTGCGTTATCGCAATGCTGGCAAAGCATTGGCTGGAACACGGTCTGGATAGAATCCGGATCGTTTGGCATACCGCTGAAGTAACGGTCGATACGCATCCAGTGCATTTCGTGATTCTTGATCACGTGCTCTTTACCTACTACAGGGATGTTATTCTCTGCCATACAACCTACCACACATGCACCGCAACCGATACAGCTGTTCAGGTCGATAGACATACCCCATTTCAGGCCATTGTATTCGTAATTATCGTAGAGGGTACCTTCTGAACGATATCCTTCGTCCATCTTGGCATCCTGCAATCCTTCTTCTTTTTCTTCTTTACCTTCTTCTGCCAGTGGCTTAGAGAACTCGCCCATTTCCTTGTAGCGCTCTTTCATCAGCACCTTAGGATCCTTGGCAAACTCTTCCAGGGTAAATTCGTGGATGATCGGACGAGTTTCGTAGCTCATGTGCGTCTGCGTAATGGCCACTTCATACTTGTCGTTGGTCATTGTTACAGTAGCCGCGTCAAAACCGTCGAAGTTGGTGCCGTTGTAAGACATGAACGGATAAGCGTTGCGGCCACCCTGTCCTGTTGCAGCGTCGCTTGCAGCGGCGCGGCCTACGTTAGCATCGCGGCCATAGCCTACAGCTACTGCCACTACATCGTTATGCATACCCGGAACTACTATCAGCGGCAGGTTAACTGAGTAACCATGTGCGCCCTTGATGGTAATTACGTGTTTCTTAGGATCAACTTCATTGATGCTGTTCAGTTCAGCACCGTTCTTTTTAGCCCATTCGGGAGATACGCATGCGTAGTTGTCCCATGTGGCCTTGGTGATAGGATCCGGCATTTCGAGCAGCCATGGGTTATTACTCCAAGCACCACCGTGGCCTATACCTACCTTCTGGTATACCATTACTTCCATACCAGAGCCTGCCTTTTTAGCCTGCACCTTGCTGATCGCGTCAGCAACATTGCCGCTGAAAGAAGCACCACCCATTGGCATATCGCCCGCAGGCTCTATGATACCATCCTGAAGTGCCTTCTCGAAGTTGGCCTGGCCGCCCAGCTTGGCTGTCCAGTACTGCTTCCAGTAATCTTCGTAGCGGGTAGTACCACCAGCCCATGTAAGCAGAGAATCCTGGAACGCACGTGTTTTGAACAGTGGCGCGATACCCGGCTGCATCAGACTGAAGTAGTTGGTCTTAGGTTCTGCATCACCCCAGCTTTCCAGGTAGTGGTGGTCAGGAACCAGGAATTTACATTTCTGTGCAGTTTCATCCATGCGCTCTGCAAAAGAAACGCTCATTGGCACCTTGCTCAGTGCATCAGCAAATTTCTTATTGTCAAAGTAGTCGTAAACAGGGTTTACGCCGTGGAAGAATACGGAGCCAACGCTGCCCGATGCCATAGCATCAACCATGGCTACCACTTCGCTGTCTATGCCCTGCTTGTAATTGCTGGCCGTGGCCCAGTTGATGGTAGTGCCGTTAGCACCTATTGCATTGTTGATAACATTAACTACTATCTGAACATTTACATCGTTAACACCGCAAACTACCATACCGTTGCCCTTCTTCAGGTCGGCGGCAGCTGTTGCTACCATTTTGGTAAGTTTTGCGCTTGGCAGGGTTACTTTAGCACCGCCGCTTACTTCAGCATAAAGTGCGGTAACCACCAGGCCCAGCTCAGACGGACGGCAGGTAGCCCTTTCATCTGCAGCAGCACCGGTGATGGTGTGGTTAGGCTCTACCTGGTAATGCTTAGACATCTTGATGTTCTTGGCATTCAGCTTGCGGCCTTTTGAATAACCCTTGGCAAATTCTATAGGAGACAGCCATGTGCCCAGGAAATCTGCGCCTATGCTTACAATGGTCTGTGCTTTTTCGAAATGATATGTAGGCAGTGTGTTCTTGCCGTAGCTGGCCATATTGGCCTGCAGCATACCCGAGTAAGAGATAGCATCGTAAACTACGTGCTTGATGTTCGGGAACTTGCCTGTGAATGATTTGATAACTTCCAGTGTGGTAGGGCTCATTACAGAAGCGGTTACCAGGTAACCCGGCTTGCTGCCTATGCCTTCCATTATCTGGCGGTCTATTGCCTCAAAAGTAGCTTCTTTGTTCTCTACCTTCTTGCCATTGGCAGCAGGAGAGCCCGGGAAACGCAGGCGGGCAGTATCGTACAGATTAAGTACAGATGCCTGAACCCTTGCCGATGTACCACCCTTGGTGATAGAAGACATTTCATTACCTTCTACCTTGATCGGGCGACCATCGCGTGTCTTTACTACCAGTGCTGCATACTCATGACCATCGAAATAGGTGGATGCATAGTAGTTAGGCACACCCGGAGTGATGTCTTCGGGCTTGATAGCGTAAGGGATAGCCTTACGTACCGGCATTTCGCAGCTGGATACTACGGTAGCCGCCAGTGTGCTGAAACCCAGGAACTTCAAAAAGTCGCGGCGGGGTGTTGTTGCACCGAGAACGGTTTCGCTCAGATCGAATGGTAATTCTTCTCTGAATTCATTTGATGCCAATTCCTGGTTAACCGCAGGATTCTTAGCCTCTTCCAGACTCGACCAATATTGTTTTTGAGACATATATTTATTCAAAATTCAAAAGTCAAAAAAAATTGAAAGTGTTGCACTACTCTTCAGTTGTGCAGTGGTATTAGTAGTGACACTTCTGGCACTCTGTACCGCCCATTTCCGCTTCGGTAACACCTGTGCGTTTGCCAGCCTTTATCTCATCGCGATATTTCTGGAAAATGCTGTAGTAGTCGTTATCCATCTGCACCTGTGTCTGGCGGTGACAGTTGATACACCAGCCCATAGACAGTGGAGCGAACTGATAAACTTCGTCCATCTCCTGTATAGGACCATGGCAGCGCTGACACTGTATCTGGCCCACCTTTACGTGCTGAGCGTGGTTGAAGTATACGTGGTCTGGCAGATTGTGGATCTTTGTCCACTGTATCGGCGTAGCGTCAATAGAACCGTCAGCCTTCAGCTTGTATTTCTTGGCAGCTGCATCCCAGCCTGCGTAAGCATACAGCTTCTTGATCTCTTCTGTACCGTTCACTGTTTTACCTTCTGCTGTCTTCAGCACTTCAGTACCGGTGTATTCTGCTATCTGCTTGTGGCAGTTCATACATACGTTAGAAGAAGGGATCATGCTATGCTTGCTCTTTTCTGCGCTCGAGTGGCAGTACAGGCAATTGATCTGGTTAACACCGGCATGTACTTTATGTGAGTAGAAAATAGGCTGCAGCGGACGATAGTTCTGCTGGCGACCTTCGTTGATAGCGCCATTTACCAGCCAGTAACCAGCCATGATGAACGCCAGGATAGCAACGATAGCTATTACTACCTTATTCCTGTATAAAGGAACTTCTTTCTCGTTAACGATGCCTTCTTTTTCGTTGGCAGCGCGGCCCAGGCTCTGGTTAGCCCTCCACAGGATGATCACCAGCACCAGCAAAGACAAGGTGATGATCGTATACAAGTAACCACTGCCTTCAGAAGATTCCTGCTGTTGGCCAACTTCAGCCTTAGCAACTGTTGGTGGCTGTACAGAGTTAACATACGCGAAGATCGCATCGATCTCTTCATTCTTCAACTGAGGGAACGCCGTCATTGGCGTTTTGTTGAATTTGTTGAAGATCTCAACAGCGGTCTTGTCGCCTGCAGCTATCAGGGCTGCAGAATTGTGTACCCAGCTATATCCCCATTCCTTGCTCGGGAATGTAGCATTGATGCCTTTCAGCGCAGGGCCGGTGGCATCTTTCAACGGGTTGTGGCACGAAGCACAGTTAGACTGGAACAAAGCCTTACCATCAGGCGCGGCTGAAGCTGTATTACTGAACAGGATAAGAGCGCAAAAAACTGCTAAAGCAGTGCGGGAGCCTATACGAAACAGTTGCAATATTGATTCTGGCACGTGTATAAATTTGAAAATTAACTTTCCTTTATGTTGAAGCGTGGGCAAAACTACAACACAATGCTGAATTCTAAAACACATTTCTTAAAAAATTTTTGTCAGTACTGGCGCGGGTTTCAGCCGATTTTTCCGCATTTTTATTTTTATTATGTCATTTTATTGTCACGGCCTCAAAGATTTTAATGACAATTCCATAACAAGCTCATCCTGAATTATTCCCGATCTCGTAAAACATCTTGTTTATTTATTGTTTTACAAAATTAAACAAGACCAATGTCCCAAAACTATTCTTTATAACTATAAAGTGCACAGTTAGTGACTATAATGTTGAAGACAAAACTCGACAACAAGATATACAGTAAAAAGTGATGATCGGCCACACTACGCCTCCCTTAGCGGGAACGTAAGCGTAAAGGTGCTTCCCTTACCGGGTGCGCTCTCTACTTTTATCTTACCGTCGTGGGCATCTACAATGGCCTTTACATAGCTAAGGCCCAGGCCAAAGCCCTTTACATTGTGCAGGTTGCCGGTATGTGCACGGAAGAATTTCTCGAATATGCGGGTTTGGGTCTCCCTGTCCATTCCAATACCGTTATCTTTTATCTTGATGACCAGCGAATCGCCTGCATTCAGGGTCTCTACCTCTATGTAAGGGGCGTTGGTAGAGTACTTCATAGCATTATCCAGCAGGTTGAAGATGATGTTGGAGAAATGCACCTCATCGGCTGTAATGCGGTTGTTATCGGCATTCAACTTCAGGTTTAGCGCGCCGCTCTTTTCCTGCAATTGCAGGGCCAGGTTGTCGGCCACCTTATTGATCACCTGACGGGCATCCAGCTCCTGCAGGTTCAGCTTCAGTTCTTCTTTCTCCAGCCTGGCCGCCTGCAGTATCTTCTCTACCTGCTTGTTCATGCGCTTGTTCTCCTCTTTGATCATGCCGCTGTACAGGCGTATCTTATCTACATCATGTATCACCTTTTCATTGGTCAGCGCATCTATGGCCAGCGAAATAGTGGCCAGCGGCGTCTTCAGCTCATGCGTCATGTTGTTGATGAAGTCGCTCTTGATCTCCGATATCTTCTTCTGGTTAAAGAGCGTACGCACAGTAAGCGCAAAGGCCAGGATGATGATACAGGTGAATACTATCGAGGCCACGATCATCCACCACATCTCCCCTATCACCTGGTTACGGTTCACTTTTATACTCAGGAACAGCGTCTCCTGGCTGCGGATAGCGTCCTTGGGCGAAAGATCCTGCCGGTATATGTTGTGGTCCGTTACCTGGAAACCATCCGACTGGAAGATGATATTGTTGAAGATATTGGTGATACCGTACTCGTATTTGTAGTGTATGTTGTTCTGAGACAGTGCTTTATCTATGATATCGTGTATCTCGTCGTTGGTAAAATTGCCGAGTACAGAGAAATCGAGGCGCAGCTTGTATTCCTTGCTCTCCTCATTCATATAGCCCTCATTGGTCTTGTATAAAAACCTGTCGTGCAGCGACTCACGTATCTTGATGAGCGAATTATGCACACCGCGTTCAAACTCGTCCTGCTTCAGGGCAAAGGCATTCTGTATCCACGACATCTGGATGAACAATATGCCGATCACCGACAGTGATATGAGCACTACTATGATGGGAAATATCTTCTTCATCTATTGGCAAATATAATAAAGCGTAAAAGTCGGCTAAAAAAGTCACATCTGGTTTAACGCCGGTTTAACGACCATCTCAATGGGTCATTGCGCAATGCGTAGTGAGGAACAGCCAGTCCCGAACGCTTTCGGGAAAGCCCTCTCGCGTCTGGACGTATTCGTTTTCGGAAACTCCCCTCTTTATATAGCCTTGTGCGTTGGCCAAAAGAGGGGACGATGTCCGACCAGCCGTAGGCGTGTTGTCGGACGTCGGGGGTGATCGCTGTATCGGGAAGTATTCGTTTTCGGATTATTGAAAATCAATAACATGTACAAAGTGTCATTGGCAGCTTGCCGAAGGGTCGAAGGGCGACACGGACACGACCTCCTAATCCTCCTTTTCCTAAAATCCCGGCTATCCTGATTCAGACAATGAAAAACTGTACCTTGGCCACCAAAAAACAACACTGCAATGAAACGCCTGCTGCTTGCACTTACCCTCTGTACAACAACAGCTTTTGCCCAGAAAAAACTGCAAACTCCTTTCGAGACCAGCAATGGCAAAGAATCAGCCACATACCAGCAGGCAATAACTTTTTATGAAGAACTCGCCCGCACCAGCTCCAGATTAAAAATCGAAGAGATAGGTCACACCGATGGCGATCATCCGCTGCATGTGGTTTACTATAGCAAAAACAAAGACCTTGATCCCGCCCACTGGAAGCGCGACAACAAAGTGGTCATCCTCATCAACAACGGCATACATGCCGGCGAGCCAGACGGTGTAGATGCCAGTATGATGCTGCTGCGCGATGCTGTGAGCGGCAAAATAAAAGTGCCGGAAAATGTAGTGCTGGCAGTGATACCGGTGTATAATGTCGGCGGCTTCCTGAACCGTGGCAGCTACAGCCGGGCTAACCAGAACGGCCCGCTTGAATACGGCTTTCGCGGCAATGCGCAGAACCTCGACCTCAATAGAGATTTCATTAAATGCGATGCGTCAGAGACCCGCAGCCTGGAACGCTTGTTCGCCAAACTTGATCCCGACATTTTTATTGATAATCATGTAAGCGATGGCGCCGACTACCAGCATGTAATGACACTACTGGCCACACAGCATGATAAGCTGGGCGGAGAGACCGGTAATTTGATGAATCTCAGGTTCACACCGTCCATCTATGATGATATGGAAAAAGCCGGGTACGACCTGGTGCCATATGTCAATGACTTTGACAACACACCGGCTACCGGCTGGCGCGAGTTCTTTGAGCCACCGCGCTTTGCCAGTGGTTATGCCGCTTTATTCCAAACTATGGCCTATGTGCCTGAAACACACATGCTAAAGCCCTTCAAAGACAGGGTGTGGGCGACGTATACGCTAATGACGTGCTTCATAAAAGAAGCCTCGACAAGAGCGAAAGAAATTAAAAAAGTACGGCAAGCCGACCGGGCAGCCCTGGCCGCCCAACGCATAACACCTATAGAATGGAAGATCGATACAACGCAACACAGTACCATTGTTTTTAAAGGATATGAGGCCGGCCACAAGCCGAGTGCAGTATCGGGCCTGCCGCGCCTGTACTACGACAGGAACAAGCCTTTTACGAAAGTGGTACCTTTTTACGATCACTACACAGCATCAAAAACAATAGCAACACCTGTTGCATATGTTATCCCGGCCGGCTGGAGCAGTGTTATTACAAGATTGCAGAACAACGGCGTGCAAATGCACACACTTACGCGTGATACTACAATAACAGTGACCGCATACCACATTGACAATTACGAAACCGTATCTAAACCATACGAAAAACACTACCTGCACAAGAATATACAGGTATCGCAAGATACAGAGACCATCCGGTTTAACGCAGGCGATCACCTGATACCAACCGATCAGCGCGCCAAGCGATATCTCTTAGAGAGCCTGGAGCCTGCAGCACCCGATGGCTTCTTCGCATGGAATTTCTTCGATGGTATCCTGCAACAAAAAGAATACTTCAGCGATTATGTATTTGAGGATATGGCCGCAGAAATATTGAAGAAAGATCCCCAGCTTAAAAAACAATTGGAAGAAAAGAAAAAGTCCGACCCCGAATTTGCCAAAAGCGCCCAGGCCCAGCTCGACTTCGTTTACCGCCACTCCCCCTACATGGAGCCCGGCTACATGCGCTACCCTATATTCAGGCTAGAGTAGTCGTAAGCGGTAAGTCGTAAGTCATAGGTCCTTGCTGTAACAATGCAATTTGTTTTGCGTAACTTATTTCCCCAAAATTTTACGACTTACGACTTACGACTTACGACTTACGACTTACGACTTACGACTCACGACTCACGACTTATACAACATCAAACCACACCCGCTCCTCATTATCCCAATCACCATTGTAGTTAATGGTCAGCTCCTCGCCGGCGGCAATGGGCTTTACGGTTTGTATGTACATGGTGTTGTTGTCGTAATCCATAAAGTACTCGCAGTTCGACGCATAAGAATGATTATACATAGGTATCCAGCCCAGCGCCATGCAGCACATTTCCTTGCCATCGGGCTGCCATTCAAAAATGTAATCGTGTAGTAGTGTCTCGTCCAGTTTCTTACGGTCCTCGCCACTCATGGGTATCACGGGAGATAGTTCTACTACCAACCCCCCAGGCAGTGCCGCTCGGGTATATACACCTCTTCCCCTACCCTGTGTCTCGGCCAGGTATAAATGCTCGTTTATCATAGGCTTTACGCCAAAAACCATATTACTAATTAAAATAGTGGTTTTTTTGGTTGCTTTTTATATTTTTACAACCCTAAAGGTAAATATATGAAGTTGTTCAAAAGTCTGAAAAATTGTCTGACAGTTGGTTTACTACTGGCGATGCCACTTTTCAGCCTTGCACAATATAAATTTCCCAGGTCGCGCTTTTCCTCATATCTGCGCGATCCCAGCCGCTATGAAATAGGCGTGAATGGCGTAATGATCAACGGCACGTTCGATGGTGTTACCCGTATCACCGGCTACAACAACCAGTTCCTGGCCGATAGCACGCTGAAAAGGAATATGAAGGCTAATCCTGGCGTGGGCGTTACTATAGGTGTGAATGTACCTATCGCAGCCAGTGGCCACATCAGCGTATGGGCACTTAATGTGAATGCGATGGCCAACTTCTACTCCTGGAGCGGCATCAACCAGACAAAAAGCATAGAAGGTACTTACAGCACACCTACGGTCAACGAGCTCACTGCATCAAGCGTGCAGATAGCCGTGCCTATTGGCATTGACTGGAAAGTAGGCTGCGACGCGATACAAAGCCAGCGCCTGGTATGGGGTGCATCAATGGGTGCAGGTGCCATGCCTCACGTTAATATCACAACGCTTGAGCCAAGTTCGGTGAACGACCTCGTTCCTTCTCAGCAAAACATAGGCGTTAACCCCTACATAAAGGCAGAAGGTGCCCTGTACCTGCGTACCTGCTTTAAAGTGCGCGTGATGTACACCATGGGCAATGTAGAGCTAATGAGCACACACGATCGCATACCATCCTATACCGACGGGCCATTTAAATTGTATAACCGCAATACGCTGATGGTATCGCTCATCTGGCAGCCATTCTCCGGCCATTGGGGTGAATACGGTTGGTACAACACTTACGATACCTACAACTGGAACGAAAAACTGAACTAATTCAACAGATCATATGGAAAACCGCCCTTTACGGGCGGTTTTTTTATGTCATGTACCACGCATCATGCAGGTTATATCAGTTATACATCAAAAATAGGCATCGCAAAAGGCTCGTAACATCTCCCTCTCCTTTGGAGAGGGCCGGGGTGAGGCTCAACAGGCGTGCCGAATTTTAATGTTTAAATAGTATTAGGAAACGCCGTTCACCTACCCAAAACACCCGCCAACATATAACATTAAAAAAGATAAACACATTTTTTAGCAGGGTTCAAATCCGCTGCGGGCAAGCATTTCAGCCGGTCAACATGCCGTTTTTGGTGCATATCTTTATTTTGCCGGTACTATTTCCCGGCTCATCTTTGTGTCGGAAATGATCATTTACCCTAAAACCACTATCATGAAAACAGTAAAATTATCACCCTACCCCCCGCAACCAAAAAGCGCTATTGGCTTTTACCGGCTAACCCAATGAGCAACTAAAACCAACAACCATTACAGCATACCCCGACACCGCATTACATTTTATCACAGTCCATCACATAGACCATGAATCACCAATCTATTCTCGACAGCTTTTGCAGCCAGCTGGCTGCCCTGCAAAACAACATTGCCACACGTCCCGAAGATCCGGGCATGCCCACAGAAAAAGACATCACCATGCAGGTACGCCTCATGAGTTGTATCGACAAGATGAGCAAAGTGATGGCCAGGCTGGCCAAAGAGGCTGCCAAAAGGGAGGAAGAAACATCGGCTACTGAACACCCCGAACCGCCTGTATACCAGGTAGCGGCTACGCAAAGCCACCCTCCGCTGCCTGCGGAAACGCTGCAGGACTGCCGGTACATTTTAGATCTCTATAAAAATATCTCCGACTACGAACAGATACAGGTCAGAGGAAAGAAAGTAGATACCATGTGGCTGATGTACAATGTCCTGCAATCGTGCCGCCCGGCAGGGGAACGCCGCTACATTGCAGACCAGTATGTATTTCACCGGGCTGTGAACAAAGACGCGCTCAGGCAGGAAGTGGCCGCCTATCTGCAAGAAGCAAAAGCAGCATGATGGCTGAGTAATGATGCCTATTTGCAACTCTGCACCAACCACTCAGCTATTGCATCAAAATCTTTTTCTCCGCGAGACATAGCAAGTACAAAGCCGTAAGTATCTTCAACGCTTCCGGAAAATTCAATACCGTGCTCGTGTAAAAGCGCTAACATGGCGAGAAAGGCAGTTCGCTTATTGCCGTCCAAAAACGGGTGATTGACAATAAGACTTTCTCCCAATGCGGCTGCCTTTTCATAAGGGGATGCATACAGATCTTTTCCATCAAAGGTCTGATATGGCCTGGCTATAGCAGACAATAATAGGTCTCTTTCACGCAATCCTGTAGTTCCGCCAAAATCTCGGATCGAATAGTCATGAAGTAAAAGAATATCTGCTTCTGATATCACCGGGCCAATTTTTGAAGGACATTACCATATTTGGCCTTAATGGTCTCATAGTGGCGTGCAAGGTTAACGCCGCCGACATCCTGGGTATTGATACTATTGATAAAATCAAGCATCATTTCCAGCACCTTCTCGTCGTCTGTCGATTTTACCTTGATCGCAAATTGTCTCAGCGCCTCTTCTTTTAATTCCGCTACACTCATAAAGATATTTGCTATAAAATTACGAAATAACCCAAAAACAAAAGCCCACCCAACACGGGTGGACTTTCGACTTATGACTTAATACTTACGACTAATAAGTGATCACCTGCTCTTCCATCTGCGGCATTTCGCGGAATTCGTATTGCTGGTTGCGCAGCTGCGGCTCGAAGCCTGCCTCGCGGATAGCTTCCTGTATGCCGCTGGCTGTAAAGCGGTGTGGGGCACCGGCAGCGCTTACCACGTTCTCTTCTATCATGATAGAACCGAAATCGTTGGCACCCGCGTGTAAGCACATCTGTGCTACCGCCTTACCTACTGTAAGCCACGATGCCTGTATGTTCTTTACATTAGGCAACATGATGCGGCTCATAGATATCATACGGATGTATTCCTCCGGCGTGGTCATGTTCTTGGTGCCGCGTATGCGTTGCAGCAACGTGTCCACATCCTGGAAGGTCCATGGAATAAATGCGATGAAACCCTTAGCGCTTTCCGGCTTCTTGGCCTGTACCTCACGCAGCTTCACCAGGTGCTCAAACCGCTCGTAAATGGTCTCTACGTGGCCAAACATCATGGTAGCGCTGGTGGTCAGGTTCAGCTTATGCGCTTCGTGCATGATATCCAGCCACTCCTGCGCACCACACTTACCGTTAGATACAATACGGCGCACACGGTCGTTCAGTATCTCGGCACCGGGGCCAGGCAGGCTGTCCATACCGGCGTCTTTCAGCGCCTTCAGTACTTCGGCATGCGTACTCTTTTCCAGCTCAGTGATATGTGCTACCTCTGGCGGGCCCAAAGCATGCAGCTTCAGGTTAGGGAACATCTGCTTCAGTTGTTTGAACAGGTCGGTGTAATAGGCAAGACCCAGACCAGGGTGATGACCACCTTGCAACAGCAGCTGTTCGCCACCGTATTTAAAGGTCTCTTCTATCTTCTGTTTGTAGGTCTCTATGTCTGTAACATAGCTCTCCGGGTGGCCGGGTATGCGATAGAAATTACAGAACTTGCAATTGGCCACACACACATTGGTGGTGTTCATATTGCGGTCTATTATCCATGTTACTTTACCATGCGGCACCTGTATCTTACGCAGCTCGTTGGCTACGTACATCAACTCGGTAAGCGGCGCATGCTCAAACAGGAACATCCCTTCTTCTATACTCAGAAACTCAAAGCGCATGGCTTTGGCGTATAGCTCCGATAACTGCATCTGCAAAAAATTAGGATGTAAAATTACGGATTAAACACCACCAACAGATAAGTTAATTCTATGGTGGTATTACGTTGCCAACTGATAATGGTGCGGGCGGCCCATAACTACAGTCGCCGTTATATCTCCTATCAGCCGCCATAGCTTTATGCGAAGGCTGTCTGACCAACGGCGGGATTTATCAGGGCAAAAATGGACGATCAATCATTAATTACAATTTTCCATTTTATGCTATCCAGATCTCTTATTTTGTATTTAAGCTTCTTATATTTTCGCTGCTTAGGCACCTCATTTTGCGATGAATCAATGATCACCACAGAACAATCGCATAGCCATATATTCAATGTACTGTCTGAAGAAAACCGATTTATTTTCCGTTCCCATATATCATCACCTCCAGTCCCAATATCGGGGTTTCCTGTGCTATGTGCAGGAACATAGTAAATCGCTATTCTGTCTAACTCGGAGGTGTCTAATAGTGTATAGCAACACATATCTTTATCTGTATTGTTTACAATCGCCAATTTCGTACTCACGGGGTGGCAACTGAATACTATTACCAGAAGTACGACAAATAGCGACCAAAACTTTCGGGCATTCATATATGATCATTGTAAGGACCTGCTTTTTTTATTTACTGCAAGCCCATGTTCGTGCCATTGATTCGACAAGCTCACCATGAACTGTGTTTAAAAACAAGTATTTTTTGAATAATTTTTGTCATAGTCTGCTCCACTGATCGCGACTGCAAACGCCTGTTTGAGCAACTTATTCACCACTGCCAACAAAGCCAGCCTTTTTGCTTTACCTTTCTCAACCA
>CANGNA010000056.1 GCA_947455215.1 Chitinophagaceae bacterium
ACCTGCGCCCGTTTGATGTTCCGTAAGTAGGCTATGCCTGCTATCGCTCCCGCACCGATTACCGTTCCTGCTATTATTTTAGTTAAGCTCATTGTCTTTGCTTTTTCTTTTCCTATCCAGGTAGTCCGCAGCCAGTTTGTACCCCAACCAAACTGCGCCGCCTAAAAAGGCTTTAAGGCCATAGTCCAATAGTCCGTTCACGTCCACGTTGGCAAGGAGTATCGTTCCTGTAAGCATCACATTACTAAAGTGTGAAGTATCCGTCTTTATCATATTTTGATCATTTTCGACCCAAAGGTAAAACGGTCAATAGGGGCTACTTTCGAGTTTGGGTATGTCTGGGCACTCAACGCTTTAACAATGCTCCTATCGCACTAATATTGCCTTTCCGGGGATTTACAATTTGAAGTTTGAGCCAGGAATTCCAAATTTTTCAAGCATGATTTTCACTTGGTTAATAGTATAGAACCTTCCAATTTTCTTGCCGATTTCTTGACGATGAGGTTCCAGCCATTTCCTGAAAGTCTTTATCCCTACGCCGTATATTTTTGCCAACTGAACTGCGTTCATAGGTGTAATAACCAGTTCATTTTTCTCAGATTTGCTTTGCATGAAATTCTATTTAAGTATTAGTACTTGATGTAATTGAAATGCAGGATTGAATTATAGTAGAACTGTAATAAGCTCTTTGCGTTTTGCTGCAATAATTTAGTTCTGCAAGTGTTGAATGCCTTAGTTGTAGGGTGCTCAACATATGCGACATATTGTTCGGCTGCTGTTAAAATATGTTGCAGATATCCAGGAATCTCTTCCCTTTTTTTTTCAATATTGTTTAGCCATGCAAGTGTTCCTACAAATCCTTGTGGGTAGTTGCCATTGAACCAGATTGATGGATTTGGTACAAAGCGACCTGGTTGAGCAGTGATGTAGCGGTGGGTAAGTATTATGCGCTGGCAAAAGGAAAGGAAAGCCTTTTTCATATCGGTCGCATCATCAAAGTAATTTTGAATGCAAACCTTTGCTCTTTCCAATTCTTGAGTATCAAAGTGCTGTTCCGGCCAGAGGACCGTATTAGCGAAGCTCCACGCTCCTCTGCAATACTCAATGATCTCTGTCTTGCCTCTTAGCTTTGCCGCTGGCATTAATGGAATTGTTCTTGTGTTCATAATCGTTGCTTTTTTTGATTTCTGACACAAAGATGCTATTGCGGCAAAGGGCTACTTTCCAATTAGCGCATGGAACGGCAACAAACAGCAAAAGATGCTCAATTATGCTTCCAAACGTCAACGAACGTCAACGAAATGCAACAAACGTCAACGAAGTGAACGTTTGTGCAACTAATGGCATCAAATGGCATTCAGGGGAATTCTAAAATGCTCCACCTTTATGAAATAAATACTATGCAACCCATTTTTATTAAGGTATATAGTATCGAAATGAACTATTACGTCAACAGTGCGCAGATAGCCTTATTGGTGGAACGCAATATGGAAAGTGTAATGGAGGATATTGAAGATCTTAAATGGAATGCAATGAACTTATTGCGGGAAGATCAAAGCGAGGAAGGTTAAATTTGGCAACTATTCGTGGAAATTCAAATCCGGATTAACGATGTTCGGAATTAGATCGTCCGACTATCGAAAATAGTCGGACGGGATTTAATTCCGATTTGCCACAGGGTTAAAAAAGTATCAGATTTTTGTATAAAATGCTGTTTTTGAATTAGTGAGCGCATAAAAATGCTCCAAATGTGCTTGCAAATAATGTTGGACTTTCATTTTTTATATTGGTGGAAGTTCCAATTCCTCTAAAAACCTATTATGAGTCTCCCTTGCTTTGGCTATATCCTTGCCAAGGTCAACCAGTTTTTTGTTTACAACATTTAAGTCAATGATTTTATCATCCAAAGATGTACTTACATAGCGAGAGATGTTAAGGTTGAATTCGTTTTTCTCTATTTCATCCATTGATACCCTTCGTGAGTAACGGCCCTCTTCTTTACGTTCTCTATATGTGTCAACTATCTTTTCAATATTCTCAGGTAATAAGTTGTTCTGTCTCTTTCCTTTTTCAAAGTGATCAACCGCATTGATAAATAAAACATCGTCAAATTTTTTGCACTTTTTTAGAACCAGAATACAAACTGGGATACCTGTAGAGAAAAACAAGTTGGCTGGAAGTCCAATTACGGTGTCAATGTTACCGTCCTTTAATAATTTAGTTCTGATACGTTCTTCTGAACCGCCTCTAAACAAAACCCCATGAGGTAATATGATAGCCATCGTTCCTTCTTTGCTCAAAAAATGAAAACCATGAAGCAAGAAGGCAAAATCCGCTGCTGATTTTGGAGCAAGTCCATAACTCTTGAAACGAAAATCTTCACCCATAGCTTCGGATGGCTCCCAACGATAACTGAAAGGAGGATTCGCTACAATAGCATCAAACTCTAATTTTTTCGCAGGGTTCATCTCGTTTAAGATCTCCCATTCGTTCAGTAAAGTGTCGCCGTGATGTATTTCAAATTCCGTATCCTTTACACCATGCAGCAACATGTTCATTCGTGCCAGGTTGTATGTGGTAATGTTTTTTTCCTGTCCGAATATTTTTCCGATAGTCCCATCAGCTTCATTCATCTTTTTGCGGACGTTCAGCAATAACGAACCCGAACCACAAGCAAAGTCCAGCACTCGTTCAATCTTTTTCTTTTCGCCATTACTTGGGTCTTGACTGTCAAGTGTTACAATACCTGAAAGAATATCGGAGATGCGTTGTGGGGTATAAAATTCTCCAGCCTTTTGCCCTGAACCTGCCGCAAATTTCCCAATAAGGTATTCGTAAGCATCGCCTAAATAATCGATGTTTTTATCGAAGCTATTAATCCCTTCTGCAATTTTCTGAATAATATTGCAGAGCTTTTTATTACGTTCTTCATAGTTTTTGCCAAGCTTATCAGAATCTAAATTGATTTCGGAAAACAGACCCTGAAACGTGCTTTCAAAAGATTGGTTCTCGATATACTTAAATCCGTTTTGCAGTGTTCGCAGCAATTCGCCATTTTGAAGTCTTGCCAATTCTGCAATGCTCTTCCATAAGTGGGCCGGCTCAATTACGTAGTGGACTTTCCTACGCATTTGCTTTTCAAATTCCTGCACATCGTCAGGATACTGTTCATACCAAACGGTTAATGGTGCTCTTTTGTCATTGTCTTTAAGAACGGGATAGTCTTTTCCTAATTCTTTTCTTGCTGCCGATTCGTAATTGTCACTCAAATAACGAAGGAACAAAAATGAAAGCATGTAATCCCGAAATTGGTCAGCGTTCATTGCTCCACGCAATTCGTCTGCAATTTTCCAAAGTGTATTGCCTAATTGTGTTTGGTCGGTTGCTGTCATGCTGCTGCTATTGGATTTGGTTCATTAAATATTTCTGGGAAATCGAATTTATATTTGTCAATAAACTCTCTAAAAATCCGCTTAAATAATTCTTTATTGTCATCGCCCATTTCAACAGGGTCGTAAATTGAATATTTTCCATGACTAAATAAATTCAAGGCTCTTTCAAAAAGAACGTCATCGTTTAAGCCATGTATGCATTTACCTATTTCGCCATATCCAAAAAAACTGGCAGTTTTTTCAAGTATAGTTCTCAAGGCGTTGAAGTGATAAGTGTATATTTTATTTGATAAAACTACTTTATTCAGTTCACTTATTGTTGCGATGTGATGAAAGAACGGTGAGTCATCGGTGTCTTGCAATGAATAATCGCCCGGCTCTTTGAAGTGTAAATAATATCGCTTATTCTTTATCCCTTTTGTTCTTACCTCATTAAATAACACATTAAAAAATAAGCTGTGATGGGTTGAAATCACGGTTTTTATTTCATTACCCTCTGTGGCGAGTAAATTTACCAAATCACATGCAATAGCAATTGCATTATTCTCATCTAAAGAAGAAATTGGGTCGTCAATGTAAACGAATCTAACCCAATTGTATGCTGGGTCTTTGTCGATCGCTAGCTGACAAATAGCAAGAAAAAAGGACCACATAAACAATGTTTCTTCTCCTCTTGAAATTTTGATGTTCTCAATTGTTTGTTCTGTTTCTTCAATAATAATACTTCTCGAAAATCTTACGGTTCCATCCTCATAGTTGATGTCAAATTTCAAATCAACATAATTGTGAAAAAAAGACTCAATCTTCGCATCTAACTCTAACTCACGAAGTCCGTCAAAAAATGCGGAATCAGTATTTAGGTTTAGAAATCTATCGGTGTCATTTTCTAAGTCGTTATTCCAGGAAAACAAATCTTCTGTAAATGCATTAAAGTAAAGTGTATCTCTTGCGATTACTTTGCCATCGCCATCAAACTGCTTTCCTGCTTGTTTAAACTCCATTGAAAGCCTTGTTTTCCCTGTGCCGTTATGGGCAAAGAAAAGCACCAATTCTTTTAGCGGTCTGTGGTCGCCTGTTAAGTCCTTACGGAAGTGTGTAGCAATATCTGTCAGGTTAGTGAATTTTATTATTTCGCTCATTCTTCATTATTTAATCTTGGAAACAAACCCTGCAATAATCCTTTTTTGTGTAGCTTCAAAGTTTGCACCTTTTCGCCTTGAGCATTTATCAATTCATCTACCGAAGAAAGTGTATCGGCAATTGCTTCTTGTTCCTTTGGGTCGCTTGGTATTAGCAAAGGGCAATTTAGAACATCTTCTTTTCTGAGATTGGTTTGCTTTACACCATCGTCAAAAGCTAAGAAATATGGATTCCTATTTAGTAGATAATATAGAACCTTGCTGTTAAGATTTTGCGGCGTGATTCTGCAAATGCGCTGATTCACTGTGTAGCGATCGTCTTCATCGACTAAAAAACACTTTGCAATCGCTTTACCATTTGGAATATCACTAAGCACCATTAGAACATCACCTTTGTTAGCTGGGCAGAAAGCGGTATTTGTAAATTTTCTCACATCACCGTCTTGTGAAATGAATTTTGAATTCACTACAATGAAATCACCTGTACTATCAATGTCTTGTTCGTGTGCTTTTCCATTTTCGTAATATGCAACCTGTGTTAAAGTTGTCTCCTCCCAGTCCCCACTATCCTCAAACTCCTTAAACCGCAGCTTCGGGAGGGTTTCACCTTCCTGTGGGAATAGATTTTGTATTAGACCTTTTTTATGTTCTTTCAGCACTTGTAGCCTTTGACGCTCAGCCGTGATAACCTGATCTAATGACGAAAGGCAATCAATAATTTTTTGTTGTTCTTTTTTTTCTTTGGGATAGAAAATACTTATGTTTGATAGTCTGGTAGCTGAAATTCCCAGAACTTTTGCACCTTGGGATTCTCTTTGTATTTGTTTCTTAATTCTATCGTTAGAGAATAAGTACCCACCAAATCCAACAGCTATTTCAGAATTTATTTGTCTTGCTAGCAAAGTGTGCAAACCTGAAAGCAATTTCTCACCGTTTAGTTTGACTACTTCAATACTTTTTCCAATGTCTTTCAAATCTTCAGAAGCATCGGCAAAAATCATATCCCCCTCCTTACAAAAATTCTCTTGCTTGAACTTATTTAGTGCAATTGACTCGTTTATAAATGGGACATTTTCCTTTGCAATATCAAATAGTGTAGAAAATTTAGTGTGAATATCTCCATAATGGATGTTTTTCACTTCTCCATTTAAATAATTCAAATCATCTCTTGAAAATGAATTTGTGGTAATAAACGAATAGACATGCCCTAATCTATTTAATTTCCATTCTCCATCCTTTACAAAGGCAGGAAAGCGAAGTATAGGCACTAACTTATTTTTGTTGTTATTCATACGCTTTCAATCCTGATATTTCCCGCCCTTCGGCTTGTTTTTTTAATATTGGTGTTAAATCGTCCATCAACGCGAGTTCTCTTTTCGTACGCTCTTTCCAGCCCAGGTCTAAAGAAGTAAAAAGTTCACTTAATTTATCACCATCAAAAATCATCCGATTGATAATGCTGTCTGTAAATTGTTTCAGTGCCTTTGATTCCAAACCATTTTTCAGAGCAACGTCATTTAACTCTTTGGCTATTTTTTCTGCTTTAAATTGTTGATAACCATCTTTAATTTCACGATCATTCAACCCCTTACCAACTTCTAAAGTTCTGATGTAATCAATAATGTCTTCCCGCTCCTCCATCAAGTTAGCACTGCTACTCAACACCCCAATCAATTGCTCACGTGTCATTTTTTGCTTGCTGGGTTTGTTCTGTGTAAATTTGGAAATCAACCCCATTATGTAGTCGTAATCCACTATAGCAGAAGCAAACAAGACAAACTCAAACTCGAGTTGTTGAATATTTTCAGGAGCTTTATCGCCTTCTTTTTGCTGAATTTCTTTGAGTTGCTTTGCAATTTCCAGATATGAGCTTCGAAAAGAACGTAATTGATCTTCAGGCATTAGCTGGTCGATCTTCGTAATTTGTCCCTCGTTCAAATCCGTGTATTGGTCAAGCTGTGTTTTCAGCCTTTGCACTTCCTTAAAACGGTTAATAAACTCCACACGGGCTGCATCACCTTTAATGTTGAAAACCGCCTCCGGTTCAGCGGCCATGTTTTTTGATTCCATCCATTTCTCCATTGCCTTTACAGCCTCCTCGTATTTCTCAATCACTTTAGGCGCAGGATCAACTAACCAAATTTCTTTGGCTCGGCCAACATCCTCTCCGCTGAATAAAGCTATAGCTTTGTCAACTTCGCCTTGTTGTTGCCTGAAATCAAGTATGTTCCCGTAGGGTTTGGTATCATTTAAAATTCGGTTAGTGCGGCTGAATGCCTGAATCAGCCCGTGAAATTTCAGATTTTTGTCAACATACAAAGTATTCAGATATTTTGAATCAAAACCTGTAAGCAACATATCTACCACAATAACCAAATCAATTTTGTTTTTGTGTGCATAGTCGGCATTACTGAACTTTTGGAATTTGATGCGTTGTTGCACATCTTGATAATACAAGTCAAATTCATTGATGCTATGATTGGTCCCGTATTGCTTGTTGTAATCGGTAACAATTGCTTGCAAAGCTTTTTTCTTTTCTTCTGGTGCTATTTTGTTATCCTCTTTTTCTTGTTGCAAATCTTCTTGCAACTGTTGAACGTCTTTGTTCCCTTCGGCAGGAGGAGAAAAGACACAGGCAATATTCATAGGAAGATAAGTTTCATCTGCTTCAACTCGCTTTGCTTGTATTTCCTTGAATAATCTGTAATATTCAGTAGCATCGTTGATTGAAGCCGTTGCAAGTAGAGCGTTAAAACGTTTTGAGTGTGTGGCAGCATCATGTTTTTTTATGATCGCATTTGCAACCGCTGTTTTGTGTTGAATGCTACCTATCGTTATATTTTGCTCAGGCTTGAAATAATCAATGTGAAAGCGCAATACGTTTCTATCATCAATGGCATGAGTAATAGTATAGGCGTGTAACTGCTTTTGAAAAATGTCTTTAGTTGTTACATAAGAGCCAACCGTTCCGTCAATTTGTTTGTAGGTTGCGTTGTCTTCAAAAATCGGTGTTCCAGTAAACCCAAATAACTGAGCATTCGGAAAAAACTCTTTTATGGCTTTATGATTATCGCCAAACTGCGAACGGTGGCACTCGTCAAAAATGAAAACGATGCGTTTGGTGCTAAGCGGTTGCAGACGTTCCTTGTAGTTATTCTTGTTGTTTGAATCTAATGCAAGTCCTAATTTCTGAATAGTGGTAACAATTACTTTGTTAGCATAGTCGTCTGAAAGCATACGCTTTACCAACGTTTCAGTATTGGTATTTTCCTCAACGCAACCTTCTTGAAATTTATTGAATTCCTCACGTGTCTGCCGATCAAGGTCTTTGCGGTCGACTACAAATAAACATTTTTCAATATCGGGATTGTCTTTGAGTAGGGTAGATGCTTTGAAGGAAGTAAGTGTTTTCCCACTTCCTGTGGTATGCCAAATATAGCCGTTGCCTCTGTTTTGGTGAATACAGTCCACAATGGCCTTTACTGCATAAATTTGGTAAGGTCGCATCACCAGCAGTTTTTGTTCGCTTGCTACCAAGACCATATATTTACTTATCATTTGGCTGAGTATGCATTTACCCAAAAACTTTTCGGAGAAGTCGTCTAAATGCGTAATTTTTTTATTATCCTCACTTGCTAATTGATAAATCGGCAAAAATTGTTCATCAGCGTTAAAGCTGAAATGTGCATTATTATTGTTAGCAAAGTAGTAGGTATTGGCTCGATTGCTCACAATGAACAACTGCATGAAGCAAAGAAGTGAATTTGTATAGCCATTACCTGGGTCGCTTTTGTAATCAACAATTTGTTGCATAGCCCTGCGCGGACTAACCTCCAAACTTTTCAGTTCAATTTGAACAACGGGTATTCCGTTAATCAGCAAGATCACATCATAGCGATGGTGACTGTTTTCGGTGTTTATGCGCAATTGGTTGATGACTTCAAATTCATTTTTGCACCAGTCTTTTATATTTACTAATGTGTAATGCAAAGGCGTTCCGTCTTCACGAATGAATGTATTGATTTCTCGTAAGCATTTTGAGGAAGCAAAAACATCAGAATTAATAATCCCGTCCCGTAAACGTGCAAATTCAGCATCCGTTAAATTCACCCGATTAAGTGCTTGGAACTTTTCACGAAAATTTTTTTCAAGGGAACCCCTGTCACGTATGTCAGACCTGTAACTGTATTTAAGGTCAGTTAATTTGATTATTAAACTATCTTCTATTTGTGTTTCTTTGGTCATCGAAAATTCATATCGGTTAGAGATATATTTTTATTCATTTGCGCTAAAGATACTTCTGTATTTGCCAATGTGTCGCTATCGAAGAATATATTTCCAAATTTCATAAACCTCATCCATATCCCCGCAAAAAATAAATGATGAATAAATGAAAGAAAAATAACGTGAAAAATATTTCGCAAATTTACAAAACATTTTTACTTTTGTCTCGCAATCAAAAAAAATGAAAAGCATAAATCAGAAAATGATAACGTTGGCAAGGGAATCAAGAGGGATTAGCCAAAGCGAACTAGCGGCAAGAATTGATATGTCATCAGGGAACTTGAGTAAAATTGAAAACAGTGATATAGGCATAACTGAAGATATTATTGAGCAAATAGCAAAGGAAACCAATTATCCCGCTTCATTCTTCACACAACAAGAAGATGTATTCCCTGAACACTTAATTTACCGCAAGCGTGAAAAGGTTACTCAGAGCCTCTTAACGATCATTAATGCAAAAGGTAATATTATCCGGCTGCAAATTCAACAGTTATTAAAAATACTAAATATGTCAAATCCTGAGTTACCAAATTTTGAAGTAACCGAAATAGACACTCCGCAAATAATTGCGCAAAAGGTTCGCAAGGCATGGCGTTTGGAAAAAGGGATTATAGAAGATACAATAAAGCTTATCGAAAGTAACAGTATCGCCGTAGCATCTTTTGAGTTTGGAACAGAAAGAGTTGACAGCAGGTGTATTTTGACGGAAACAAGACACCCAATTATTATTTATAACAAGTCATTACTAGGAGACAGACAACGGTACTCAGTTATATTTCAGTTGGGGCATTTAATAATGCATACTGCATTTAAAATAGGTAGAGATAGGGATATTGCTCATGAAGCCAATCTTTTTGCCGCAGAATTTTTAATGCCTGAAAAAGACATTAAAAAGGATTTCGAGAATGGTATTTCACTGCCTTTACTTGCTGAACTTAAACAGAAATGGAAAGTGTCTATGATCTCATTGCTTTACCGGGCTGACGATTTAGGCTATTTGACCCCGAACCAAAAACGCTACCTGATACAACAATTTAATGAACAGAAATTAAGAAGGAGAGAACCTTTAGAACTTGACGTGCCAACGGAAAAACCTTCACTGATAAGAAAATGGATAAGCGATATAAAAATCAAACAAAGACTGGATATGAAGGGGATGGCTTCCATCCTTAACCTGAACCCGGAAGAATTTATCGAGTTATACGGTTAACACACAACTTCCCATAAATAGAACGCAACTATTATGATTAAACCAAGTAACAAACAAATTGTATTATATGGAGATGAATTTAAATTTGACGAAGTTGCGGGCTTATAGCTACAAAGAATTAGCTACCCTATATGGTATCAGCCACCGAACCCTAAAAAATTGGCTGGAACCATTTGAAACAGAAATTGGAGAAAAGAGGGGAAGGTATTTTACGGTCAAGCAAATGGAAGTTGTTTTTAAACGATTGGGGTTTCCGAAAGATTTTGATGAAGCCGCCTAAACTATGAGAGAAGACAATTTAGACGGCAGGCTTCCATTGCAAGTCATGCGTAAAATATGGAACGATGAGGGGAATACTTTTTCGGACAAGCAGTTATTACAATTGCGAGAGTTTGTGTATGTCTTACATCAAGCAATTATCGGTATATATCGAAGAAAAAAATGCTCGGAAGAGGAATGTTAGTGCTTTGAGGTTCATTGGGTGCTTGCAGATACCCAAAGTGGAAAGTGAGGGGTATGCCCGAACGTAGCTTGCACCAAAAGCAGCTACAAATGAGTGAATATGCAATAGAAAAACAGATAAAGGATAACTACACAGACAGAATTTCGTTGGCGGAATGCAAAAAAATACTTGACGTAAATGAATATGGTTATTCTGATGAAGAAGTGCTGATAGTGAGAGACTTTTTATACTCACTTGCGGTTGTTGATTATAATTATCACGAACGAACTGCAAAGCGAGAAACACAAATTATTGAACTTAATACAACAGGCAATGATGACACAAAGGAAAGCCATTCTTTACTTCCGAGTAAGTACAGACGAGCAAGCTGACGGTTATAGTTTGCGCCACCAAGAGGAGCGACTTCGCAACTATTGTGAAATGCAGAACATTTCCGTTGTTGCCACCTATACCGAGGATTTCTCGGCTAAAACGTTCGACCGTCCTGAATTTCAAAAATTCCTGCTTTTTGTAAAAAAGAACAAGAGTACTGTGGATTTACTGTTATTCACAAAGTGGGATAGATTTTCACGTAATGCAGGTGATGCTTACAGCATGATAAGCCAGCTTAAAAAGTTGAGGGTAGAGCCACAGGCAATTGAACAGCCGCTTGATCTTAATATTCCTGAGAATAAAATGATGCTTGCATTTTACCTGGCTGCACCGGAAGTTGAGAATGATCGCCGTGCATTAAATACTCTGGTAGGAATGCGCCGTGCGAGAAAAGAAGGTCGCTGGTTGGGCCCGGCTCCAAGAGGCTACATTAATGGTAAGGACGAACTAAACAAGCCGTTACTCATTCCCGACCCTAAATCTGCTCCAATTGTGAAATGGGCATTTGAAGAGTTGGCTAAAGGTGTACATAATATTGAAGCCGTTAGAAGGATGGCAAAAGAAAAGGGATTGGATTTGCAGCGTAACCAATTTTGGAATATGGTGCATAATGCTACCTATTGCGGTAAAGTTGCCGTCTCCGCCTATAAAGAAGAAGAAGCACATTTTGTTAATGGCATTCATCAGCCACTCATTACGGAATCATTGTTCTATGAAGTTCAGGACGTACTAAATGGCAGGAAAAGGAACACTAAGGTAAGATGTACAAAAGATGAGAATCTGCCGTTACGGGGCTTCCTAATTTGTAAAGCATGTGGACGACCTATTACTGGAAGTGCATCGAAAGGGAACGGTGGAAAGTATTACTATTACCATTGTCAAAAAGCAAAAGAATGTAAGGAACGATTCAGGGCAAATGATGCGCATGACTTTTTTTTAGATGAGTTAAGGAAAATATCGGCGAATAAGGGCGTTTTAAAGTTGTATTATAAAATCATGTCTGACCTTTATAAAAAGAACGGTACTGACAAAACAAGGCAGATAAAAGATATTCAGGCAGATATTGATAGGCTAAAACAACGAGTTCAAAATGCACAAGTTTTAATGTTGGATGCCGAATTATCTGCCACTGAATACAAGGGAATTAAGAACCAGCTAATACCGGAAATAGAAAGTTTGGAGCGTAAAAAGATCGGAATACTGTCGACAAACGAAGATTATCAGAAGTATATAGACAAAGGATTTGCTTTACTTGAAAATATCGACAAACACTTTGTGGAAGCGGATTTAGCCGGAAAACAGCACATTGTAGGTTCGATATTCGCCGAAAAACTGATTTTTGAAAATAATCGTTATCGAACCACAAAAGAGAATCAAGCTGTAACGCTGATAACCACGCCAGGAAAGAGTTTTAAGGAAAATAAAAAAGGAAAGGGAGGAAATAATTCCAACCTTTCCTCTGTGGTGCCCGGAACAGGAATCGAACCTGCACTACCTTGCGATAACCAGATTTTGAGTCTAGCGCGTCTACCAGTTCCGCCATCCGGGCAATTTGCTTTTTTTGCAATACTTGGCGCGTATCGCTTTAGCGGGCTGCAAACTTATCAATTCTTTCCTTAATTCGCAATAAATATTTCTTGCGGAAATACATATCTTTTATTTTCAAGAGAATGGCCTGGTCGGGTGCCGATGGATCGTAGCTGCGCATCAGTGGTTCGGCGGCTGTGTTCCAGTCGGCCAGTAGTGTGGCCAGGGTTTGTTCCAGCCGGGTGCGCAATGCTGCATCGCCGCCCATTTCGTACTCGCTTACCTCTTCGTTGAAGTCCATCATTTCCATCAGGAAGGCAGGGGGCAGGGTATATTTTTCGTCGTGCTGCATTACACCGGCCAGCTCCAGTACGTACGCCATTGTAGCGTCTGCGTTAGAGAGGGTCTTCCAGGCCTTATTGTTTTGCGCGGCTATGGTGAGCGCTTCCAGTTGTTTGCTTTTTTCCGCCTGTGCAAACCTGTCGGGGTGGTAGGTGCGGCTGTATTCGTAATACTTTGCCTTTACAGTTGCCGGATCGGGGAAGAAGCTAACGGGCATTTGGTATAGCTCAAAGTAATTGTCCATAATAGTTATGTGTTAAGCGGTGGCGGTCATTGCTATGGTTGTGTTATAAATACGTGCCGCCGCGGGGGAATTGTTATCTTTGCGCGCAAAATTACTAAAGAATGCTCCGAATAGGACTAATAAGAGAAAGAAAGAAGATGCCGGATGAGCGTGTGGCGTTCTCGCCCAAGCAGTGCGCCTACCTGCAGGCTAATTACCCCGATATAAAGATAGTGGTGGAACCATCGCCACGCCGTTGCTTCAGCGATGCGGAATATGCAGCTGAAGGTATTGAACTTACCGACAACATGCAGGACTGTGATATACTGCTGGGCATAAAAGAGGTGCCTGCAGATATGCTGATACCGGGCAAAACTTATTTCTTCTTCAGCCATACCAAGAAGAAGCAGCCGCACAATAAGGGCCTGATGCAGGCGCTGATACAAAAGAACATCCGCATGATCGATTACGAATGCCTGACGCATAAAGATGACCAGCGCATACTGGGCTTCGGATTTTATGCGGGCATAGTAGGTGCGCACAATGGCTTGCTGACCTATGGTAAAAAGCAGGGCCTGTACGAGCTGCCTGCGGCGCATAATGTGAAGAGTTTTGCCGACCTGATAGCTGCCTACGAACACATAAAGCTGCCTAATATGAAGATAGCCGTGACCGGCAGTGGCAAGGTGGCGGCAGGTGTGCTGGAGGTAATGACTCAACTGGACATAGAATCTGTAGAGCCATTCGACTACCTGACACACCAATATGATTACCCGGTGTATACGCATTTGAAGGGCGACAACCTGTATGCCCGTAAGGATAATGATATGTTCCTGCGCGATGATTTTCATGCGCACCCCGAAGCGTATAAGTGCCTGTTCACGAACTACATTAACCAGACGGATATACTGATGAACGGTATCTACTGGGAAGAGCGCATAGCCCGCCTGTTTGAAAAGCCGGATGTAAGGCGCAACGACTGGCGCATAAAGGTGATCTCTGACATTACCTGCGATGTGGACGGCTCTGTACCGATCAACGTAGATGCATCGACCATTGCCGACCCTGTTTACGGTATACGCCGCGATGACCTGAGCCGTGTGGCACCATTCCAGAATACTGATGATATAATAGATGTGATGGCAGTAGATAACCTGCCTAACGAGTTGCCATGCGATGCGTCGCAGTATTTCGGTACACACTTCGAGAAGCATATACTGCCGGAGATACTGAAGGGCGATAGCGATATACTGAAACGCGCAACTATTTGTGAGAACGGTAAGCTGACGAAGAAATACGAATACCTGGCCGACTACGCTTATAACTAGCGTTAATGGATGGAGCGATCTTATAAGGCGATATGCATGTGCATATCGCCTTATTTTTTATGCCGTCTTTCTCCTGGGGAAATTGAATAGCAGGCTGGATAGGATGGGTACAATAAAAATACCTGCCGTAAGGATGGATGTAAGGATATCGCCACCGGCTATTTCGTGGGCTGTGGGCAGGGCACGGCCATGGGCTTTAAGGCACTCTGCTTCCCCATCCATAAAGCGGGTGATGGCACTGCAAGGGTAAAAATGTGTGTAAACAGAACCTATGAGCTTGCCACCCAGAATGCCAATGACGAGGTAAGCGCACCCTTCGAGGAAAGTATACCGCTGCATGAGGTGGACGAAGAACTGGGCTACAAATCGCATGGCCAGTATGCCGATGAATACGCCTATCCAAATGGGGATGATGTTGGGTGTAAAGGCAACTGCCGCAAATACATTGTCGATAGAAAAGGCAAGGTCCATAACTTCTACCATGGCCACTACCGACCAGAATGGCCCCAGCAGCCCGACCGTATAGCGGTACACCGAACTCTGCTCTTTGCGAGTGGCTTTTTTGGTTTTGGCTTTTTTACCTTTTAGCAACCATTGGAAGAAAAGGTAAAGCAAGTATAGCCCACCAATAGGTTTTAGCCACCAGATGGTGACCAGGAAACCTGCCATCACCAGGCATATGCCCCTGAACACATACGCGCCCACTATGCCATATTTCAGTGCTTTTTTTCTTTGCTCTTCCGGCAGGTCCATCACCATAGTGGCCAGCACAGCGGCATTGTCTACCGACAGCAGGCTTTCTACCAGTATCAGTACGCCTATTATTGGCGCATAAGAGGGTATGTTGTGGGTAAAGTCGTTCCACTCCCCGGGGATGCCCGAGAAATAATTGTGCAACAATTGGAAAAATGATATGGCCAGCAGCATTAAGCGGGGGGATAATAATAGTGTGCCAATGGGTTTTGTGTTAATTTAGCAATATGAAAATAGCCATCACTATTATTTTATGCTACTCATTTTTCTTTCCCGTGCTTGCACAACAAATTACTGTGCATACCACCTACAAGAATATAGTCTATTTAGGTGTTAACAATGCTACTGATATAATAGTACCCGGCTACAAATTATCTGATCTATCGGTAACATCCGACAATGGAACGATAGAAAAAGGGGAGTTTGCCTTTGTAATACATCCAGAACATCTTGGAACACTCAACTTAACGATAAAAGCATCTGCTAAGGAAGGTGTCAGAGATATTGGGACGCAAACATTGCCAGTACAATGTTTGGAGGCCGATGTTACATTTGCAGGTAAGAAAAGTGGTGAACTGCGTGCTGCAACAGCACGGCAAGCTATTGGTTTCAGTGCGCCTGTAATCAAAAGCATGTTTGATGCCCAGGCTCCGGTGGTTCAGGCGAGGGTCAGGATTATTCGTAATTACGTAGAAATTGTCAATAAATTTTTGGACAATAATGATGTATCAATACGCTTTTATGGAGATAGTGAGGTCCAGCAGGCTATCAGTAATTTAATGAAAGGAGATATCCTCCGCTTTAGCGAGATAAAGTACAAGGTAGATGACTCGTGTTTGATAAGTGTTCCGGATATGGAATTTACGATAACTGACTAACTATATTTGCCTCATGACCTTTATACAACATCTCTCTTCTATACTGCCGGTATCTGATGCGCTTAAAGATGAACTGCTACAGCTGACAACCGTAAAGGAACTGAAGCGTGGCGATACGCTCATCAGTAAGGGCGAGCGTTGCAACGACCTGTATTTTATTGAGCGGGGATTGCTCCGTGGTTATTATTATAACGAGGAGAAGGAGATAACACACTGGTTTGCGCGTGAGGGGGAGTGGGCTACCAGCTTCTATGCTTTTATCGCCCGGCAAACATCACTGGAATATATAGAAGCATTGGAAGATTGTGAGCTGTTGCAAGTGCCCTACAGCAAGCTGCAGCAATTGTATGTGAGCCATCCGGAAACAGAGCGGATAGGCAGGTTGCTTACCGAGGCATATTACATAAAGCTGGAGGGGCGTTTGCTGGGCCTGCAGTTCACCAGTGCTAAAGAGCGGTATGATGCGCTGCTGGAGAATAATCCATCGTTGGTGCAGCGGGCACCATTGGGCTATATAGCTTCTTACCTGGGCATCACACAAGAGACACTGAGCAGGATACGGGCGAAGTATTGATATTGTTTCGATAGTAGATGTGCTACACTTTTGAAGTGTGGCACATCTTATTCGGACATAAAGAAAAGTTAAGGCTTGCGTTTTTGATATAGGTCAAAAGCGGTGCTGTAAGGCTGTTCTACTTTTGGTTCATCATCAAAACAATGATTTATGAAACAGAAACCTTCAGCAGCTTTTATTGGTGCATCATGGGTTGGTTTATTTGCAGGTGGTGTCTCTTTTTGTGTTGGCCTTTGGAATGCCACCATGGAGCTTAACGAAAAGGGTTATTATTTTACAGTACTAATGTATGGCCTGTTCTCGGCAGTATCGCTGCAAAAGGCTGTACGCGACCAGCTGCAAGGTATCAAGGTGACACCTATCTATTATGGCATTGCGTGGTTCTCTACCGGTCTTTCTATACTATTACTTATCATTGGCTTGTGGAACTCTTCGCTCATCCGCAGCGAAAAAGGTTTCTATGCTATGGCTTACCTGCTTACTTTGTTTGCTGCCGTAGCTGTGCAGAAGAACATTAGGGATAGCCAGGACGTTAAAGAGTCGTAAGTCGTAAGTCGTAAGTCGTAAGTCGTAAGTCGTAAGTCGTAAGTCGTAAGTCGTAAGTCGTAAGTCGTAAGTCGTAAGTCGTAAGTCGTAAGTCGTTTCAATTTTTTCGGCGCCAAATTACTGTATCCAGGTTGTATTGTTATAGCGGTACTTTCTACTTTCTACCTGCTACTTTCTACTTACGACAGAGACTACAAGATATCTTTAGGTATTGCTTTCTTGATCCAGGTTTTGGCCCGTTTCCAGTTGCTTGCTTCATCGTCAGGGTTGTGTTGCAGGGTAGTTTCCCAGCTGTTTTCCGGCTTATACTCTGTTTGCATGCCCTTTAGTACACCGGCAGCTATTTTGTCTGAATGAATGATAGTAACACATTCTGTATTCAGGTTGGCACTGCGCGGATCCAGGTTGTAGGTGCCTACAACGGTTATGTGTCCATCTACCACCATGCCTTTGGCGTGTAGTCCGAACACTGGTGCGTAATCCAGCTTCTTTTGCAGCGCACCGGTCATTATCTCTTTTCTTTCCTGTGCATCGGGCCGGAACTCGTAGATATGTACACCGGCCTTTAATAAACCAGTACGTACTTTCTGGTAGCCTGCAAAAGCAGGCAGGTTGTCGGTAGAAGCGAGGCTGTTGGTGAGAATATTTACCCGCACTCCGCGGTTAACGGCATCGGTAAACAAACGCAAGCCATCGGGCGTAACTATCAGGTAGGGCGATTGTATGTCTATGGTATGCTGTGCCTGCTGTATCAATGCTGATAATGCATCGGTAGTTACGCCACCGCTATGCAGGCCGCCATTATTCTTACCCGGTGTATCGGCAATAAACTGCACACTGTCCGTCCACACAATGCTGCCGGAGTGTTGCAGGTCGTGGAATGTTTGTGGCAGTGTTTTGATCTTCTCGCGCACCTGTGGCCAGAAATTGTCGGGGTTGCAGGCATACTGGTGCAGGCGGGCAAACCTGTTGCTGTCTTTGCTGTTCACGGCCGGGTCTTGCACCACTTGTGTGACCGGTACTGCAAGCGGGCTGTTCCAAAAGTGCTCGAACGAAGCGTGTACTTCTTTCACTGTCTTACCCAACAACAGTACATCCCTGTCGCGGAAATTGTACTCGTGGTCGAAGTCGAAATACTCATCAGCAATATTGCGCCCGCCGGTGATGCATACCTTGCCATCAACAGTAAACGTCTTGTTGTGCATGCGCTGGTTGGCGCCTTTAAAGTTGGTAGCAAACTGGTGTACCTTACTTACATTATTCTTGCCCAGGTTCACTCCGGGGTTGTAGATCTTTACTTCTATGTTGGGATGAGAGTCGAACGTGAGTATCTCATACGGGCCGGCATCAACCAGTATGTCATCAACCAGTATGCGCACTTTTACTCCGCGGTCGGCAGCGCGTACCAGGTAGTCGCAGGCTATAAGGCCTACATTATCTGTAGAGAAGATGAAGTACTGTATGTCTATTGTTTTTTCAGCGTTCTCCGTCAGCCAGGCACGGGCCATCATGGCATTGCCGCCATCTTCCAGCACAAAGGTGCCGGTCTTATGGTCCATGCTATCTTCCAGGCCTTTCAGTTCGCCGGATAGATGCGAGGAGTCGCTGAAATGTATCTGGCTGCAGAAGTCTTTTGATGATGCGGGTATGGGCTTGTGTTCTGAGCAGGATATCAGCAACAGCAGGCATAGTATAAAAGCAGCCGGGCGGTATAACATAGCAGGTGCGTATTTGCAGTAAAGATATACGGCAAAAAGGATATTTTTGCGGACGTAGTTATTATGCTGAGAACGCGTCTTGCACCCACACCCAGCGGCTTCTTGCACCTGGGCAATCTGTTGTCGTTTGCCATCACATCGGCCATCGCCCGGCGAGAAGGTGCGGGTGTATTGCTGCGTATAGATGATATGGACAGGGATAGGGTGGAGCCCGAATTTCTGCATGATATTTTCGATTCGCTACGCTACCTGCAGATACCTTACACGGAGGGACCCGCCAACTACGACGACTTTAAGGCACGGTATTCGCAGCGCTACCGGTTGCCTTTGTACAATGCAGCGCTGCAACAGCTACGCGATGATGGCCACCTGTTCGCCTGCTCGTGCTCGCGGGCCGATGTTTGGCGGGCCAGTGCTGATGGCAGTTATCCCGGCACCTGCAAGCATAAGGACTTGCCGTTTGATACGCCCGGTATAACGTGGCGGCTGCATACCAGCGATGCGTTGCTGACCATCAATAACCTGTATAGCGCTAGTGCAACAGTTCCGCTACCCAAGATCATGCGCGATTTTGTGGTGCGTAAAAAAGATGGTTTCCCGGCCTATCAATTAGCATCGGTGGTAGATGATCTGCATTATGGTGTCAACATCGTAGTACGTGGTGCCGACCTTTGGGACTCTACGCTGGCGCAGCTATACCTGGCGCAGCAGCTGGGTGGTGCCTCTTTTGCAGGGGCAAGTTTCTACCATCATGGCTTGCTGCATAATGCTGACGGTGTGAAGCTTTCTAAGTCGGCGGGGGATACCTCACTACAGTATATGTATAAGGGTGGTGCTACAGCAAGGGATATATACCGCGCGCTGGATGTGCTGCTGCCGGAGGACGAGGGCAGGGATATGACCAGGCAACTGGCGGTGGAATGGGTGCAGCAGTTTTACTGACCTGCCTAAAAACAATAAACCCCGCATTGCGGGGTTTATTGGAAGTAATATATGAGGAGTAATTAAACCAGTTTCACATTTACTGCATTCAATCCTTTCTTGCCGTTCTGAACGTCGAAAGTTACCTTGTCGTTCTCGTTGATCTCGTCGAACAGACCAGATACGTGAACAAATACATCGGCGCCGCCGTTTGTTGGTGTAATGAAGCCGAAGCCTTTTGTTGGATTGAAGAATTTTACTGTACCTTCTTGCATTGTTATTGATTTATTGATTAAAAAAAATTTTGTTCTAAATTATGCTACTTTGATCACATTGATGGCAGCTATACCCTTTACTGTGCGTTCGGTCTCAAATGTTACTTTGTCCCTTTCTTTCAGTGGTTCAGAGAGGCTGTTGATGTGTACAAAGATACTTTCTTTTGTTTTGGTGTCCTGTATGAAACCATAACCCTTAGCCTCGTTGAAGAATGTTACAAACCCTTTTCTGGCCACCGGTTCAGCATCGTTGTTGTTATTAGCACCCAACTGTATCTCATCAAGGCTTATTTCCCTTTTGTTCCGTGGGTCGGGTGGTGTAGATGTAAAGTTGCCGTTATCATCGAGGTACACCATCATGTCTTCCAGACTTTTGCCTTTTGCCTTGTTTTCCTTGCGCTCACGCATTTTAGCGGCTTTGTCCTGCTTCTCTTTCGCTTTCTTTTTTTCTTTTTCTTTTTTGGCAAATGTTTCGCTCATTAACTAAATATCTATTGGTTTTGTTTGCCAGAACCTGCCATCAACTTGTGCGTAGCAACGCTCTGTGTTTTTAAAATATGGCGGCTGGAAAAGCGAAGACTGAAGCGGAAGTAGTAACAACTGTGTCAGAAAAAGCAAAGGCAGTGGCCTCTTTACAATGTAAAGATACAAACAAAAATCCGAAATAAAGATTTTTTTTATAAATGAGTGTGGAGCAAAGCATTGCGGCGTTCGGTAATTGTTTGCACAATTCGGCCTCCGGCCTTGCTATCAAAGGCATCCAGCGGTAGCGCCTTGGTTCGGGTTAACGTAATGGTAATATTGCCATCCTTAATTCCGGTAAGCTCTGCGGCGGGTATATTCACTTTATTGATGTTCAAAACGCTATTTACAGTTGCTGTCTTTGTCCCGTCAGTACTGTCGCGGCCTGACACTGTAACAGTAATAACACCACTGGAATCTGAAGATATATCACCATCCCAGTTGAATGTAACACCCCCGTACTGCCTGTAAAAGTTAGCGGGGAAGCTTGCGGGGAAAGCAAAATCTTTAATGTCTGTATAGGAAGCTGTATTGAAAAAAGCCTTGTCCTCGTTTTTGAGCAGTGCGAAATGTACATCGCTAAAGCCGGTGTCGGTCCAGGTATAGGCATCACTGCCGGGTGTCATGGTGCGCCCATCCACTTTTATATAGCTGCGGTCGTTCAGCACTACCTTACTGCCGGTAGAGTCGTTGAACCTGAAAGCTGCAGTAGCAGAGCGTGTGGCGTCGGTTTTGTTGAAGGTGACAGAGTAGTCCTGGTAATACGGCGTATCGGCAGTTGCCGTACTGTCTTTTTTACAGCCGGTAGCGAGTAATCCTAATCCTATAACAAATGCAAACAGCGTGGTTTTCATATGATCTGCCAATAATTCTACTGCCAAACTAAAGTATTTCTCCCTTAAACACAAAAACTGCCGGGCCGGTAAGTACTACGTTGCTTGCCCTGCCGGCGGTTTGTTTGTTAAAGGTCACCTCCAGGTTGCCGCCCGGGGTTTCTATATGTGTGGCAAAAATGCCGGTGTTGTTACCTGTTGCTGCTATTGCGGCAGCGGTAACACCAGTGCCGCAGCTCAGGGTCTCGTCTTCCACTCCGCGTTCATAAGTACGCACTTTCAGCCTGTTCTCTGCCAATACCTGTACAAAGTTCACGTTGATGCCGCCGGGCATAAATGCAGCGCTATAGCGAATTTCTTTGCCGAGTGTATAGACATCGGTCTCGTCGGCATCAGACACCCATTGCACACAATGCGGTGATCCGGTATTTAGTATCACGTGGGTGTCTGCTACCTCCATGCCATCTACATCCTGCATATGCAGACTGATCAGGCCATCCTCGAATATAGTTGCGGTATGTTCGCCATCTATGGCCAGGAATTTTGCCTTGTCTTTTATAAGGCCCAGCTGTTTAGCAAAGGCAGTAATGCACCTGCCCCCATTGCCACACATGGTACTTTCGCCGCCATCGGAGTTATAATATACCATACGAAAATCGTAGCCATCGGCATGATCCAGCAGCATCAATCCATCTGCACCAATGCCAAACCGGCGGTGGCATAATGCGGCCACCTGTTCTTTGGTAAGGTGTATATTGTTTTGCCTGTTATCCAGCAAAATGAAATCATTGCCCGTTCCGTGGTATTTATAAAACTCCATGCCGATCGTATTGCAATAGTAAAGGTAGCACTAATATCCTCAGGCCACTTCGCGTTCGTAGCCTATGTCTTCCAGCCAGTCGCCGCTGTCGGCGGCCATGGTGGCCAGTATATCGCAGCGATTGTTGCCGGCGTTGGTGGCATGCCCTTTTACCCACACCATCTTTACATTATGTTTCTTGTACAGGGGCAGGAAGCGCTTCCACAGGTCGGCATTTTTCTTGCCTTCAAAGTTTTTCTTTACCCAGCCAAACACCCATTTCTTTTCTATGGAGTTGACCACATAAGAAGAGTCGGTATACACAACGATATCCAGGCCGGTGCGTGTAAGCGATTCGAGTGCCACGATCACCGCCATTAATTCCATGCGGTTGTTGGTGGTGAGCCTGTATCCCTGCGATAATTCTTTTACTGTGTTACCCCATTGCAGCACTATGCCATAACCGCCGGGGCCGGGATTGCCGCGCGATGATCCGTCTGTATAAATGATGAGTTGAGACATCTGCGGCAAAAGTAATGAATGCCTGTTCGTTTCAAAAAAAGAAAACAGGCCTGTGTTGCAGGCCTGTTCCTATTTCATATCGTTGTGTATCAGAACTTGTTCTTCCACATCATGCTTTCTACCGGCCTAATATTGCGATCGGTGTACTTTGCATTTTCTTTCCTGTTGTATTTATTGATCACATCGCCCAGCACGGGGAAGTAGATCAGCTGGCCTATGGGCATGCCTGCATATACGCGCACAGGCTGTACGCACGATATTTCCAGCGTCCATGCGTTACAGAAGCCTACATCGCCCTTGCCTGCGGTAGCGTGAATATTGATGCCCAGGCGGCCTGTAGACGATTTGCCTTCCAGGAAGGGTACATGTGCATGTGTCTCGGTATACTCCATAGTTACACCCAGGTATAACGATGCCGGTTGCAGTACATAGCCATCCTCGGGTATTTCAAAGTGCGATATCTGGTTGTGCTTTTTTGCATCCAGCAGGGTGTCGTTATATACTGCCAGGTATTTGCCCAGGTGCACATCGTAAGAGTTAGAACCGAGCTTATTGCGGTCGAAAGGCTCTATGACGATGTTCCCTTTTTCTATTTCTTCCAGTATAGTTTTGTCTGAGAGGATCATAATGGCAAATATATGGCTCTATTCGGAAATGCACCTTGTTTTAACGTTAACGCCACACCATATGAGTAAAAAATGGCTAATTTAGCCCAAGCTAATGAAGGGGTTATTTGTTTTTTTTACATGCCTGGTGCTGCTGTGTACCGATGCGCACGCCATAGGGCGCAGGCACCGGTATGCCGGGCCGCCGCGTAACGAAGCCGAGTTGATGGTGAGCGTGCTCAATTGTTTGCGCGCTAAAGATTCGTTGGCTTATTACGACCTCTTTCCTCCGTTGGATACCTTCTGGCGGATGGTAATGCATAGTGCTGATGCCAGACCCGAGGTGCAGCGCGACCTGAATAACCTGAAGGAACATCCGACCATTTTTATTGACCTGGACCCCTATTACAATCATACTATCATCACGCGGTTCAGCGATGTGATCAGGAAGGGGGAAGATTCGGGCATCAACTGGCCGGGTATAGTGATGCAGCGCTACGAGCTGGAGAAAGAGGGTGTGGCCCATGGTATGGAGGGTATGCAACATATAGCGCCGGAGCGTTTCAGGGGGTACCTGTTTGTAAGGGATATGATGAGCAGCACTACCTTTTGCATCACCATCACCGAGATACAGAAGGTAAAGGGATATTTCTGCGGCGGGCAGGTGTTGAATGTATTGGAAGCGCACAACAAGGATGAGTACATAGCCAAGGAAAGAGCCGAAAGAAAGCATAAGATACAGGTGGAGCAGGCGGAACAAAAACGGTTGACAGACTCTGCAAAAAATGATAATGGCACTGTTCATGCGGCGCGAGATTCTTTGCAGGTGAGCGATTCTGCCAAGGTAGCGGGCGCGGCAAAGCCGGTGGATACAATGAAAAATAAGAAGGCGGCCCTTTTGAGCGTAACGACCCCTGCCAGCGACGATGATAAAAATAAGATGCGCTGGGAGGTGGTGGATCGCAGGCTGTACAAGGGGCTTTTTGACGACGACATAGCTGTAGAGTTATATGTGCGCTATATGCGCGACGCCAATGGTAAAGTGACCAACTGGGACGGGCTGTATAAGTTTGGTGATATGCAGGACTATGTGAAACTGGAGATAACCAAGGCGGAGGACGGTAAGTGGATGATGGAGGAACCGGCAGGCATCATGGAACTGGAGCTGAACCTGAAAGTGTATACCGGCAGCTGGACCAATGGCGATAACCAGACGGGCTATGATGTGGAGTTGACACAAAAAGATCTGTCTCAGGCAAAATCTATGAAGCTGGACCGCATATTGGATAATAATGCCGGTGGCACAACACGTAACCAGATAATACTGGAGAAACCCATTACCGACACAGCTGCAAAAGATACAACAGCAACTGACCAGCCGAAGGACAGTAAGGGGAAAGAGGAGGAGGAGGCAAAGCCTCGCAAAAGGCGCAAAAACGACGAAGATAAGGCTACGAAAGCAGCCAAACGTGCCGCCCGGAAGAGGGATGAGGATTAAGAGATCTGCTACCGGTAGGATAAAATAATAAGCGGCCGTTCTTGCGAAAGAACGGCCGCCGTCAATTATGTAAACAATATGAAAATTAAGGGATAACCTTAGTTTGTGCAGACTGATAAACCCTTACTCCGTTTGATGCGCTACCGCCGTGTACAAATGCGACCAGGCGGCAATGTTCAGGCTTCCAGGCAGCATCTACAGGTATTTTGTAAGAAACCTGGTATACGCGGCCTGCTTCTTTGGTGGCCATAGTTGGCAGCAGGGGATCGCCGGTCGTTGTTTTGCTGGCAGTAGTGCGGAAAACCGCATCAAAGTGGTATGCAGGATCGTTGTAGCCGGGGAATTCCTGTATGTCTATTATGCTATCTTCTATCAGCGCTATGGTGAAGTTCTGCGGCACGCTTACCGGGTGCAGGTAAGTGACGGTCATAGTCACGGAATCTTTGCGCGTGGTTGCGTTATAATTGCTGGTCAGCCTGATGTTAAGGCTGTCGTTCACACTCAATAATCCCGGTATAGTTGAGTTCCAGATATTACGTGCGGTAAGGTAATCGCTGCCAAATACAGAAGCGTCGCCAATCGGCAGCCTGTCTACACCGCCGCAAGGCAGCGTATGTGAGGAATTGAAGACCTGCACAGCTATCTGCCAGGCAAGTGGGACGCGGAAATCGTAAAGCGCGCCGGAAGGTGGAACCGTCAGCGTAGATAATGAGTCGTGCAGGGCTATGATATTTAACCTGCCCGGGTATGTGCTGTCCAGTTTGTGTAAAATCTCGTGCGCATCCGGGCAATTGGAGCAGGAAGCGCCGGTAAATTCCTCAACAAGAATATTGTGCGGGTCGGCGGAAGGTATGGAACCTGCGGCCAATACATAGGTAGTGTCTATTTTGTCGGCAGCTACAGGTGGTGCAGTAAGGATGATATTAGGCCCCACTTCTTTACATGCCGACATAGCAACCACTGCGGCACAGAATAGTAATGATAGTTTTTTCATTTCAAATAGATGATGAATGTCAAATTTACAATTTATTACAAATACTATACAGGTAAAAGTGGCTTATTTGTCTGAGTACTCCACTTTGATGTGGCTGCCGGGGCGTGTGGCCGGCTCAGTTGCCGGTGCAGGAACAGGGGCTGCGGCCGGTTTTTGCGGTTGTGGTGTCGGCTGTATTTTTGCGGCCGGGCGCACGTAGTTAGCTTTCTGTACCTCCGTTTGTACCTTCTGTGCTTTGATCTCCGGTTTAGGTGTGGGCTTAACAACAGCAACTTTATACGGGTGCAGTTTTATGTATTGGTTATATCCTTTTGCAAGCGCATTGAGCAACAGCGCTCCCTGCAGTTTGTAGCCTGCGCTGCTGAAGTGCACCAGGTCGTGCCCGAGCAAGCCTGTTTTCTTCCAGCTTATAGTGCCGGGCATCCCGCTGCTTATCTTGAACAGGTCCCAGCAAGTTATATTCGACGCAGCGCAATAGTTGTCCAATGCAGCGGCCACGCTTTCTACCGATTTGTTCGGCTTCTTCATCCTGTAGTACGATCCCGGAGGGGTAGTGATGATGATAGCTGCATGCGGGGCGATCTTATGTATCATCTGCACAAAAGCAGCGCAGTTGGCGGTGAATGCCTGCTGATTAAGCGCGGGTGTCTGTGCCTCGTTAGTGCCCAGAGAAATAATGAACAGATCGCCGTTCAGTTCTTTTAGCTGATCCCAGAACAGATCGTTTTGCACATATTGGTCGTAGCGGGCACCGTTAACACCTATGGAATGATATAATACGCCCGGGGTGTCGCGCTTTTCCAGCGATACCCCGTAAAAACTATAATCGGCATTTTCCGGGGCATTTACCCTGGCCAGGCGGAAGCCTGTTATCAGGTCGTCTGTATTCACCACTACGCTATTGTTGTTGGCGTTGCGCTGGGTATAAAAGGTTACCGGTGCCGACATGCCGCTGTCTGACAGTTGGTAGCACACACTTTCGTTGCAAAGGAAAAACACCATGCGGTTAAAACGCTCCTGGCGGCCTTCCATATCTTTAAGGCCTATGGTAACGGTGGCCGACTGGCTGTTGGCGTGTATGCCATAGCCGCTGATGCCTGTTGCTATAGGCTTGTCGGGGAAGGTGAGCCTGTTGCTTTTCCACGAGGTATTGGATGTTGAACGGATATCGAGCGGCGCATTGGAACCTGCCAACTGGTAGGGGAATACCAGTCCACGTCCTGCATCGCCGAAGAATGATTGCATCCCTTCTCGCACCACGCTGGTCATGCCATCGGCCTGGATGTGGGAGTCGCCAATATGGATGATGTTGAGCCTGCCGCTGTGTGTTCTGCGGATATTCTGTAGTTTATAAAATACAGAGTCGAGTTGCCTGGTGGCGCTTAGACTATTCTCCGATGGTTTAATGAAGCTGTAGGCGGGGGCGGGTGGTGGTGTCCAGGTGTTGGAATCTGTCTGTGCCTGCGCCTTTAAAAAGGAGCAGCAGCACACCAATAATATCCAAACGCTGTTAATATTTATCATACCCGGATGGCGAAAATAGTGTAAAACACCTGATACTGGCAAGATGCAGATTAATGCTATATATAGCGTTTGGCAAAATCAATGTAAATTACCCGCAAATCATTTTTTATGCGCAAAGCCGTTGTTACCGGGGCTACACAAGGGATAGGAAAAGCGATAGCAGAGCAGCTGCTCTCACAGGGATGTACAGTAATGGCGTGTGCCCGTAATAAAGTGAAGCTGGAGGAACTACAGGAAGAATGGACGGCTACCTACCCGGGTGCCACGGTAATGATCTATGCGGCCGACCTTGCCGACAAACAACAAACACATGCTTTTGCCGCCTATGTGCAGGAGCAGATGGGGACGATAGATATACTGGTGAACAACGCAGGGGCTTTTCAGCCGGGTGATATATGCGATGAACCTGATGGCCGCCTGGAGCAGCTGATAGGAGTGAATCTTTATAGCGCGTACCACCTAACGCGAGGACTGGCCCCGGCCATGAAGCAGGCACGTGCGGGCCACATATTTAATATGTGCTCAGTGGCCAGCCTGAAGGCATACCCCAATGGAGGTTCCTACAGCATCAGTAAATACGCATTGCTCGGCTTCTCTGAAAACCTGCGCGAGGAGCTGAAGCCATACGATGTAAAAGTGACTGCTGTGTGCCCGGGCGCTACCTACACACCTTCGTGGGAAGGGAGCGGGGTAACGGAAGAACGTATCATGACCGCTACAGATGTAGCCAAAATGATATGGGCAGCGGCAAATTTATCGCCACAGGCAAATATTGAGACGATCGTTATGCGTCCTGTTAAAGGCGACTTATAATTTGTTTGTTTTAACGTAGGTTTAACCACCCCCGGAATGCATAGCAGGCGCAAAAAATTAATTTTGTGCATACCTGAATATGAAATTCGTTATACATATGTGGCGTTATAGCATAATCCTTCTGGCCTTGGTCGGTGGATGGTGCCATACCTTGGCGCAGACTGTAGCATTTATTTCCGCAGCGCCTGCCCGGATGGGTATCAAAGACCAGGCTGAATTCAAGGTGACCATTAGTAATGTGCCCAGGTTGGTAGAATTAAGGCAGGCCAACTTTGGCGATTTCAGGCGGGTGGAGGGCCCCTTCCAGTTCCAGTCTTCGTCTAATATCAATGGGGTGGTCAACAACAGCGTTACGCTTACTTATATCATCGTTCCTACTCACGAGGGTAAACTTACGTTACCTCCTGCAGTAGCGCGTGATGCCAGTGGCCACACCTACCAAAGTAATCCTGTGACCATAGAAGTGGTGCCGGGGTCGCTGGCGCCAAAGCCGCAGCCGCAGCAGCATGGTCAGCAGAACATGTTTGGCGACGACGATGAGGGTGATCCGTTTGCCATGGTGCAGCAACAGCTGGCGCAGCTGCAGCAGATGAGGCAGGCCCAGATACAGCGTATGCAACAGATGCAGCAGATGGCGCGCGGTGGTGCTATGCCGCAGCAGCAGGCCCAGCCCGGCAGGCCCGGCGTTGCCCAGACCGATCCGCCGGTGAACCAGGCTGAACTCAAAAAAGATCTTTTCATCAGGGTAACCGTAGATAAGAGCAAGGTGCATGTGGGTGAGCAGATCACCACCAGCTATAAGTTGTATTCCCGCATACCTATGCAGGCCAACATTACCAAGCTGCCTGCACTCGACGGTTTCTGGACACAAGACTTCGAGATACCGCAGCAGCCAAAGCCACAGGAAGAAATAGTAGATGGCAAGAAATACCAGGTGTTCCTGCTGAAGAAATCGGCGCTGTTCCCGCAGCAGGCAGGTACGCTGGAGCTTGACCCTGCCGAAGCTAAAGGCGTAGCACGTATAGTACAGCAGGTAAAGCGCCGCGCGGCCGACCTGTTCAACGATCCGTTTGGCGCGGGTACGCTGATGATGAACGATCCGTTCTTCAATAATGCCATCTTCAATACAATAGCCTACCGCGATGTTCCGGTGGAATTGAAGAGCAGCCCTGTGAAAATAACTGTGCTCCCTGTGCCCGATAAGGGCAAGCCCGATAATTATGGCGGTGCCGTGGGCCAGTTCTCCATAGCTGCCAAACTGGATAAAAAGGAACTGACGACCGACGATGTGGCTACGTTCACACTCACCATTGCCGGTAGCGGTAACTTTAAGCTGATAGAAGCACCAAAGCTTGTATTGCCCAACGGCATCAATACCTACGACCCCGTGGTGACGGACACCATTACCGGGCGCAGTACTACCATCAGCGGTTCCAAGATCATCAATTACGCCATAACACCGCAGGTGGTTGGCGACTACGAAATACCATCTATAGCGTTTACCTATTTCAATCCGCAGTCGGGTACCTACACTACGCTGCATACCGATCCTATTAAAATATCAGTAAAGCCAGGGAAGCATTATAACCCGGCAAAGAGGGCAGAAACGCCGCTGGCTATAAAAGATATTCATGCTAATGCTGCAGGAGATGTGCTGAACCTTGCGGCTACCACATCGGTGTATATGAGGTCGCCGGGGTACTGGTCTTTATATATATTGCCGTTGCTGGCATTTACCGGGGTGCTGGTGTGGAAGAAGAAAAGCGATGAGGAATCGGGCGACAGATCGCTGATCAGGCATAAGAAGGCTAACAAAATAGCATTGCAGCGCCTGGTAACAGCCAGGAAGTTGTTGCAGGAAAATAAAAAAGGACCATTCTACGAAGAGGTATCTAAGGCAATATGGTTGTACCTTAGCGACAAGCTCAGGATACCATTGTCGGCTTTATCGCGCGAGGCTGCGGTTGCTGCGCTGAACGGGCGTAAAGTACCACAGCATATACAGGTGCGTTTCGAAGCGGTGATCAATGATTGTGAAACAGCATTGTATGCGCCGGGCAGCGAGAACAGGATGGCTGCCACCTACGATGATGCCGTGAAAGTGATAAGCGACCTGGAGGGAGTGCTCTGATCATGTATTATAGACAAGTAAAACAACAGCAGGATATATTCATGAAACTGACCCTTGATAAACTGAAAGGATTATTATTGGCCGGTATTATTA
>CANGNA010000057.1 GCA_947455215.1 Chitinophagaceae bacterium
AGCAGAAAGGGCACAGAAAAAGAGTGAAAATACGCGCTTCATAAGTATTCTTTGGTCAAATGTAATGTAATAAGGGTATATTTCAAAAGGCCCTTATCAACAATTTCCACATTGCATTATTCCGGCATTAGTGTAGTGCCGCCCGAACCTTTTTAGGCAGCTTTGCCGCTACCAGTTCGTACGACTGCCGCAGGTAGTGCGCCCACTCCTTTGGCTTCAGTTTGGCGGTCGCTTCTATCCGTATCCATTTGTTCCGGGCCATGTATGCCTGCGGACTTATCCCGTCCCGTTCCGTCAGCTCTTCAAACTCGTCCGGCGTCACCTTCAGCGATGCGCCACCTTCATCACCCGTCACGCAAAACATCTTCTCCCCAACCATAAAACAAATATGGTCTTCCCACTTTATGCCCTCTGTGGCACCGGGAAAGTTCATGCATATCTCGCGCAGTTTGTCCAGTGTCATAGGTTTACTTTTTCAACTCCTTTTCCACTGCATCCGCCAGCCGCTCCGCCCATACGGCATACTCCTTACCCGACGGATGCAACGCATCCTCTACCAGGTAGTCCGCTTTGGTGCCATTCTTACGCGTGCTTTCCGTTATTTCTATGTAATGGCATCGGTGCGCAAGCGTTATCTCCCGCTCAGCAGCATTGTAGGCATCTATCTCCCTGGCTATCTGCTCACGGTCTTTCCCCTCTGCAAACGGCGTCACCCCCCAGTCGGGCGTTGACAGCACGAACACACGCTCCGGCTTGTCGTGGGCAAAGGCTACGGCCTTGTTCAGTAACTGTTCAAACTCCTGGCGATAGTTCTCCACACTGCGGCCCCGGTATTGGTTATTCACCCCAATCAGCAAAGACACTACCGAAAAGGTCTCCTTTACATTGTGCTCCATTATAGAGTTGGCCAGCTCGTCTGTGGTCCAGCCGGTGGTGGCTATGATCATCGGGTCGGCCACGTCCACCTGCTTCTTACGCAGCAACGCAACGGTCTGGTGCGGAAAATTATCGGCAGATGGCACCTGCTCACCTATAGTATATGAATCGCCTAATGCAAGATATGTATACATATGTTTGTCTTTTTTCACCGGTAGTGTATGAAACGACTGCAATATAAAACCAATAGCTGCCGTAACTGATACGGCAGCCCAAAATAGCAATTTTATCCTGTTCATATCATCTGCCCCTGCATAAATTGTATGCCGCCGGCCCTACTATAAACGGTTACTTGATATAAATAGTTTTCGCATTCACAAACTCGTGTATCCCGTGCCTGCCTATCTCACGCCCATAGCCGCTATTCTTGATCCCGCCGAATGGCAGGCGCGCATCAGAGTGTACAAAATCATTAATGAACACATTACCTGCGTCCATCTCCTCTACCGCCAGCTTTTCTGCCCTGGCTACATTCTTAGCTATTATGGCACCACCAAGTCCATACTCACTGTCGTTGGCTATGCGCAGGGCATCCTTTTCGTTAGCAGCTTCTATAATAGCAGCCACAGGTCCAAACAGTTCTTCGTCGTAGGCCGGCATACCCTTTACCACATTGGTAAGCACCGTTGTGGGGTAATATGCACCCTTGCTTTTAGGTATGTACCCGCCACACAGCAGCTTCGCACCCATCTCTATGCTCTTGGTCACCTGCTCATGCAGCTGGTCGCGCAGATCGTGGCGGGCCATAGGGCCAACAATGGTTTTGGCATCCATAGGGTCGCCCCATACCGATGCTTCCATTTTCTCAGCCATCGCCGCTTCAAAGCGCGCCTTTATCTTTTTGGTCACAATAAAACGTTTGGCCGCTACGCAGCTCTGGCCACTGTTCTTCAGCCTGCCATCCACGCATATTTTAGCTGCCGCATCTATGTCCACATCGTCCATTACCACGTAGGCATCACTGCCGCCCAGCTCCAGCACCTGCTTCTTCAGGTTGCGGCCGGCAGCCTCTGCCACCTTGCGTCCTGCCGCCGTACTGCCCGTAAGCGTTACTGCCGCTATCGCCTTATGTTCTATTATCTTTTCTATGCGCGATGAGGGCACCAGCAATGTCTGCAGCAGACCCGCAGGCGCTCCCGCCCGCAACACCAGCTCCTCTATTGCTACAGCACAGCCACTCACATTCGATGCATGTTTCAACACCATTACATTACCGGCCATAGCTGCCGGACCAAACGCGCGAAACACCTGCCAGTACGGAAAATTCCACGGCATGATGGCCAGCACCGCACCCAGCGGCCTGTACGTTACATAGCTCTTGGTAGCCTCGGTAGCTACCACCTCATCGGCCAGGAAACTAGCACCATTATCAGCATAATACTCCAGGGTAGTAGCGCACTTTTCTACCTCTTCCCTGCCCTGCTGCAGGGGCTTACCCATCTCCCGGGTACACAGCACCGCCAGTTGCTCTTTCTCTTTGCGCAGTTGCTTGGCTATATTTTTCAGCACCTTGCCGCGCTTCTCGTAGCTCAGCCTTTTCCAGGCCTCAAATGTCGTTTCGGCTGTTTGCAGTGCGGTGTCTACTTTCTTATCGTTATGTATAGTATAGGAAGCTATCTTTTTGCCATTGGAAGGATCAATGGATACCAGTTTATCGGCCATTGTAGTGCTGATTTAGGCACCAAAAGTATCTCAAAAAGCAAACAACGAAATGCTAAAAAAAGTTAATCGGCTATTGCTTTGGCCTATAACCTTGCTACGCTTAAAAACTGCCCCATTGTCGGTCTCCCCACCAACAACCATCGGGTCGTATTTATTCTGGATAAACAACTAACTGTTCCGCCCTGCCTGTCTGCCTTTGGCAGGTAAGGGCGGGTTATCATAGAGCAGGGTTTCAAACCTGCGGCTTCAGCGGACGCATTCGTTTTGTACGTACAACCACACTACTGGTCCTCGTTTATAACGAGGATCTACCGGCACGGCGTTTGTAACGCCCATACAAATAGGCTTACTGTGCGCCGTTGTTGGTGTTCCCACCAACAACCATCGGGACGTATTCATTTTAGATTTACAACTAACTGTTCCGCCCTGAAAGGGCGGGCTATCATAGCGCAGGGTTTCAACCCTGCGGCTTCAGCGGACGTATTCTTTTTGCACATAAAACCACACTACTGGTTCTCGTTTGCAACGAGGATCTACCGGCGCGGCGTTTGTAACGCCCATACAAACAGGCTTACTGTGCGCCGTTGTTGGTTCCCACCAAAAACCATCGGCACGTATTCATTTGGGATATACAACTAACTGTTCCGCCCTGAAAGGGCGGGTTATCATAGCGCAGGATTTCAACCCTGCGGCTTCAGCGGACGTATTCGTTTTGTGCCAATGAACAGACGCATTAAAAACAAAAAAGCAACCATTTCTGACCGCTTTTGTAGCGAGAACAGGGATCGAACCTGTGAGCAACATCGTTAGCGAGCCCGACTGCAGGGCATAAAAAAACCCACCATTTCTGGTTGCTTTCGTAGCGAGAACAGGGATCGAACCTGTGACCAATATCGTTAGCGAGCCCGACTGCAAGGCATAAAAAAACCCACCAGAATGGTGGGTTTGAGTAGAGCGGACAAGGGAAATGTCGAACCAGATATGGGATGATCTGGTAAAAATTTACGAGGCTGCATCAATGCTGAAATTAAAAAATTCCGTATCCCGGTCTGATTAAACTAAACATCGCCGATAAAGACTTACGATGTTATGCATACATGAATTTAGTCGTCTTTTATTGCAATGGCCCATTTTTATTGCCACAAGAGAAAACAACTTAAGGAGAATCTGCTACTACTTGGACTATAATTGCCGGAAAGCAAAAAGAGCATTACTATTGATTAAATAAAGGCAGTTATTATCGAAATGATCCACTATTCCGACGAGGCTCAGTTGGAAAATTGCTCAGTCTATGAAGATGTGTGAATGATGTAACTATCTCCCCCGTTTGTGTAAGACTTAGTTGATATAAGCTGCCAACTTTGTACTGTGATCATTCCATCACAAATAAAATCAAATACAATGTCAACGGTAACGAAGAATCAAGGAGAAGCAACCGACGAAGTAAAGCAGCCAAACGCTATGGATATTAGAAAAGGCGTTGAAAACCACAAGCAGGCCGCTGCACATCACCAGGAAGCTGCCAGGCATCATATCAATGCTGCAAAACATCATGAAGACGGCCATCATGATAAAGCACATGCAAGTACAGTACTTGCGGCTGGTCATGCGCTAATTGCAGAAGATCATCAGCAAGAAGATGCGAAACAACATGCATTAAATACTAAGTGATTCTTTGGGGCTGACCAAAAAGGTCGGCCCCTTCTTAAGAAAATGCCGTCTGTCACCTTGGTTCGTGACTAAAGTAGCATGTGTAAAATTGCGAGCACACCCGTTTTATACACTACCATCCGGCACAAACTCATTTTTTCATCTATCCTGATCTACCAGACAGCGATAACGTTATTGGTAGCGTACACGATTGTAGATCATTCCTCATAACCACTTTTAATAATGGTCAGGATCATCTTGAATCTACCATCCTGTTTTATATAATTTGAGGCATGCGCGGGGATAATTATCCCCATTCCCGTCTCCAGAAGATGACTCACTTTATTGATTACTATCTCCGCCTTCCCTTCTATTATTTGCGCGAAACTGTCGAAAGGAGATATCTTTTCGGCTAATCCTTCTCCAGTATCAAAAGACATTACGCTGATATTGCCAGTGGACTTTCTAATTATTGTTTTGCTTACGACTGAATTAGGGACGTATTCTATGATCTCAACAATTATATATGGGTTAGCCTTGTCCAGCTCACCTTTAATAAATGCGTCTACTTTCTGTTTATCATTCATGGCGGTTTCAATTACTTTTTAAGTTCAACTTTTAAAATCAACTCTATTTCCAAACTCCAACACAGATCAACCTTAGTATAGCAACGTAGCTATAGCATTGCCACCATTCTGCCGATGTGTGAAATTGATGTTTTGTCACATATCGTCTAATGCAGATCTCCTTCTGTCTTTGAGTCGTTTGAAATGTGTAGGTGTAAGGCCCGTAACTTTTTTAAATTGTGAAGAAAGGTGTGCAACACTGCTATAATGCATCAAATAGGCAATCTCAGTGAGGTTAAGTTCATTATAAACCAACAGTTCTTTTACCCGTTCTATTTTGTGGATGATGATGAAATGTCCGATTGTTGTGCCCTGTACTTCAGAAAACAAATTTGCCATGTATGTATAATCATAATGTAGCTTTTCATTTAGGAATGTCGAAAAATTAACTGTCAGCGGCTCATCTGAGTAATGGATCAACTCAATTATAATGTTCTTGATTTTTTGAATAAGAACGCTCTTTTTGTCATCCATTAACTCAAGGCCGAACACAGACAGTGCATTTTTCAGCAAATCAAGTTTATCACTTGTAATGGACTCATTTATCGTTACTTCACCAAGTTCGACACATCCATGCGATATACTCAGTTTTTCGAGCTCAGATTTTACTACCATTTTACAGCGGATGCAAACCATGTTTTTAATATAAATTTTCATTCGCCAGCGTTAAGAATATGAAAAGAACTGTTGGTAGATAGCCCGTCGCTTAAATAAAGGTCGTCATAAAAAAGGAACAAATCATGATCAATTCGTCGCGGCAGGAATAATAAGCTGTATTGCAAAATGTGGCGGTGACACAATCGGTTGTTGCCAACGACAGATCTACTTTTAGATGTGTGAAATCTATAAGAAATAGCACTTTGTTTGTAATGATTGATAGCCTTCGTTTTGGAATATTGCATCTTATTATAGCGCATAATATTAAGCTCACCTCCCCTGATTGTCAATGATTTCTTACTAAAAAAAATGTAGCCATGCAAAATGGAAAAAGCAGTTATGCAGATAATAATTTTCGAGCCATGGAAAATAGACTAGTACCTAGCTCTCACCACAATCCAGCAACAATAAATATTGTTCTGGCTGACGATGATGTAGATGAACAACAATTTTTTAAAACTGCTATAAGAGAATTACCATTCATTACCCAAATTAATGTGCTTTCAGATGGTGTATACCTCTTAGAATATCTCGTTAAATCAATGAATGATAAACCAGACATTATTTTCCTTGACATAATGATGCCACGAAAAGATGGAATAGAATGTTTGCAGGAGATCAAACAACACGAAGACCTGAAAAGTATTCCAATAGTGATGTATTCGAACTCGGTTGGACAGGATTATATTGTAAAAACTTATGAGTGCGGCGCGCAATACTTCTTACAAAAGGGAAAGTACTCCGAACTTACAGAATCTTTAAGGCAATTATTGGCTATTATAAACCAACCCTATAAGCAGGTTTCCCTGCAAGAATTTCAATTCTGTTTACGCACGGAAAACCTTCGCTAATTCAAATTCGACAACTCTTAAAATGTGTGAATGATGTAACGAATACCCTAATTGTTATAACTCCCGCTGCAGGTTCTAAAACTAACTTTACCTATTGTGAAAATTCATTCGCATCTAAAATCTAACATCTGAAATGTCTAAAGACCAATCAAAAGATGAACAAGGCGAAGGAGCGAAATTGGTAGGTAGCCCTGAGAAAATAATTGACATGTTATTTCTTGGTGACAAAGAAAGAAAAAGGGTTGGTGACCAGATCATCAACCACGGGCCTAAGCATAAACAGGTGTTAAGGGCATTACTACTTAAGCGCCTCCTTAAACTAGTGCAAACAATAGAAAAAAGTAGTGGTACGAAGTTCGAGATGCAGGAAGGGTTCGAAGTTAAGGTTGACAGGAGTGATAAAGATAAGGAAAGGGTGCTGCCGGTAATATTCCCCATAAACCTTGAAGGTGCTGTAGATGAAAGGAAAATAATCAAAGCTATCTCTCGTGCTCCAGAGCATGAGGCTTTAGTTTACGCTGTTTATATACAAGTAGTAGAATGGGCCATAAAGGCATCTCCGAAAAAAGCGCAGATATAATAATTCCGTGCAACAGCCAACAACAATTCTATTTCGACCGGATCACCCCAAAATACTAGTACCTAAATATAATGTTTCAGAAACTAAAGACTTTGTTGCTAATTACCACACTTACTCTAGTCAGTTGCGATGATAATAGCAAGGCTTCAGCAACAAATAAGAGTTTGCCAATTAAGCAAATAAGAATATCAAGAGACAATAGTATTAACAAGCAGAATTCATTCAATGACGTTTTTTTAGATAGCGCATCCATTGAAAAATATATCCTGGCCGAAAGGTTAAATGACACTATATCTGAAGCTATTCGTAGTTTCTATAACGCTAGAAATTTTGAGTTCGCATGGTTTTCCAGTAGCGGATTAATTGAGCAGGCGTTTAGTTTCAGAAGCTTGTACTCTTCTGAAAATGACGCTGATATATTCAACAAATCATTGGAGACCCGCTTCGACAGATTGCGTGCAGAGACCGACAAAACAGTTGACGAGAATGATCCCTCTATCAGAAAAACAGAACTGCAGATAACTGAAAGATTTATCCTGTATGCGTTAAAGCATTATACTAAAATGGGTATTAGCGAAACAGCTCTCGGCACATATATTCCTGCGAAAAGAAAGGACATTATTGCCCTTGCCGATTCCGTATTGGCCACCAATACCGTTAATAATACATTTTCGGCTTTAAATGAATCTTATCGGCTATTAAAAATACCACTACAGCAATATAGTATAATTGCGAAAAATGGAGGCTGGCAGGTGATCCCGGCCAGCAAAGGGAATTACAGGATAGGTATTAATGCGCCCGCGATCTTGCTGGTTAAAAGACGATTACAGGCAACTGGGGAACTCGCGGGCAAGGATACTACCCAACTATTCGATACAGGATTAGAGCGTGCTGTAAAGGTCTACCAGTTAAGTCATGGATACAAAGCTACCGGAGTAATAACTAAAGACCTGGTCAATGATCTAAACATTTCAGCGCTGGCAAGAGTGCAACAATTGCTTATCAATATGCAAAGAATGCGATGGTTGCCGGTTCAACCAGAAGGAGAGCTGATCGTTGTAAATATTCCTGAATTTGAAGTGTATGTAGACAGCGGTAAGAATATTGTGTTCCAGATGGATGTAGTGGTAGGCCGTGAAGGACATAACACAACGATGTTTTCTGGCAATTTGAACCAGGTTGTATTTAGCCCTTATTGGAACATTCCACCCAGTATAGTGAAAAAAGAGGTCGTACCCGGACTTAGGCGAGATAAAAATTACCTTAAGAAACGAAACATGGAAATTACCGGCAAAGACGGTGGTTCCGTTGCTGTTCGCCAACGTCCGGGAAAGAGAAATGCGCTTGGCAAAGTCAAGTTTTTGTTCCCAAATAGTTTCAACATCTACATGCACGATACGCCCGAAAAGGGCTTCTTTTCCCGAAGCGAAAGAGACCTAAGTCACGGCTGTATAAGATTGAGTGATGCGTCCAAAATGGCGCACTACCTTTTGCGCAATTCAAGTGAATGGCCCGAAGAAAAGATCAATGCTGCTATGAATAGTGGGAAGGAGCAGTTTGTAAGGCTAAAAGAGCCTGTGCCAGTAATTATTACGTACTACACGGCATGGGTTGATAATAAAGGTGGGTTACATTTTGCCGATGACATTTACGGACATGATAAAGAAATGGCGCACAAGATGTTTTTAACCCCTCAATAAGTTTTTTATCAATACCGAAAAGGAACTAGTGAACTAAAATAGATGATCATGAAAAACGAACAGAAAGAAAAACAAAGATCTTCAATTGTCAGCCATTACAGCACAGTTAATGCAGCCGATGCTAACAATATTGAAAACCATAAAAAGGCGGCAGCACACCATATAGCGGCAGCGAATCGCCATTTGAAAGCTGCAAAACATCATGAAGATGGGCACCATGATAAGGCGGCACACAATACTATTCTTGCTTACGGGCATTCTGCCATAGCGGGCGAATTTCTTAGCGATGATGCTAAGCACCATGCACAGGCATTGAAACAAACAAAATACCAATAAGTAGATGGATGGCCTTAGAAATTCATGATTCGTGGCTGTTAACCGGACAATAAAATCAGATACAGCAGCACAGCCGGTTGCCGTCATAAAATGATAGATAGCGACAGGTACCCTACACACAGGGACTATATCCCTGCGCCTATTACATAGCGCGTAACAAGTGCATGAGCTATAAAGCGCATCGCTGAATACGAACGCCCACATCACAAAAACAACAACCTCAGCGAAATGCGAGGCAATTCAGTTTCATAAACAAATCAAAACAATAAGATGCTGGCGGTAAAGAAAGAGGGAGTATTATTGGAAAAGACAGGATTCAATTTCGAAAGCGAAGGTGTTCTCAACCCGGCAGCAATCAGCGAAGGGGCATTCATACATCTTTTTTACCGGGCGGTACGTAAGGGTAACTTTTCCAGTATTGGTTATTGCATGTTGAAAGGGCCGCTGGTAGTGGCAGAGCGCCACGACACGCCGATACTTGTTCCGGAATTCAAGTATGAATCGCACGGCATTGAAGATCCGCGTATCACCTTGATCGATGAGGTATATTTTCTTACCTACACGGCCTATGATGGCGTCAACGCATTAGGGGCGCTCGCACTATCTTCTGACCTCGTTCATTTCGACAAAAAGGGAGTGATCGCACCCCGGATCAGCTACGAGGACTTCAATCGCCTTGTCGGCCCCAACTGCGCGGTCAATGAAAAATACATGCGTTATAATGAAAACGGCGATCTTGCTGAAAAAGACGGTACAAAAGTAGTGATCTGGGACAAGAATGTAATTTTCTTCCCCGGCAGGATAAATGGGAAAATGTATTTCATACACAGAATAAAACCCGACATTCAAATTGCTTCTGTAACCGACCTGACGGAACTGACGCCAGAATTCTGGAACAACTATTTTCAACATTTCGAGGAGCATATTGTTCTGACTGCAAAGTACGATCATGAAGTGAGTTACATAGGCGGAGGATGCCCTCCTATAAGAACCGATGCAGGCTGGCTGTTGATCTATCATGGTGTGCATGATACCATAGATGGGTATGTCTACTCAGCATGTGCGGCACTGCTGGATCTGGAAAACCCCGAAAAAGAAATTGCCCGGCTTCCGTATCCACTATTTCAACCCGACTATAGCTGGGAGCAGGTTGGTGAGGTGAACAATGTATGTTTTCCCACTGGTTCTATCGTTCATACTGACAACTTGTATATCTATTATGGCGCGGCCGACGAACAGATTGCCTGTACATCGGTGAACCTACAACAATTAATTAACGAACTATTGACAAACCGACTGTAAAATGGACCGTGAAACAAAAAATGTGTTTAAGAGCCGTCTTAACGTGCCCTGGAAGAATAGCCCACACAAGCAAGCGATGGATACACGTGCTCAGAACAGCTTGCCCGAGATCCTTTTCATCACCACCTATCCACCTCGGGAGTGCGGAATAGCAACCTATTCACAGGACTTGATTCGGGCACTAACCGAAGGGTTCAACAATTCCTTCAGACTAATGGTTTGTGCGCTTGAATCGGACACCGGACAACACACCTACAACAATGATGTTAAATATACCCTCAATACCGACGATCCGCGGCAATTCAATAAGATTGCCCAAAAGATAAACAACGACGCTACCATTAAGGTTGTATTGGTGCAACATGAATTCGGACTTTTCCGAAACAATGAAGTGAAATTTCAAGAGTTCCTGCATCAACTGGCCAAACCCGTGATAATTGTGTTTCATACCATTTTGCCAAACCCAGACGAACACCTGCGCAGCAAAGTAGTACATATTGCAGCGGCCGCAACGGGCATCATTGTTATGACGAGATCATCTGCAAACATTCTAATTAACGAATACGATATCGCTGCCGACAAAATTTCAGTTATCCCTCACGGCACACACCTTGTCCCTCATACCGACAAGCAACTGCTTAAAGCCAAATACAACCTGGAGGGAAGAAAAGTACTGGCTACATTCGGTTTACTCAGCTCAGGAAAAAGCATTGAAACCACACTTGATGCACTACCTCAAATTGTAAAGAAAGATCCAACCGTATTGTTTCTTGTCATCGGTAAAACACATCCCGCGATCGTCAAAAATGAAGGAGAGATCTACCGGGAAATATTGACTGAAAAAGTGAAGGCGCTACACATGACCAACCATGTACGCTTCATTAACGAATTTCTTACATTGCCCGTATTGCTGGAATATCTTCAGCTCACAGACATCTATCTGTTTACATCCAAAGACCCGCACCAGGCAGTAAGTGGTACTTTCTCATACGCTATTAGCTGCGGCTGTCCGGTCATTTCCACCCCAATTCCACATGCACGCGAAGTACTGGATAATGACACGGGCATCATTATAGATTTTAATAGTTCAGCTCAACTCGCCAATGCGGTAAACCTGCTGCTAGCCGACGAACAAAAAAGAAATAAGATGATCTCGAATGGCCTGCATCGGATGGCCTCAACCGCCTGGCCGAATGCTGCTATAGCACATGCCCGGCTATTTGAAAAAACTGCTACAAGCTATATTGAACTAAACTACAGTATTCCCGAAATGAATTTAGATCACCTGAAAAGAATGACCACCACATTTGGCATGATTCAGTTTTCACAACTGAATCAACCAGACATTTCATCAGGCTACACATTAGATGACAATGCGCGGGCTATGATTGTCATGTGCCAATACTTCGAACTATCTAAAGACCTCGATTCCCTTACCTACATCGCTCGTTACCTCGCATTCATAAAACATTGCCAGCAGCAGAACGGAAAGTTCCTCAACTACGTAGATGATGCCAGGCAATTTATCCCTCAGAACGAGCAAGCTAACCTTGCCGATGCTAATGGCAGGGCGGTATGGGCAGTTGGCTACCTCGTATCAATGGCCGAAATAATGCCGTATGACCTTGTACAAAAAGCTGAAATAATCCTGCTGAAAACACTGCCCCAAATAATTAGCATATATTCCACAAGAGCGATGGCGTTTATCCTGAAGGGACTGTACTACTACAATAAAACGGCAGCAGATTATACTATCAAAGCATTGATCATAGTCTTTGCCAACCGGCTGGTACAGATGTACCGGCACGAAGCGAGCGATCATTGGTACTGGTTCGAAAGCTACCTGACGTATGGAAACAGCGTATTGGCAGAAGCACTATTATGTGCATGGTTAGCCACCGGCAATAAGGAATACAGTACGATCGCTATATCCTCGTTTAACTTCCTGCTGTCGAAAACCTTCAGCAATAAACAACTAACAGCGATCTCCAACAAAGGCTGGCTAAAAAGAGAAAATAAACATAGTCATCGATCGGCCGGTGGAGAGCAACCTATTGAGATAGCATACACAATATTGGCACTCGAAAAGTTCGATGAAGCATTTGGAGGAAGGTTCTACGCAGATAAGCTCAAAATTGCCTTTAGCTGGTTTTTAGGCAACAACAATCTGCACCAGGTTATCTACAACCCTTGCACAGGAGGCTGCTATGATGGTTTGGAAGCATCGTACGTGAACCTTAACCAGGGAGCGGAATCCACGCTTAGCTATCTGATAGCCCGGCTGATAGTAGCCAAGGTCTCCGTAAAAAAAAGGAGTTTTGCTGATTCCCCGTTCATTGAGCTACACGCAACTCATTGCTTAAAATAATGTGTGAAGGGTGTAAACTACTGCCACCACAATATAAGTTTCTTGACCAAAAAAATCGCCTCTACACTTGCGACATTTCTGTTGCAATAAAATGAAAACAGGCATAAAAACAAATGCAGCACCACAAAGCTAAAAGTTAGCTTATATTCCTATTACGCCAAAGACGAAGCTGAAAGAATTCATGGAACATGCCTGCGTTTTGTGCCATATATAACGAATTGATGGTTTTGAATAACTACGCCAGGTAGAGAGTACTGCAGCAATAAACTTTCTTAGCGAGACGCAAAAAAAGTAACCGACCACGACTGTATAATAGCGGGAGGCCATAGTTATTAAATGGCTGCTCGCTATTTAACATATGCAACTGGCTGGCGCAGCCAACAAGTGTGAAACGTGTAACTAATAGTTGCTTACCTGTAACACTTGCTCTTTACAATAGCACCACCTTTACACCTGTAATGATTCCGTTACAACAAAATTAAAATAGAATGAAAACTAATGCAGAATTACAGAAGGAGGTTCAGGATGCGATCAAGTGGGAGCCCCTGCTAAATGCAGCAGAGATAGGCGTAACAGCTAAAGAGGGAGTTGTTACGTTAACCGGCAGTGTAGATAACTATGCCAAGAAAGCGCAAGCCGAAGATGCTGCAAAGAGCGTTACCGGCGTGAAGGCAGTAGTTGAAAAAATTGAGATCAACAATAGTGGCTGGGGTAGCACTAGTGATGGTGATATTGCTAAGGAAATAGTTAGCGCCTTAAAATGGAATTTCCAGGTACCTAATGAAATAGTAAAGGTTAAGGTGGAGAATGGATGGGTGACGCTGGATGGAGAACTCAACTGGAACTTTCAACGTGATGCAGCAAGAGATGCTGTCCGTCATTTGACCGGCGTAAAAGGTGTTACTAACAACCTGAAGATAAAATCTGAAACCCAGGATGTAATCGAACAGAAAGATATCGAAAACGCCATTACACGTAATTGGTCTATGACGGACGCCAATATAACTGTAAAAGTCTCGGGTTCATGGGTAACACTGACCGGCATAGTAGACTCATGGTATCAAAAGGAAGAGGCCGGGCGTATAGCATGGAAAGCACCGGGTGTCGAAATGGTTGTGAACGACCTCGTGGTCGAATACGACTACGCACTTATAGATTAATTCAAACAAGCGGGAGTATACTCCCGCTGTTTTTTGTACAATAATATTAACTCAAAAGAAAGGATCATGAAACCAAATATAGAAATATCAGACAGCCATTTGAAAGAAGTTGCGACACTGCTCAATAAGCTATTGGCAGATGAATACGTGTTATATACCAAAACCAAAAACGCCCATTGGAATATTCAGGGATCAGGGTTTATGGAGTTACATACATTCTTCCAAAGCCAGTATGAAGCCTTGGACATAATGGTTGACGATATTGCTGAACGTGTTCGTTCGCTTGGTCATTTTGCGTTGGGTTCACTTAAGAACTTCCTCAGCGTAACCGGTATGTTGGAAAATGACGATGATTTCAGTAACCAGAAGCAGATCATTCAGACATTACTTAACGATCATGAGACGATCATCAGGATCATACGGAATGACCTTGTTCCTGTTTCCGACACTTTTAAAGATATCGGCACAACTGATTTCCTCACGGGACTGATGAAGCAGCACGAGAAAATGACCTGGATGCTTCGCGCATACCTTGGTTAGAAGACGGTTGTAAACTAACACTTCAAAAAAGAGCATAGGAATGATAAAGTACTTTTTTATAGTCCTGTTGGCTGCCTGTTCGGGGTGTACAGCTTTAAAGCCCACAAAAACCCAACCTGAAAGAGAATTGATAGCCCGGCAGAAGCTGGACAAGGAACAACGGCAACTCAACGAACATAGAGATAGGCTGAACAGGAGAGAAAACAACATTAACATCAGACAGCGGGTAGTACGCAGGGACCAAAGGCGCCTGAACAGAAAACAAAAAGCTATTGACAGGCAGCGTGCGGTAATTGAACAAGGGCAAAAACAATAACGATCATAATGCAGGTATTGCTCACGAAGCAAGCAGAATTGGCGATATGACCGGGCAGCAATGGCTGAATGTAATAAATGTTAATCTGACAGGTGTATTCAATTGTATGAAGCATGAGCTTGCTCAAATGGCCCGACAGAAGAAAGGGGTGATAGTTAATATGTCGTCAATGTTGGGGAAAGTAGGCTTTGCAATTTTATCGCACTACGTTGCCGCAAAGCATGAGGTAATAGGTTGCCCAGCGTTGGTATTACCGATTATTCGGATGTACAGCAACATGTTATTGACCTGCCCCAGTGAAAAGATTAGGTAAAGACATAGAAATAGCCAATGGCTTCATTTTCCTTGCTTGTGATGACAGTTCATTTATGACCGGAACAACAATGGAAAAGATGGCGGCTACCTGGCACTGTAAGAAGTGAATAGTCAAAATCGGCTCTTTTAAAAATCGTATTGCGTCGCCAAACTAATTATAACCGGCGCAGGTAATAAAAAATATATGGAGATGTACTTACAAATCGTATGGCTTTTCTTATTGGCATTGCCCATTGCTTGTATTGCATGGACTGTAACACATGAAGAGGTATTCAGAGAGTCAAGAGACTATTGTGTAAAGAGAAGCAGGCAAGGAAAGACCTTATTAGCGCGTAAGTTCTTCTATGTGTTTACATGCGAATACTGTTTCAGCCATTACATAACGGTTCTTATTCTGCTATTAACCGGATATAAGTTAGTGATGAACGACTGGAGAGGCTACCTGATTGCAGGTTTCTCATTGGTGTGGGTAAGTAATATTTATATGAGCTTGTTCGGGCTCATCCGTCAGGATATATCAAAGTGTAAAATGGAGATCAGGGAGATCGGAAGCAAAATGTACAGGGAACCTGACGTTGAAGAAAGATCGCCATTGACCAAGAATAGTCCGTTCATTTAAAATAAAAACCATGACAAAAGTAATCGTATCCGGCCTTGTCGAATATTGAGAATGGCTTGAAATACAACAAAATAGTACTTAGAGTATGACCACCGGCAATTGGAACAATAAAGGATTGACTGATGACCAGGTTGTCATAGCCAGGCAGAAATTTGGACAAAATATACTTGCTTACAAAAAAGAGAATACTTTTTTTAAAGCGCTGAAACGCATTGTGCAGGACCCGATGATGATCTTGCTGCTGGCAGCTTCGTCAATCTATTTTATAAGTGGCAAAACCGGTGATGGTATTTTTCTTTCTGTAGCCATTATTTTTCAGACATCCATATCGCTATACCAGTATTCCAGGAGCAAAAATGCGTTGGAAAAACTAAAGGACTTGTCGCAGCCCCGCTGCAAAGTGATTAGAAATGGCAAAATTTTGGAGATCAGGAGCCAGGATCTGGTGGTAGGCGATAGCTTAATGGTAGAGGAGGGAACATCCATCACTGCAGACGGCGAAATCACTCATTCAAACGATTTTTCCGTTAACGAGTCTGTGCTTACCGGAGAATCGTTTGCCGTTGAAAAGGATAATAAGAAGGAAGACAAATTCATATATAGCGGCACATCTGTAACAAGTGGGTTGGCTATTGCAACAATAACAGCCATTGGCAATGAAACCAGGCTGGGGAAGATAGGCTCTAGTTTAGCCGGTATTAGCGAAGAGAAAACTCCTTTAGAGATCCAGATCGCCAATTTTGTAAAGAAGATGGCTATTGCAGGATCAATAGTTTTTGCCATAGTATGGGCAATTAACTATTGGCATTCCCGTATGTTGTTGAACAGTTTGTTGCAGTCGCTCACATTGGCCATGAGTATATTGCCAGAGGAAATTCCGGTAGCATTTACCACATTTATGGCGCTGGGCGCGTGGAGGCTGATGCAACTAGGTATTGTAGTTAAGCAAATGAAAACTGTTGAAACCCTTGGCAGCGCAACAGTAATTTGCATTGATAAAACCGGGACGATCACCGAAAATAAAATGACCCTGGCTAAAATATTCGTTTTGTCGACCAATAAAATAACGCAAATAAGTGACCGGCATGAAGCCGGTGAGAAAGAGTTGATAGAACTGGCTATGTGGGCCAGCGAACCGATCCCGTTCGATCCTATGGAAATAGCCCTGCACGAGGCATACAAGAATATTACCCTAAAAGACGAAAGGCAGCAATGCCGGCTGGTGCATGAATATCCGCTCAACGGCAAGCCGCCAATGATGACACATGTATTTGAATCAGGTAATGGCAAAAGGATCATTGCTGCAAAAGGGGCACCGGAAGCGTTGATCGATATTGCCAGGCTAACAGATGCCGAAAAGCAGCAGATCAATGATGCGATAAAAGTATTGACAACAGACGGATACAGAGTTTTGGGCGTTGGTTTGTCTGACTTTATTGGCGCAGAATACCCCGAAAGGCAACAAGAGCTGCCATTTCAGTTTAAAGGCATCGTAGCCTTTTACGACCCGCCCAAAAAGAATATCCCTAAGGTGTTGAATGATTTTTATGAAGCGGGTATCTCGGTAAAGATCATCACAGGCGACAATTCGGAAACCACCCAAGCTGTTGCACGGCAAGTAGCGTTCAGAAATTATGAGCAAAGCATAACCGGCGATGAGTTAATGCAGCTGCAGGAAAGTGATCTGGAGCTTTGTGTGAAGGAAACAGCCATTTTCACACGTATGTTCCCTGATGCCAAATTGCGGATAATCAATGCCCTTAAATCTGGCAACGAGATCGTTGCGATGACTGGGGACGGGGTAAATGACGGCCCGGCGCTTAAGGCGGCGCATATTGGGGTGGCAATGGGTAAAAAAGGTACGGAGATAGCCAAACAAGCAGCATCGCTGATACTTTTGGAAGATGATCTGTCAAAAATGGTGGATGCCGTAGCTATGGGCAGGAAGATATATGCTAATCTTAAGAAAGCAGTGCAATACATCATATCAATACACATTCCCATAATACTTACTGTGTTCGTTCCGCTGGCGCTGGGCTGGGTATACCCCAACATTTTTTCACCGGTTCACGTTATTTTTTTCGAGATCATTATGGGCCCCACGTGTTCTATTATGTACGAAAATGAACCAATGGAGAAAAATGCCATGTTGCATAAGCCCAAGGCGCTGACAACAACATTTTTCAACTGGAGGGAATTGTTCGTAAGCATAGTGCAGGGATTGTTGATCACAGCCGGAACCTTATTTGTGTACAGGTACGCTGTGTCTCATAAATATGATGAAGCGGGAACAAGAACCATGGTTTTTACGGTACTGATAAGCGCGAACATATTTCTTACTTTAATAAACCGGTCATTCTATTATTCTATATGCACAACCATGAAATATAAAAACAATTTGGTGCCACTCATCTTGTTTATTACAATAGCAATAGTAAGCCTGCTGCTTTTTGTAAAACCATTGACAAGTTTTTTTGAGTTTGAACGACTGAACGCCGGACAATTGCTCATTTGCATAACCATTGGCTTTTCTTCCGTTATTTGGTTCGAAATTGTTAAGTTGATCAGAAGAAAAAGTACGCAGCAATATATTGCATCAGCATAGTGTCAGTTTATTGATCGCCATCATATTGTTTCACAGCAGCATGTGTTGAGGATAACCATGAGAATGACCTTTTAAGTAACGTTCTTTAACTCAATGACGTATTATCTGAAAACAAGCAAAAGTTATTGAACCATCCACACTATACCAAACAAAAGCAGTCATTTCTGACTGCTTTTTAAGCGAGAACAAGGATCAAACCTGTGACCAATATACACCTAACTGTTCCGCCCTGTAATGGCGTGTTATCATAGCGCAGGGTTTCAACCTATAACTGTTCGAAAATTGACACAAAACGAATACGTCCGGTTCTGCCATCACATGGAAAATGTCCCATAGGGACTACCTGTTTGTAGCATTATATAGGTAAAATGGGTTATTGCCCCATAGGGGCTACCCTTTTTTAAACAGGTTTCGAACACTTGTGGGTTCAACCCTGCGGCTTCACCGGACGTATTCGTTTTGTGTCAATGAAAAAATGGGCTAAACCAAAAAAAGCAACCATTTCTGGTTGCTTTCGTAGAATGGGAAGAGGAAATCCCGAACCAGATTTTTTGAAGATTGAGTGAAGACATATAAGGTGCAGCGAATCGTATGCTGCAGCTGCCTTGATATATCACTTAGTAAATTTGGCCTTGAGCTTTTAGCCGAACAATTTCCAGTCCGGTCGCCTGCCTAATTTTGTCAAGTGCTTCAGGTGTGTGAAAGCCAAGAACAAAGTCTTGTCCGTACGTATTAAAATAGGTGAATTTCCCTTTTGTGTTGTACTTAACTGTTAACTCTTGTATCTTATCAAAAAGACGCCCATCGGTCCAATCATTGTCAACAACTAAGTCCCATTTATACTTGTCACCTCTGCAAGTGAAGGATACCCAAGCTGTTTCTTCATCGATATCTACATAGTCTTCCACATTCTCAAAAACAAGTTCTCCATTTGTGATTCTTGAAATATTGTTCAATATATCAATATAAGAGCCATGATCTTCAATAGCCTCTATATCAAAATTCCAGCATTGATTTGTGAATGGAGTCCAGGGCTCTGCCTCCGTACTCTGACCTAGAATTATATATAGGTGATGATACGGAGGTTCTTTAGCAGTGTAGTTAGTAGGACACAACTTCAATACTTCAGAAAAATCTATTCCATCGTTTAAAACAAATCCCAATTGCTTGAACGTTTCATACTGCTCTTGAATGGTTACGTTACCAGATATGGGCTTATTATTGTCATTAAATAATATGACGAAATTGTTCAAAAATCCCATATTCCAGAAGTAATTTGTTATTAGGTATTCATGAAAATAAGAAAAGCCAATCAAAAATGATTGGCTTCTTCTGCTTTTGTAGCGAGAACAGGGATCGAACCTGTGACCAATATCGTTAGCGAGCCCGCCACCGGGCATAAAAAAAGCAGTCATTTCTGACTGCTTTTGTAGCGAGAACAGGGATCGAACCTGTGACCAATATCGTTAGCGAGCCCGACTGCAGGGCACAAAAAAAGCAGTCATTTCTGACCGCTTTGGTAGCGAGAACAGGGATCGAACCTGTGACCTTCGGGTTATGAGCCCGACGAGCTACCGCTGCTCTATCTCGCGATGTGAGTGCGAATGTAGATGCATTATCCGGATAAACAACCTATACGTTTATAAATATCTGTTGTGTGCAGCGTAGCCCGCATTCTGGCACATATCAATGCTCAACTCGCTATTCCATTTGACGATTAAAAAATGTCATTATCTCATTACGGGGTACACCTCCCTCTCCCTTGGAGAGGGCCGGGGTGAGGCTACTTATCTTTTGATCACCACTTGCGCCTTTTCATTGATGCTGGCCGATGACAGGCGAAGGATATAAATGCCCTCAGCCAATGTATTGCCCAGGTTCACCTGCTTTTGCAGCTTACCGCCTGCAGGGGTTACAGTTTCCTTATACACTACCCTACCTGCTACATCTGTTATCTCCAGGGTCACATCAGCAGCGCCCACCGCATCGCGGGTTACAACAAACTGGCCCGACGTTGGCTGTGGCACAATACGCAGACTATTGTTATTGGCGGCAATGTCTGCCACGCCAATAGACGCGCTCACCGTCAGCGTAGCGCTGTCCGTCATTTGGTTTACGCACGTGCCCGATGATACCATGCACCGATAGCGGTAGCCATTCATATTATAATGTGCCGGCGTTATGGTAAGCGTTGCAGTGTTCACCCCGCTGTAGGGTGCAGTGTTGGTCAGGTTGGTGTAGCCGGTGCCGGCATTCACCTGCCACTGATACACAGCTGCCGGAGCGGTTACCCCTGCATGAAACGTTACAGTAGTGCCCGCACTCACAGAATCGCTAACAGGCTGCGCGGTAATAATGTTGGGCACAGCACCATACATAGCCGCTATCTCGCATGGCGATAACGCCCTGCTCCAGATGCCCAGCTCGTCCATCACCCCGTAAAAGAACTGCCACGTGCCACCATCTACCGCACCTATATAATTATACATGGTAGCCGTAGGGTATGTCTGCAGGCCGGGCGAATAGCTGCTGTACTTCTCTACCCCATCCAGGTATATGCGCAGCATACCACTTACAGAATCGTAGGTGCCCGTCATCATATGGAAGTTAGTGTCCAGCCCGGTTACAGAAGTACCTACTTCCGTAACAGTAGAACCCGGATCCACATCCCTGCGGATGCGCACATCGCCCGATATAAAATACAGCATATGCGGGTCGGTAGCCGGAGTGGCATCACCGCGCCAGTATATCTGCGACTGCGGGTTATAAAAGTAGTTAGATGATTTGACCCATGCCGATATAGTAAGGCTGGCCGTAATATCTACAGAGCGCTCCTTCACAAACACCCCGGCAGGAATAAAAATATAATTGTTGATACCATTGAAGCGATAAGCCGTATTAGGCACCCCAAAGCGGCCGGTAGCCATGGTACACCCATTCACCGTACCATCATGACCATTATAAGTACTATCAATAGCATTACCCGTAAACGGGAACCAGGCCATCAAACTGGCATGCGGCACATAAGCAGGCACCTGGGCCTCCGCTTGCAGCGCACATAGTAACGAGAGCATACAGCAAAGCTTCTTCATATTGTGGATTTTAGTTGGTGTAAAAATAGAGAATAATGTTTGGAGTGAGGGCGTTGCGTTTTTTGTCGATTATTATTTTCCCGTCCTCGCCGGGTCTCTCCTGCGCGATAGCCCTCGCGCGGCAGCGAGGACCCGGCGATAACAATATGGATGCTGCCAAAGCCCCTCACGATATCGGTGACTCCTCGGTAAGCACTATGCCCTGCACGGAGAGATGCTCCGAGAACAGGGAAAGTAGACAATATTATTGTTCCTAATCTTAGTAGTAACATGAGGGGTAACCCTTATTTTCTAACATAAACACCAAATCATCAACATGTTAGCACATCTTTGAAGCCAACAAACTATTAAAAAATCATTCAACCGGATATTATGCGCCTGCTAAAAACCACAGCATTACTATTCTTAACATTTATTGCCACTCGTATATATGCCAATAACCTTGGCGCTTATGTTACTGTGATCAACAGCAGCAATACAGCCTGCACAGTTTCTGCCAGCAATTGGAATACATCTGGTATCACCTCGCCCTGGGATAATGGCCTGTCATGGAGCAACAATAGCATTGCCGGCGGTACCAGCTTCCCTGCTGCCTACATCGAGGAAAACGATTTATACGACGGCACCAGTACCGGCATCATTACCATTACACCAGCTGGTGGCACTCCCGTTTCTGTTACCATCTACGAGGCAAGCGCCACATATTCCTGCACGGTTGGCGGTAATACAAAAACAAATCTTGTCTCTGTAATGGCAACCGCTGCACCCGGCACCGGCGCTCAATGGGCTATTACGGTATACCTGCTGCCCGGCATCCCGGTGTCCAACGCATGGATGTCCAACGATCCGGCTATTCAATCGTCATCACTCATGCAGATCACTATTCCTGGTGCACACGATGCTGCCATGAGCCAGGCCAACCCTTGTTCAACATTTGCAAACCCTTACAGTACGCAAACCCAGACACTTAACTTCCGCGACCTTTGTCAGTCCGGGGTGCGCCTTTTTGACTGCAGGCCAGTCATTACCAGTAACAGTAGCGCTATCATGCTCGGCCACTACGGGTGGGTCTCAGCCGACGACGCTCAAAGCGCGCTCGCAAAACTGCCTGCGCCAATAAGCCAGTATTTGTGTAACAGTCTTAATGGCTGGTGTACTTATCAGCTCAATAATCAGTATTGCCTGGGCTTAAGGCTCGATACTGCACTCAGCCAGATACACTCTTACATGCAAAGCGTGAAAAACAACCATGAAGTGGTCATCCTGGAATTTTCTCACTACGGAGATCTCGTCCTTAATAATATACAATACCCCTTCTTTACAGCTAATGAAATGCAGACCCTCATGACCCAGATCAGGGACTCTCTGGGCGACTTCCTCTACGTCAATGATCCAAATTTCCTCAACACCACCATCAGGCAGATAACCGCCGGCGGTTCAAAGGTCATAGTAATGATGGACGCCAACAACCCACTGCCCCCACCGGGCAATCCGTCCCTCGGGATGTACAATACCCCACAGAATGTTGTCAACATGTATGCCGGCACCAACAATTACCAGGCCATGATAGACTCGGAGTTTCTACATCGCATACAGTACCCCAATTCATATTATGTCTTCTCCTGGACACTCACGCAATCACCCGTTCAGGCTGCCCTGGGTGTAATACCTCCTTCAGGTTATGCCTCATTCGTGTCCGGCATGCAGTTTGCCGCAGGTCAGGTTCCGGGAGGCACTACAATACTGAATAACTATCTGGCCGAATACCCTTATCAGTCAATTATTAACATGACACAAAATATGCTCAACCAGGTCAATTACCTACCCCAGTTGAACAGCGCTTTAAGAGCAGCTAAAGATTTTCAGAACTTACCTTACCCCAATGTGTTCTATGCAGACCTGATAGGGCCAATACATTTCTACGAGGTGCAACAGCTAAACGCCATGCGGGGCAAATAATAGAATTTAATATTTTGTGGTCATCGTGGGTGCTACCACCCACGATGACTGCTCACATTAGTTATATCTGGAGAAAATACAATACTGCTCCTATCGCAAGCATATCGATCCCAATTTTTAATCGACTATCCCATTTCATCAAAGTCCGTCAAAACATAATACATCACATTAATAAACCCGCCCTTTTGTGCATATCTTTATTTGGAAACCGCTCCTCCGGCATCGTACCTTTACACCTCATTAAACCAATTCTTCTGCTATGAAAAACACCCCTCCCTTTCCCGACAAACAACAATTACCACCGGCAGAAAAAACTGCCACTTTCTGCCACCCGGCAGAAAGAAAGAAAATAATAATATTATCAATTAGTTCAAAGACAACAAGTTAAACCCATTCATCTAAAGTAAAACTGCCGGCAATATTCATTTTTTATTTTTCTACCGGTCAGCAGAAACGCCTGAGACCGAGGGGCAATACACCGTAAACGTAACAACATAACTTTCAAACATTCACAATAGCTGCCTATAGGCCAACGTCCTTTCGTTAAGGTCTGAAAGACCGAAAGATAATAGCCCGGGATGCAGTCCCGGGAGGATTAAAAGAAGTTGGAACGAGCTCTGTAAGAGCGAAAGACACCCTACAGAACCCATCCCCCCTTATCCTCAAATCCCGACCATCCCGATCCTAATTTTACAAACACTTTATATTTTTTCCATCACCACAACGTTTTACCTTTGCGGGTCATACAATGAAATTCGAACTACACGCGCAGGATAGCGCTTCATCGGCCAGGGCTGGTAAGATCACCACCGGTCACGGCGAAATAGAAACACCCATCTTTATGCCCGTGGGCACAGTGGGTAGTGTAAAGGCCGTTACCCACGATCAGTTAATGAAAGAGGTAAAGGCCGAGATCATATTGGGCAATACCTACCACCTGTACCTGCGCCCCGGCACCGAGGTGCTGAAGGCAGCCGGCGGACTGCATAAGTTCAGCGGCTGGCCGCGCCCCATACTCACCGATAGCGGCGGGTACCAGGTGTTCAGCTTGGCGGCCAACCGTAAGATAAAGGAAGAAGGTGTGGTGTTCCAAAGCCATATCGATGGATCGAGGCACCTGTTCACACCAGAGAATGTTATTGATACTCAGCGTGCTATAGGCGCCGACATCATTATGGCTTTCGATGAGTGCCCACCCTACCCGTCGGAATACGGGTATGCCAAAAACAGCATGGAACTCACCCACCGCTGGCTGGCCCGCTGCGTAAAGCACATGAGCGATACAGAGCCATTGTATGGTTACGACCAGGCATTGTTCCCTATTGTACAGGGCAGCACGTATAAAGATCTGCGCAAGATATCGGCAGAATTCATAGCCTCTATGGGTGCCGAAGGTAATGCCATAGGCGGCCTTAGCGTGGGCGAACCTGAGGAAATGATGTACGAGCTGTGCGCCCTTACCTGCGAATACCTGCCGCAAGACAAGCCCCGCTACCTGATGGGTGTGGGTACACCATGGAATATATTAGAGAATATATCGCTGGGTGTCGACATGTTCGACTGCGTGATGCCAACGCGCAATGGTCGTAACGGTATGCTATTCACATCAAAGGGTGTGGTCAACATCCGCAACAAAAAGTGGGCTACCGATTTCAGCGTTATTGACGACGGTATAGATTGCTATACAAGTAATTATTATACCAAGGGATATTTGCGCCACCTGTTCATAGCCGGCGAGATACTGGCCATGCAGATAGCCAGCATCCACAACCTGGCCTTTTACCTGCACCTGGTAAAACAAGCAAGGCAACACATTTTAGCCGGCGACTACAACGCCTGGAAAAATGAGATGATACCACAGCTAAAACAACGGCTGTAATTCTCCGTAGTCTAAGGAGTGTCACCCTGAGCTTGTCGAAGGGCGGCACGGACATGAGCAGTAAAAACACCAAAATAAATTGATTATCAAAACATTAAACGAAATCAACTAAACCAAAATAACACACCACCCGCAGATGATAAAAAAACTGGATTGGTATATAATAGGCAAGTTCCTCACCACCTTCTTCTTCGCCATAATGATATTGGTGGTGATATCGTGCGTTATAGACTATTCAGAAAAAGTGGATAATATCGTTCAGAAACATGCCCCCTTCAGCGCGGTACTCAACTATTATAAAGACTTTATCCCGCATATCACTGCCCTGCTCTTCCACCTGTTCATCTTTATAGCCACCATATTCTTCACCTCTAAACTGGCCTATAAATCAGAGATCATTGCCATACTATCATCGGGTGTTTCGTTCCAGCGCTTCCTCAGGCCCTACCTTATAGGCAGCGGGTTTCTGTGCGTGGTATCGCTGGTGGCCAACCACTGGATCATCCCCATAGCCAATAAAGGCCGTGTGGCGTTCGAGGATAAGTACATCAACGATGGCAACTACGCCTTCCCGGGCGAGAATGTGCACCTGGCCTATGCCAAAAACTCGTACGTATATATCAAAAGCTTCAACTTTGCCAACAACCAGGGTACAGGCTTTACTGCCGAAAAAATGAACGGCACCCTGATGACCGAAAAACTGATGGCCGAAGAGATACGCTACGACAGCGCCAAACAGACCTGGCACCTCCGCAATGTCATCATCCGCCGCAACGATACGCTGAAGGAAAGCATCACTAATGTGATGGATATGGATATGAAATATCCCTTTAAGCCCCGCGACCTGAACAAGAACGAAGCACTGAAAGAGGCCCTCACCACACCCGAGTTGAACGACTTTATAGCCACAGAATCGTTACGCGGGCGGGAAAACCTAAGCATGTTCTATGTAGAGAAAGACAGGCGCACATCGCAGCCATTTGCCGGGCTGATACTTACCGTGATAGGTGCCTGCATAGCCAGTAAAAAGATACGCGGTGGTAGTGGTTTTCACCTGGCGCTGGGTATTGCCATTAGTGCCATATATGTTATGTTCATGCAATTATCTACCACTTTTGCCACAAAGGCATCGCTCGATCCGCTGATAGCCGTATGGATACCTAACTTCATATTTGCAGGTATTGCTTACTATTTGTATAGAAAACAGATACGGTAAACAGAAACAGGAATAGAAACTGACTACGATCACGTTTTGTTTAATTATTTTCCAATAACTTTACACAAAACACAAAGATAACGGGGTGTATGGAAGCAATTAAAGAGTACGATGTTATCATTGCCGGTGCAGGCCCGGCGGGCACCAGCTGCGCCCTGGCCTTGCGCGATAGCGGCCTGCGCATAGCTATACTGGATAAAAGTGCATTTCCACGTGACAAGGTTTGTGGTGAGCTGATGCATAAAAAGACCGTGGAAAACCTGGAAAAAGTATACCCGGGCTTTAAAAAAGATTTCGTCAAATTCCCTAAAACACTGGTACTCAAGCATACCATCATGCACTACAAAGGCAGAGATGTGATGTATGACTGGGAGGGTGAATCGTATACCTGCCCGCGCTATGAGCTGGACAATTACCTGCTGAACCTGCTTAAAGAAACCGGCAAAGCTGATATCTATACTAAAGTAATACCCGAGCAATATACCGCTACCGATGATGGCGTAACCGTAACCCTGAAGGACAAACACCTGACGCTGAAAGGCAAACTGCTGATAGGTGCTGACGGGGTAAATTCTGTGGTGAAGAAGCAACTGGCCGGTGGCCGGGTAGACAAGCAGCACTATATAGGAGCAGTTCGTACTTACTTCTCCAACATCAAAGACCTGAAGCCCGACACGTCAGAAATATTCTTTAACTCCAAATACCACCTTAACTGCTTGTGGGTGTTTCCTGTAGAGGGTAAGCCAGGCATGGCCAATGTGGGCTTTGGCCTGTTATCGACCCGGATGTCGAAGCGTAAGATCAACCTGAAAGAGGCCTTTTACGACTACTTTAAGGTATCTCCTGAACTGGGCGAAAAGTTCAAAGATGCTAAGCAGGAAGGACCATTAGAGGGCTTCGGCGTATCGCTGGGGTCTACTATAGGCACTGTATCAGGCAGCCGGTTCATGCTGATAGGTGATGCCGCATCACTTACCAATCCTATATCCGGTACCGGCATGGGCAATGCTGTAGTAAGCGCCCGCCTGGCCGCAGACCAGGTAAAGCGTTGCTTCGATACCAACAACTTCTCAGCCACCAACATGCTGAACTACCGCGAGCAACTGGAAAAGGAAGTGTATAACGAACTGACCCGCAGCTTCAAAGCCCAGCGCATGCTCAGCAGCATCCCCTACGTGCTCGACATTGGCTTTGGCCTGGCCAAACACAACTGGATAAAGAAGAAGATACAGAGCATGGTGTAATACGAGGCAAAAGTGAAAACCTGAAATTGTGGGTTGATACAGGTATTGCATCTGCCCATCGACATAAAATAATAGCCGCCGTTCCATAAAGAAACGGCGGCTATTTTGTGGGGGGTATCTTTCGCTCTTCCAGAGCTTATTCATATTCTATATCGCAACCCGGGACTGCATCCCGGGCTATTGTCTGTTGCCCTTTCAGGGCAGATTCACCGATCTATTACAGCTGCTTCTCGGCCAGCTTTTGCTTTACTATTGTGCTTACGCGATACATCATCAGGATGGCAATTATGGCAATAGCGGCTGCTACGTAGCCGACAATATTGTAGTTCTCTAATGGCGACTTAGGTTTGGCCTGCCGTACTATCTGCCCCGATACTACCGCAGCTATACCGCCTGCTATTTGCTGCAGCGATGAACTGATGCTCATGTATGCGCCACGGTCCTGCATATCGGGCAGGCCGCTGGTAAGGGCACCGGCAGGCACAAAGCGGCTCATGATGCCCATCATCATCAGTATGTTGCAGATCATTACCTGCCATAGCGGTGTCGGGCCCAGGTTGGTATAGATCACCACCATGATCATCATCCATACAGAGGCTACCGCAAACAGGTTGAACTTGTCTATCTTATCGCTGAAGCGCCCTATCAATGGCATAATGATAAGCGAGGCCACACCCGATACCATGAAGAGCATAAAGAGGTCGTTATTATTGATCTTGAGGTTATTGATGGCGAAGGCGCTACCAAAGGGCATCATCATAAAACCGCCCACCGCCAGTAAAGACATGGTGAGAAACCCTACGCGATACTCGGGCTTTTCGACAGTATGCCATAAGTGTAACAAGGCATTCTTATCGTTCTTAATGGCCAGGTGCTTATCTACGGGTTGCAGCTTGAGGGCACCTAATATCAATATGATGACTGCAAGGATAGCTACCATTATGAACGGTGCCTGCCAGCCCATATACTCGGCCAGCTTCAGGCTTACGGGCACACCCAGCACCTGGCTGGCGCCAAAGCCCATCTGCACAAAGCCCATTACACGGCCACGATGGTGTATATCAAATACATCGGCAACAATGGCCAATGATATAGAGCCGATAACACCACCGAACAAACCGGTGAAGATACGGGCACCTATAAGCAGGTAGTAGTTATTAGCCAATCCGCAAAACACGGTGCCTACAATAAACCCTGTATAGAAGAACAACAGTAGTTTCTTGCGATCAAACTTATCGGCGAAGCCTGCTGTTAACAAGCCTGATATACCGGCACTAAAAGCATAGGCCGATACGGCCACACCAAACTGCTGTGGCTTCAATGTCATGGCTTTCATGATCATATCGCCGAGCGGAGACATGACCATAAAATCGAGCACAACGGAGAATTGGGTAAGGGCAAGGATGGCAATGACCAGCTTTTGGTAGCCGGTAAATGGAATAGAAGATGTGTTCTTTTTCATGGAAAGAATAACAAATTGAGTGGTTAAGAAAAAATAGAGAATAAGAATGTAGCTGCTCAGTCCTGCATCTCTTCGCAGATATAGCCGCAGCCTTTTACTATATCTACTACCTGCCTGCTGCTAAGCCTGCCGGTAACTACGCGCAGCACGCAGTCTTCGTCCTGCTGGTCGAGCGTCCATTCGTCTATGTGCGGATGAATGTCAAGCATACGCTCCACGCTGATGCGGTCGGAATTAGTTTTGATGTTGGATCTGAAAATGAGAATGTTGGCTTCCATGGTTGTTAGTGTATTTAGATGTTAAGTGTAGTTCTATTGTTTGTTATCACCGGTGTACAGGGCTTTTATTACGAGGTCGAAGGTCTTCCACATCACCTCTTCGTCTATTTTAAATTTCTTGCCGCCTATGCTGCGCCCCTCATTATGAAACCGGAGCAGCGAATAGAGCGGTGCAAATGCTACCGACCAGTATACTTCCAGGGTCATCTCGGCTATCTCTCC
>CANGNA010000058.1 GCA_947455215.1 Chitinophagaceae bacterium
CTCAGCAAGCCGGCATCTATCTCATTGTTGCGCAGGGCAGTGATGATGCGATTGGTCTCCATCTCGGTAACATCCAGGCGGATATCGGGGAAATTGACAGAGTAATGCTCTAACAATGCAGGCAGAATACTTGGCGCTATAGTGGGTATAACAGCCAGGCGGAAGGAACCGGATATGATGTTCTGCTGCTGCTGTATCAGCTCGTGTATACGTTCAAACTCTTCGAGGGTCTTGCGTATCTGATCTATGATCACCTTGCCCATGGCTGTGATCTCGATAGGATGTTTGCTCCTGTCAAAGATCTTTACACCCAGCTCCTCTTCCAGCTTCTGTATCTGCAGACTGAGTGTTGGTTGGGTGACAAATGACTTTTCGGCTGCCAGCACAAAGCTCTTGTAAGTAGCCAGTGCAATAGCATATTCCAGTTGAATGATCGTCATATAAAGTGGTGAGTTGAAATAATTGAGAGTACAAACATAGGTATTTTAGTCTTAAGTCGTAAGTCTTGAGTCGCAAGTTGCCCCCAATAGTCCTTGTCTTGAAATGAGTTTACAGGTTTGGGAACAAACGGCAGTTGCCAAACATATTTGTGAACTAAAGACACTCCATAAAGCAAATGGTTGCCGATCGTAGACCGGCAACCATTTATATATATATCACTAACTGCCAATATCACTTATGGCTTTCCACAGGCTTTTGCGGCTTTGGCAATGGCTTGCGCGGCAGCATCTCATCGCGCATGGCAGTGTTGTACACAAATGATGCTACAACTATGGACGCCTGCATCAGATCGTTACTGTTCACACGGTCGTAAGAATCCATATTAGTATGATGGGTGCGTGTACCGTATTCCAGTGGATCCTGGATGAACTGGAAGCCCGGGATACCTACTTCATCAAAAGATATATGATCGGTAGAACCAGTAGTATGGATAGTGGCAGTGGTAACGCCAAGGTCTTTAAAAGGCTCCATCCATGCCTCGAATATATCGCGCACCTCATCATTATTTTGCAGGTGTATGCCGCGGATCTTGCCTGCACCATTGTCCAGATTATAATATGCTGACACACGCTTCTGACCAGCCTTCAACTCCATGGTCATGCGATCTCCGAAGTGCTTTTTTACATAAGCGCGTGATCCCAGCAGCCCCTGTTCTTCCCCACTCCATAATACGATGCGGATAGTACGGCGTGGCTTAACATTAGTAGCCTTCAGTATACGCACAGCTTCCATCATTACGGCTACACCTGTGCCATTATCTGTGGTGCCGGTAGCGGCATGCCAGCTATCCATATGCGCACCCAGTATCACCAATTCGTCCTTCAACTCAGGATCAGTACCCGGTATCTCGGCTACCACATTACTTTCTGTACTGTCGTTGGTCAGGAACGTCGTCCTGCTGTCCATCTCCAGTTCTATGTCTTTACCTACTTCCAGCAGCCTTACAAGGCGGGCCAGGTGTTCGCTGCCCAACTCCATCTCCGGCAATACGGGCTTAGCATCCCAGGCGCGCGAAGCACCGTTGGAGGTGAATAAGGTGCCCATGGTACCGCGGCCACCGCTCAACACTGCGGCAGCTCCCTCGGCATATAAAAAGGAATCTACCTGCTTTCTTAGCGGAGCACCCGGCCTGCCGGCAGGTGCCTTAGGCTTCTGGCTCAGGTTGGTCACCCCATCATCATTGTGCCAATCATCCATCATCTTATCCAGCTCGTCTTTGCTATATCGTTTGGCATCGGGAGCAAAGTTCATTTTCACCTCATTGGTCATAGACGACAGCACAACGATCTTTCCTCGCAACTGACCGGCATACTTAGCCATATCCTGTTCATTGTCTATCCGCACCAATACTGCCTTTGCCTTCAGCGGCCCGTTGGTACCTGGTGTCCACGCTTTGGGGCAGGCGATAAGGGGCTGGTAATAAGGCTCCGTCATTGCCAGGTAAGACCTGTTGATCTCCCAGCCTTTACCAAAACCACCCCATGGTTCTATGTTCACATTGGTCAGGCCCCATCCCTTTAGCTTTTCCTTAGCCCATTGCTCGGCATTGCGCATACCTGTAGAACCTGTAAGGCGTGGGCCGTTGACATCTGTGAGCTCGAACAGGGTGCTCATTACCTTTGAGTTGTTGAAGCCCTCGTCCTTCATCAGCATGATCTTATGCATGTTGACATGCTCCGACCTATCGCCCCTGAATGATAGTGTTGCAGTGGCAGCAGCCAGCAACAGAAATATATTCCTGAATCTCATTGCAAAAATTTCGATGAGTAATATAGGTAAAACCTTTTGATAAGTTAAAGGAAGTAGTTCTACAATGGTTCAGGAAGACACGGTGAACTACCTTTTGAGCATTTTCTTGAGCTCGATGATGCCCTGGGTGGCGGGCATTTCTATAGGTACTATGTGTTTGTAGCGCTTTACCTCGGGTATGCGCTTATCTATTACGTACTTCATCACATTATCGCGTACATAATCTACCAGGCCTGCAGCGGGATATACGGCGAGCGATGTGCCGATGAGCACGAATATATCAGCCTCGTACATCAGTGGGATGGCCTGCTCGATCATCGGTACCGGTTCTTCGAACCATACTACATGCGGCCTGTACTGCCCGCCGTCTATAGCTTTGTCGCCCAGCATGATGTCTTTAGTTACGGGGTAAAGGCGGTGTTCAGCACGCTCGCTGCGCATCTTTAGTATCTCGCCATGCAGATGCAGTACCTTGTTACTTCCGGCGCGTTCGTGCAGGTCATCTATATTCTGGGTAATGATCTGCACGTCATAGTCCCCCTCCAGTTCTGCCAGTATCTTATGCGCTACGTTAGGCCTGGCAGCCAGCACATCTTTTCTGCGCTGATTATAGAAATCGAGCACCAGCTGCGGGTTGCGCAGCCATGCCCCCGGGGTGGCCACATCCTGCACATTATGCCCTTCCCACAAACCGTCACTATCCCTGAATGTGCGCAGCCCGCTCTCCGCACTTATGCCGGCACCCGTAAGCACCACCAATTTCGATTTCCCCATAAGTTAAAGATAATAACTACGGTAAAAATGTCAATAGGCAGCAACATAAAAATAACTCTGCAAAACAATAGATTAACTCGCCAGCACCCTTATCATATCCAGCATATCAGCGCTGATAGGCGTTGAGCCCTTGATAACATTCTGGAACGGCGTGAAGGTCACCTGGTCGTTAACTATGCCTGCCATCACCTGTGTGGTACCATTCACCAGTGCATTAACGGCCGCATGGCCCAGGCGGCTGGCCAGTACCCTATCAGCATACGTAGGTGAGCCACCACGCTGTATATGCCCCAGCACACAATGGCGGGCATCTATATGCGGGAAGTGTTCTTTGATCACTTCCATCACCTTTACGGCGCCACCAAAATCATCGCCCTCGGCTACTACCAGTATGTGTACCGTTTTCTTACGGCGTTCATCGTGGTCTATCCTGCACAATACTTCGTTTATGTCTGTTGCTGTTTCAGGTATCAGTATATCTTCGGCGCCGCAGGCTATGCCACTGTTCAGGGCTATATAGCCGGCATCACGCCCCATTACTTCTACCACAAACAGGCGGTCGTGCGCTTCGGCAGTATCGCGTATCTTGTCTATCGCTTCAACGGCTGTGTTCACTGCTGTATCGAAGCCAATAGTAAAATCTGTACCTGTAAGGTCCTTATCGATAGTACCCGGCAACCCTACCGCAGGTACCGTAAATTTTTCGAAAAAGCGTGTAGCACCTGTAAAAGTACCATCACCGCCTATCAGTACCAGGCCTTGTATGCCATGCTGCTGCAACTGGTCGTATGCCATCTGCATACCTGCATCGGTCATGAACTCCTTACTTCGGGCTGTTTTAAGAATGGTACCACCGCGCTGTATGATATTGGCCACATCGGTGGTCTTCATTTTAAAAATATCGCCCTCTATCATGCCCTGGTACCCGCGACGGATGCCATATACATCCAGCCCCATGTGCATACCGGTGCGCACAACGGCACGGATGGCTGCGTTCATTCCCGGGCTATCGCCGCCCGATGTCATTATGCCTATATTACGGATGCTCATATTGTTGCTTATGGTGTAGTTGATGTTGTGAAGTATGTATACAGGCATCTATACGAGATGCACCGCTGTAAATTTATTGAATAGTTTATGTTGTATGGCCACTTGACACGGCTTTAATTATTATTTATCATTTCCGACAGCTGTTCCTGGTTTTAGCGCATCATTTTTTGCCAAGGCACTGTATTTGATGTATTTTTCCGGATTCAAATAAATGACGTGCATGGCCAGCAGCTATCTTCCGGAGATAAATAAACACGAATTGAACACTGCATTTACGCAGAGTGATTACGACCGGTTATATGAATTACTGGCCGAACCGCTACATAAAGAGTTGTATCAACGCCAGACGTTTGAGTTTATGGACGAGCTATCGGCAGGCCAGCAACTGCTGCTGGCATACGACTACCTGCGCACCCAGGTGATACAAGGCGGGTTCATCCAGTTCATCCAGAACGGTTATGTGGGCCTGCTGCCATCGCTGATAGAACAGCTGACGATGGTAGGTGCCGGAGATATGGGCCAGGTGCTGGACGATGTGCTGAAAGTATATGTGCTGAATATAGACCAGTTGGGCAGGCAAACAACGGTAGAAGAATTTGCAGGACTATATGAAGAATTTAAAGAATTTGAAGCAATTGATAAGCGCTTTGCCACACTGAACCTGGATACTGAAAAGAAGATGCTGCATTATGCCATGACACACCTGGCAGACTTTACTACATAAACCGACAGTTAAATACAGGCAATTCGCCACAAAGGACATTCCTTTAACGTTCCTTTCACACAAATTACATATATTTACATTTTCGTTTGAACGCCATAAACCTATTGCGACACACACTGTAATATATGCCACGAAATTTGTTATGTAAACTATCAATTTCTATGAAATTTGCAGTACTATCTTTGTTACTGCTTTTCTTTCATATCAGTTCTTTCGCGTCTCATATAGTAGGTTTAGATCTTTACTATACCTGGATATCGGGTAACACATACAGAATAACACTGGTGGCCTATGGCGATTGCGGCCCATCATCGAGCACTGCGTTCAGTACCTTGCCTTCCGCAACACCCAAGATCTGCATATTTGATGGCAATACGAATGTCACATCAATAAACCTGACGATACAAGCACCCAGTGCCGGTGTAGAGATAACACCTGTATGCCCTGACGATATCAATAACACACAGTGCACCAACCCTGCTTTCACCATTCCCGGCATCAAGAAATTCACGTATACCGGCACTTATACTGTTCCATATGCATCATCAGTATGGCGGTTTGTGTTTTACGGATACATGGGCAGTGCAAGCGGTACGGGGCGTGCAGCTGCAATAACCAACATTACTGCGCCTCCCCCCACTACGGTTACCGAGCTGGTTGATACATTGAATAATACAGTAACGCACAACAGCAGCCCTATACTTACGGTTGTACCCACTCCTTTTTTCTGCCTGAATAATAATGACAACTATAACCCGGGCGCAGTAGATAGTGACAATGATAGTCTTGATTTTAAATTAGTGCCTGCAAAAGGAGGTGCCTCTTCAGGCCCACCGACCGATGCTAATTGTGCATCGACAGGTGCCCCAACTTATATTTTTCCTTACACAGCTACCAGCCCTTTAGCCGCAAGTACTTTTTCATTCGACAGCCATACCGGGCAGATATCTTTCTTCCCCAATGCCCTGCAACGATCGCTGGTAGTGTATAATGTGAGAGAGTACCGGAACGGTGTTGTGGTAGGCACCAGCCAACGAGAGATGACCTTTTTGGTGCTCACCTGTACCAATCCCGGACCGACGGCGCCCATGGTGAATGCAACAAACGGCACCATAATCGACTCAACGCATTATTCTATATGCCAGAATACGGGCACCTTCTCGATCAATATAGCTGCCTCTGAGGCAACTGCAACCAACCTGATAACGGCGACCGTAGCGGGACTACCCTCCGGCGCTGTAGCCACGATAACCGGCAATGGCACGCCTACCCCTAACGTCAATATATCGTGGACGTCGGCGGCTACACCAGGGTCGTACGTATTTTACGTAACCTATGTAGACAACAACTGCCCGCTGGCCAGCACACAGACACTGGCATACACCATAACCATATTACCATCGCCAACGGCATCTGTTGCGCTTATATCGCCGGCTACCTGCCTGCGGAAAGCATACGTGACCATAACACCTGGCGGCACGGGATCCCCATGGTCGGTACTGGTATCTCGCCCGCCTACAGACACCTTCCAGACGTTTACCGGTATAAGCGGAGCCATGGGCGATAGCCTTGTGCCTAACAACTATACGGTGACCATAAGATCGAGCACCAATGGCTGCATGGCATCGGTGCCGGTAACAATAGCTGCGCCACCAGCGCTGGTGATCACCGCTACTTTTACCAGCCCTACCTATTGCGGACTGAACAATGGCACCATAACCATATCGGGCCTTACACCAGGCACCACCAATGTGATCACTTATTACCTGAATAGTGTATTGCAACCGGGAGTAACAGTAACAGCATCTGCTACAGGCACCGCCACGCTTACAGGGCTGAGCGCCGGCTTATACGCTAACATAGTGGCAACTTATGGCAACTGTGTGTCATCACCCATCGGTCCGTTCACGCTTATCAACCCGGCTGTGCCACCTGTCACGGCCACATTTACCAACCCTACCTATTGCGGACATAATGATGGTACGATAAAATTATATCACCTGCATCCCGGGTTTATTGATACGGTGAAGTTTTACAGGGATGGTATATTGCAGCCGTTCCAGATATTTACCGTAGCTGCTGACAGTACCATAACCATAACAGGGCTGTATGCCGGCAACTATGGCAATATTACGGTAACCTTTGGCCTGTGTGGCTCTACTCCGATAGGCCCGATAGTGCTGGTGAACCCTACCCCGCCAACACCAACGGTAACTTTTGTGAACCCAAGCTATTGCGGGCATCTCGACGGATCGATAACAATAGGCAACCTGCATGCGGGAGATGCTGACACGATAAAATTCTATAAAGACGGCGTACTGCAACCGGCACAGTACTTTACAGTGTCTGCAGCCGGCACAGTAACACTGACCGGCCTGGGTGTGGGTTCTTATACGAACATATCGGTGATATACGGGCCATGTAACAGCCTGATACCCGGCCCTGTAACACTCACCACACCGCCAATACCCGCTACTACTGCAACCTTTACAAATCCAAGCTATTGTGGTCATTTAGACGGATCTATAACGATAAGCGGGTTACACCCCGGCGATGTAGATACCATCACCTACAGCTTTAACGGTGTGCCACATGCGGGTGTATCGCTTACCGTGTCGGCAGCAGGCACTGTAACACTCAGCGGGCTGGGTGCAGGTGTGTACAGCAATATAATTGCCACGTACGGGCCATGTGCCACAGGCGCTATAGGCCCTTATACCCTTACCAATCCGCCGATACCTGCTACATCCGCTACGTTTACCAACCCAAGTTATTGCGGCCATTACGATGGCTCTATCACCATCAGCGGCCTGCACGCCGGCGATGTAGATACCATCAGTTATACGCTTAATGGTGTGCCACAACCGGGCATATCCATGCTGGTATCGGCAACAGGCACGGTAGTGCTCACAGGCCTTGGCGCCGGTGTATATACCAACATCATAGCCAGGTACGGCCCTTGTGCCACCGCGGCACTTGGCCCTATAACACTTACCAATCCGCCAATACTGGTACCAACTGCCACGGCCACATCGCCTACCTATTGTGCAGCTCGTAACGGCACCATCACCATCAATAACCTGCACCCCGGTGATGCAGATACGATACGCTACACACTGAATGGCGTTGTTCAGACGCCTATAGTATTAGTAGTATCAGCAACAGGCAGTGTAACGATGACAGGGCTTGACCAGGGGGTGTACACTAATATATATGCCACTTATAATGGCTGTACCACTAATACCGTTGGGCCATTCACGCTTACCAATCCGCCGTTCACACTGCGCAATGTCACTTATACCAACCCTACCAAGTGCGGTTTCTGCGATGGTACACTCACCTTCTATGGCCTGCACCCTAGCCAGACCGATACGATAAAATACCTGTTGAATGGCATACTGCAGCCACTGGTAAGTGTGGCCGTACCTGCCGACAGCACAGTAGTAATACCTAACTTATGCGAGGGCATTTACAGTAACATAGTGGTGAATACTACATCGGCATGTGTTTCTGGTATTTTTGGTCCGGACACGCTGGACGCGCCGCCCATCATCCCTGGCTTTACACTGAACGTGGCCAAGCATTGCGAGGGCGACTCAGTAGTATGCACCAATACATCGTGGCCGGCATCAGACCTGACGTATGTATGGACCTTTGGCGATGGTAATACATCAACGGCCACCAACCCGGTGCATGTGTATACCGCACCAGGCACATACACCATAAAACTGGTCATCACCAATACCCGGTGCATAGACAGCACCAGCCAGACCATAACACTGGATAATATTGTGGTAGCAGGCTACACGGCAGTGCCCGACAGTTTCTTATGCGTAGGCAACCCCGTAGTGTTCACCAATACATCGCAGGGATACGGCATGAACTATACCTGGATATTCGGCGATGGTACGACATCGACAGCTACAAATGTTACTTATGTGTATACTGCTACTGGCATTTACAATGTAGCCTTAGCGGTATCGAACAGCGTGCCTTGCTACGACACCGCCTGGACCAAAATAGCAGTAGACCCGGCTAGCGACATATCTGTAGCGGTTACCGACAGCGTTTTATGTAAGGGAGGCAAAATAACCTTTAATGCAGTGTATGCCCCACAGGGTAATATTGGCGTGGTATGGACATTCAGCAGTACCGATAGCATAAAGGACGTGAACCCGGTGACCTACTCTTACGAGAACGAAGGCTCCTATGCTATAACTGTAAAAGCGCTATACCGAGCTTGCCCCGATACATCGGCCACGCTGCATGTGTTGGTAGTTCCTTACCCGTTTGTAGACCTTGGACCGGATACCAGCATATGCCCCGGCAGCCTGAACCCGATAGAATTATTTGACAGCCGCAACGCCGGCAATGCTTCAGCAAGGTGGGTATGGAATACCGGCACTACCGGTCCGTCGCTGGCGGTATCAGCACCCGGAACGTACGGCGTGACCGTGAATATAGGCGGCTGCGAAGCATCGGACGAGGTGACAGTGGCCAACGATTGTTATGTGAACATCCCGAACATATTCACGCCTAATGGCGACGGCGTTAACGATTACTTCCTGCCCAGGGATATGTTGTCAAAAGGGCTTACGGAATTCCACATGGCAATATTCAACAGGTGGGGTAACCTGGTATTTGAGACCAGGAGCATTGACGGTCGCGGCTGGGATGGCAGGTACAATGGAGAACCTCAGCCGGAGGGCGTGTTCGTCTATGATATAGACGCTACGTTCAAAGACGGACAGAAAGAGCATCACCAGGGCAACCTGACACTAATGCGATAAATGGTGATGTACACAACAAAGAGACAGCTCCGTTTTTATAGCTATCAACAATACTGTAACCTTGAAGACAACGCCGGGAGATATTACGTTTCGCATTTCTTTGCGCTCGCTTCCGTTTACTTTATCGCTCCTGCTGTTCTGAATTCGTCAATGACTTTGAGCGCAGATTGACCATCAAACGGAGTGTCAATTTCTATCGTAGCAACTTTATTGAACTCACTTCCCCCCATTGAAAAATAGAAAGAACTTATTAGCACCGATTCGGCTCGGGGAATACCAAACTGAATATAGAGCCACACTTTACAAGGCTTGGTACAAAATTATACTGAATGGTTTATGCTATACACCCCCACGATCAAGGGTAAATACCCCCCCATTTGTACCTGATCCTATGAACACGAAGGCCGCTACATACTTCGTAGTCGTTCAATAACATCCACTGGTAAAAATGCCAGTAATCGCGGCTGAAAGCAACAATACGCTACTAGTTTTAAGGGTAAAAGCAATAGACAACATTTGTAAATTCGTACAGAATATTTTTCTCATATTTTTAAAGCGATTTCTATGTCTATAAAAAAAATGATAATTGCCGCTACTTTTATGTTTTTAGGCATGTTTGCTTTTTCAATTCTATGGATAAGTCCGGAAAAGTCGATTCCTAGAAATATTATATTTCCTCTCATCTGCGCATTGCTAAATCTTAGTCTGAATTGGCTCCTTTATCGTAAAAAATAAAGAAACGTAATATAGCTTTGTCCCAAAACGATCAACAGAAATTGAGACCTCCTGTTCCCACTAAATACCAATCTATTATTTGTAGAAAATGAATATGCGCTGTTATTTATTTTCCTTTTGCTTTTTTATTTGCAACCCATGCGAAAACCAATCCGGCCATCAGTGTAAATATGCCACCGGGAAGCAACTGAGCTACCTTGCGACCGTGAATAAAATCATAGGTCAAAATACTGAAACCACAGACGGATAGAATGATCATTGTTATTGACGCAATCTTTAACAGACGAACGTCTCTCCCTGGTTTCTTAGATTCGTCGCTGCTGAGATGATCATTGCTATTCATGTTTGTATTTTTTACAAACATAAAAACGAATGACATTCGATAAACCACTAATAATAGTGGATTGCGGAATGTCAGTAAAATATTTTTGAATTCTTTTCAGATGAATGCGAACTTGAAAACCGCCCCCACCTCACAGGGAAAATAACAAAAAAATCTGGCTGAGGGTCTTTACCGAATGGACGTAAACTAAGACCTCCTAATGTGTTTTGGTTCATTTATAGCTTCTCACACCCGGCCAACATTACAACATGGTAGCCTGTTCGTTCGCACACACCAGCATGCGTTGGCGGGTATAGCAAACTGCCACTTTACAACGGCTCCTAAATTGATAATAAACACTGGTCCATCAATGAGACGCTTGTTTCGAGATGTGGCGAATAACCTGATCTAATTCAAATAACTTCACATTCATTGCAAAAATCAACTCTTTGCATTCCTCATCTGACAAAGACCGGTTAGATATCTCTTCTATTAATAAGTTAACAATGCCCATCGCCGTAGATAATGGACCTCTAAACAAATGTGATTGTTGCCAGGATATTTGTGCAATTCTATTTTCTTTTTCTTCCAGCTGTATTTTTGCCTGCAGATATTCTGAGATATCTGTTCTCATACAATTGACGCCTATGATGGAATTATCATCACCAAAAACAGGATGGAAAATCATCATTACATCCGCTTCCGTTCCATCCTCCTTAAAGCCCTTTTCCATCGTCTTAACGACCTCTCCGGCTAATGCCTTTCTATACATCCCAAGCACGTTATCCGCAAAATCCTTTGGAAAACAAGCTAACACAATATCCATCTCCCCAATACTTGGCGTTTTATTTGCAAACAGTTGCATATGTCTTACATAAACCTTGTTGAAAGACAATAGAGTAAAGTTCGTATCTATTAACCATTGGCAAGCATCCGACATTTCCAGCAACTCCAAATGGTCCTCAATATTGCCTTTTTCAATATAAAACTCAATGCGCTTCCTCATATATACTGGTCTTTAAGGTCCTATACTTATTCAATGCAACTGGTAAGAAATAACAAAAATGGTAAATGTAATGCGTATAGAAGTAATAAACACCACCAACATTTGTAGCTTTCTTATATAAAAATAACTTAATGATTACAATTGGGTATTCTTCCTCATTTGTATATTTCTATTGTAGCCCATTTTTAAAACGGGAAAGAGATATTATATACGTATGCATTTTTGTCCCGGTATATTAACATTTTACGTTGATTTTCGGGTGTACACTAACAGTGCTAAAATAAGTTGTAGCCATCGCTTATGAACGTAGCAGCCCGAATCCGCCCCTCGCTTTGTGCGCGATTACTAAACAAGTCACCATCCGGCAGTTAAATAAATGTGCATATCTTTATTTGGAACACCCTGCTCGCCCATCGTATCTTTGCGACGCTTAAAATAGTTTTTTAGCCCCCTGAAACGCTTCATATATGCCACTATCATCCACCAACGCACCGGCAGAAACAACCGGCAAATTTGCCACATCGGCAGAAAGAAAAAAATATATAATATTTACAAACTGCACAAGGTCAACTACTTTACCACTATTATCTAAAGTAAGAACTGCCGGCAACATTCATTTTTAATTTATCGGCAGAAACCGGCAATAGGCCCCAACAAGGCAAATCCAAAAATCTGCCTAATTCTGATTAACTTCGCACTCCCGAAATTAAAATACAAGTAATCCAACAATATGTTTGATAACCTGAGTGAGCGGTTAGACTCCGCCATCAAGCAGCTGAAAGGTGAAGGCAAGATCAACGAGATCAACGTTGCCAGTACTATTAAAGAGATACGCCGCGCATTGGTTGATGCCGACGTTAACTATAAGATAGCCAAAGAATTTACCGATAAGGTAAAGGAAAAGGCTACCGGCGAAAAGGTGATCACTTCGGTGAGCCCCGGCCAGCTGATGGTGAAGATAGTAAAGGACGAGCTGGCCGAACTGATGGGCGGCACCGAAAAAGAGCTGGACCTGAGCGCAAGGCCTACCGTTATATTGATAGCAGGTCTGCAGGGTTCCGGTAAAACCACTTTTTCAGGTAAGCTGTCTAGCTTCCTTAAGAACAAAAAGAGCATGCGCCCGCTACTGGTAGCTGCCGATATCTATCGCCCCGCAGCCATGGACCAGCTACAGGTGCTGGGTGAGCAGGTAAAGGTGCCGGTATATGTTGAAGTAGATAACAAGAACGCTGTGTCTATTGCCCAGAACGCCATAGCCCACGCTAAGCAGAACGGCAATAACGTAGTAATTATAGATACCGCCGGCCGCCTTGCCGTAGACGAGCAGATGATGCGCGAGGTGGCAGACATAAAGGCCGCTGTAAACCCGCAGGAGATCCTCTTCGTGGTAGACTCTATGACAGGTCAGGATGCCGTGAACACGGCCAAAGCCTTCAACGATCGCCTGGACTTTACCGGTGTGGTACTGACCAAGCTGGACGGCGATACGCGCGGTGGTGCGGCCCTTACTATCCGCTACGTTGTAGATAAGCCCATCAAGTTCGTGAGCATGGGCGAAAAGCTGGATATGCTCGATGTGTTCTACCCAGAACGTATGGCACAGCGTATACTGGGTATGGGTGACATCACCACCCTGGTAGAGCGCGCCCAGGCACAGTACGACGAAGTACAGGCCAAAAAGCTGGAAAAGAAGATTCGCGCCAACAAATTCGACTTCGAAGACTTTAAAGAGCAGCTGAACCAGATCAAGAAGATGGGTAACATCAAAGACCTGTTGGCGATGATACCCGGCGTAGGCAAGGCTATTAAAGACATAGATATATCAGACGACGCATTCAAAGGCATAGAGGCAATGATCAACTCTATGACACCTGAAGAACGTGGCAACCCGGACATCATAGATGCCAGCCGCCGCAAGCGCATAGCCAAGGGCAGCGGTAAAGATGTGAACGAAGTGAACGCCTTTATGAAACAGTTCGAGCAGATGAAAGCCATGATGGCCCAGATGAACAAATTCAAAGGCATGGGCGGTGGAATGGGTGGCGGTATGCCAGGCATGCCCCCAATGTTCGGCAGAAGGTAATTCGACAATTTGCCAATTCGACAATGAAGAAAACCTACATAGCTGTCATGGTGAGCTTGTCGAATCCATGATTGCGGTCACGGGCTCACTAAGCATTGTCGAAGGGCGACACGGACATGGGCACGTAACACCAACACAAACAAAATAAAACACACAGGGTTATGACAAGCTTACCAGGCAGGTCATAACCCTTTACCAATAAAAGGACATACACAAAACACACACTTATGCGGGCATTCAAAGGTTTACAGGCAATAGCATTATCCGCATCAGCACTGCTGTTGATGAACAGTTGCGGCAACAACACCGATAAAGCACCCGATATCTCCAATATCAAGGTATCTGTGCAAACCATGCGCTTCGACAAAGACATGTATGCCATTGATACCAACCACATAGGCGACGACCTGAAGCAGGTAAAACAGAAGTACCCCGACTTCATGGACTTCTTCATAGACACGGTAATGACCTTCGGCGTACGCGGCGACTATACCGATACATCGCGGGCCATCAGAGAGGCGGTGCATGAGTACCTTACCTACAAAGACTTTGTGAACTTACAAGACACTATCAATCATTACTACCCTGATACCAAAGCTATCGACGAGACCCTGAACAAAGGCTTCGCCTATATGAAAAGCTACCTGCCGGCATTTACTCCACCCAAAAAAGTGATCTATGCCAATCACCTGCTCACTAAAGTGCCGCCGGTATTTTGTGTAGATACCAATATCACCTGCGTATGCCTCGATATGTTTGTTGGTCCGCAGTTCCCGTTCTATAAGTCGGTAGGCGTGCCCGATTATATGGGCCCACACTTGGTGCCGGCCTATATACCCGTTGCAGTATTCCGTACCACCTTCGAGAGTCTTTATCAATATCCACAGGAAGAACAGACCTTGCTGGAGCTGATGATACAGCAGGGCAAAGAACAATACTTCCTGCATAAAGTACTGCCCGGCCTGGCCGACTCTACCCTGTTCGGCTTCACAGGTACCGAAGTAAAGTGGTGCGAAGCTAATGAGGCTGCCATATACAACTACTTCGTACAGAACAACCTGCTGTATAATAAGCGCGACGCAGAAGTAAGACCATACGTTACCGATGGTCCCTTTGCGCATAACCTGGGCTCGGCATCAGAACCCGGCGTTACGCCCGGCAATATAGGCGGATGGATGGGCTACAGGATAATCTCTGCCTACATGGCCAACAACAGCGCCGTAAGCATGGAGGTATTACTGTCGTCTAAGGCCGATGCTGCCAAACTGCTACAGGAAGCTAAGTACAAACCAAAATAATAACACACACCAGATATGAAAAAGTTGATATCAGCCATAGCCTTATGCAGCATGGCCCTTGTATCAAAAGCACAGCTCAACAAGGCTGACGATATTAAGAAGGCGCTGGCCACTACCAACAAAGACACCGTGGCCTGGGTATATGGCGGTTTCATAACCATTGGTATGAACGAGGGTTTCCTGCACAACTGGGCAGCTGGTGGTGAATTGGCCTCATTCAGTGCCAATGGCATATTCAGCGGCCACCTCGACCACCTCTCGCATCGCGAGATATGGAGCAACAACCTCGATATCTCTTACGGCCTTAATTATAACTACTCTACTTCTTTCATCCCCCGCAAAACCGACGACCGTATCGACTTTACGTCTAAATACGGCAAGCGCATAGATACCAATGGTAACTTCTTTGCATCTGCACTATTCAACTTCAAGTCGCAGATAACCGATGGTTACGACTATACATTACCTGATTGGCCGCATCATCCGCCATCATCCAAGTTCATGTCTCCGGGCTACTTTACACTGGCCGCAGGGGTGGAATACCGCCAGGGAAGCGATGTCAGCCTGTTCGTATCTCCTATAGCAGCAAGGCTCACCGTTGCTGATAAGTACTTTACCAGCCTTACCCCGCAGGGTGCCTTTGGTATAGATTATGGTAAAACGCAGAAGTATGAATTCGGTGCCTATGTATCGGGCAGATATTCCACCAAGCTGAGCAAAAGCGTGCGTTACAAGACCCGCCTCGACCTGTACAGCAACTACCTGGCCAAAGACACCAAAGACAGCCTGGGCAACGTGGTAAAGAGAGACAACCCCGGCAATGTTGCCATACTGTTCGATAACCTGTTCGATATAAAACTGGGCAAGTACGTGAACCTGGCCGTAGGCGCTACCCTCATCTACGACAACAACCTGCCCTACAACAAGTACGATGCTACCGGCACCCTGAAGAAAGACCCGGGAGTAGATATGGGCTGGGTGCAGCTAAAGCAGATATTTACGTTTGGAATAGAGTATAAATTTTAAGTGCCAGGAACCAAGGACCAACCTACAAAATCCAAGGACCAAATTACAAGAACCAAGATCCATGGCCCAGGTATGAAGAACTTAATTTAGGACCAGGCACAACATTCAAGTGCTTTAGTTTAGCAAAAACTTAGAGTTTGGAATTTGGTGCCTGGTGTTTGGAATTTGGAATTTGGACTTTCCAAATTAGTCCAGCCATTTCTCATATAACAGGCGGGTTACAATGTAGCCCTCTTCCTCCAGGAACTGGCGCATGCGCACATTGTTGACCTGTGTATAACGGGTGATGCGGCGTATACCATCGGTGGTGAAGAGCTCTTCCATGCGCTCATTCAGCTTGCGGTAAATGCCTTGGCGGCGAAACTCGTCGGCTATGTACCCATCCGATACGTATAGCTGCTTACCGGTGTATGCCTCTATGCGACTGTCGTCTTGCTCTTCGGCATAACCAAAGATAAAGCCTGCTGGCAAACCACCCTTGTAGGCCACCAGGCACACCCCTTCGTTCTCGCGCTGCATGGTGATGATATGGCGCATATAGCTCTCTTCAATATCGGCCCAGTCGGCTGTTTTGTTGAACATCAGGTGCTCGTGCTTGTGCAGCTCATGCATGAACCTGCTGATGAGCGCATATTCTTCTGCTACCTGTACCTGCTTTATCTCTATATCCATACCACCTGTTTTATACACCCGAAATTGACAATAAATACTGAATAAACCATTTTTTTGCCTGCATACCATAAAACCCGGGTAGCTTTCTTAATTTCGCAATCATCACGGCCACTCATTACTCATAGATTTTAGATTTGAAAGTACAATTATTCATACCTTGTTTTGTTGACCAGCTTTATCCCCGTACAGGGATGAACATGGTGAAAGTATTGGAGAAGTTGGGATGCGACGTGTCGTATAACCCTGCGCAAACCTGCTGCGGCCAGCCGGCCTACAATGCCGGCTATAAAGACGATTCTAAGGCTGTGGCCCAGAAATTCCTGAACGACTTTAAGGAACCGGGGTATATTGTAAGCCCCAGCGGATCGTGCACGGGTTTTGCCCGCAACTACTACGACAACATGTTCGAGAACAGTGCCGACCACCTGGTGTGCAAGCAGGTAACGGGTAATATGTATGAATTCACCGAGTTCCTGACACAGGTACTGAAGATAGAAAATGTGGGTGCGGCGCTCAGCGGCAAAGCCACCTATCACGATGCCTGCGGAGCCCTCCGCGAGTGCGGCATAAAGCAGGGCCCACGCCAGTTGCTACAACACGTACAAGGGCTGGAGCTGGTAGAAATGAATGATTGCGAAACATGCTGCGGCTTTGGCGGCACCTTTGCCGTTAAGTTCGAACCGATATCTATAGGCATGGCACAAGCCAAAGTAAAGAATGCTTTAGACACCGGCGCCAAATACATCATCACTACAGATGTATCTTGCATGATGCACATGCAGGGCTACATAGACAAGAACAACCTACCCATACAAACCATGCACATCGCCGACGTGCTGGCAAGCGGCTGGTAATTGTATAAGTCAAACGGCAAAAGTGAAAACCTAAAAGTGTGTTTCGAATAACAATTGTGTTATCGTTGTGTCTTACGTTTCTTACTAAATATCTTTGCCTTAAACGAACGATATCCGGCTTCTAACTTATCGCGCTGTTTCGTCCCAATTTCCCCATAAAATTTGTCCTTAAATTCACTTAACGTGATTAAGTCTCCTGAGCGTTTGGTCATACAGATACAAAATTACAGGTTTTATATTTTAACTTTTGACTTGTTTACCATTCGCTGTGCGTGAGATTGGGGCGGCGGGTGAAAGCGGCGCTGGTGAGGCCGAAACGAAGGCCCGAGTTGCGGCCCAGGTTGCTGTCCCACGATTGCACAAAGTCGACACGAAGAATACGCAGCACCTTGTAGCCAATGTTCTCCAGGCCAACAAATGCCTCGCTGTAGTACTTATGCTCCGATGCGTAGAAGGCATTACCACCCGTTACTATATGCCACTGCGCCTGTTTCAATCCAGGTATCTTATTGCTGAGCAAACCCCTCATGTGGTACTCTACATGGGCTTCTCCGTATAGCTTCTCTTTATTGCTAAAATCGTAATACTGGGCAAACTGGAAGCTTTGCAGGTAAGGAGAAGCATAGCCAATACCGCGGTTGCCATACAAGTGCATCAGATCTGTTATAGACACATAGTTAGTGTTAAGGAAGCCACCCACGGCAAAGTTATAAGACAAGGAACCCAACAACCGGAGCGATATATTATCATCTTGGATGTTGAACTTCCATTTATCAAAGTCGGTCTTGCTATTGAAGATGTTGGGCAGGCCTTTCTCATAGGTCAGCGTAAAGCGCGGCCACGAGCTGTTGTTGGGCACCTTATAGTCCGGGTATTGGGTATAGGTAATGCCCGGCTTGTAAGACACCATACCATATAATGTTACCGCATCGTGCTCCTCCCATGTTGTTGCCTTGGTGGCCAGCTGTGGCGGCAGATTGCTGTAGTAAGAGTACCCATCGGCAGTAAAGCTATATTCGGTAGTATTAGCCAACGGCAGGCGATGCTGATAAGATGCTTTGACCATCCACGACAGGCCATTGCCATAGTGCCTGCGCACAAATGCACTACCCTCCCAACGCTCGTAAATGCGTAGGTCGTTCTCCTTGTAAAAGAGCGATGCATAAGTATTGAACCATTGCAGCACGGGATTATCAGGGTTATACTGGTACACATATTTACCACCCTCTATACCGGCCATCCATATACGGCCCTGCCACTGCCTGTCTGACTGTGTATAGTACAGCCGGCCCATGGCATTGAAATGCGTGTTAGAAAAACCATAGCGTGCGGCTACATCTGCCACTACTACCTTACCTGTATCTACCGTATGGCGGATGTTCAGCTTAGGGGCCAGGTTAAAGCCCTCTACAGAATTAAAGTTGAGTATATTGTCCTGGCTGAAACCAAGCAACAAAGAGTTAAGGGAATACACATTCTTTTTTTCCTTGCCGGTGTAGGTATAGCCTGTAAGCAGCAATTGGGTGGCGGTAGGCTTATTGCCCTTGCGGCGTATGGAGTCTATCCGTTTAGGATCGTCGTTCACTATACGTATGCTGTCCTTCACCACGAAATCGCGCTTTTCATCGGCCTGTAGGGGTATGGGTCTGTTGGCCTCCCAATAAGCGGTATCTTTCTTATTGGCCACCTTGTCGTAAGCGCTTATTACCTTACCGCTGAACATAGTATCGGCAATAGGCTCGTTCACCTTCTGGCGGTTATAAACAGTTACCAGGCTACCCAGCGCATCGAAGCCCAATATCTTTATGGTAAAGTAGATGACCTGGCTTTTGATGACCCATGTACTATCCCTGAGCGGAAGGTATAGCTGGCTGATGCGGAAGGTATCGAGCCTGTCCATACCCGACTCCCGCGTAAGTGTAAGGTTGGCACTGTGCACTGTATAGTCGTCATCTACTATATACATATCACCGTTGAAACAAGGTTCGAACGGTCGCTTCTGCGACACCCTGATCTTATAAATGTTACGCCCGCCTTCTTCGAACTGGCCAAGCAGTTTATACTTATAATAGTTCATAGCATTATCGCTGATGGGCGATATATAGCCACGCGATGAACGGCCGAATAAAGCAATGTTGTTCTCGTAAAACGTGATGACAGACGGAAACTGCGAGAACCCTACCCCACCCGGGTTACCGCTTTCGCGCACGGAGTGGATGATGGTCTTTTCTTTATCGCCCTGGCTGTAGTAGTCGGCATCTTCTTCCAGTAAATATATTATGCCCTTGCCTGCAGTATCTGTGCCCAGCTCGTTAAAGTCTATTTTTTTGCCCATTACCTTTTTAGGCGCCTGGCGTGTGCTTATATTACCCTTCAGGTAGATGTTGGACTGGAACGACCTGACCTCGTTGAGGTGATACTGGCGTCTTTTGATGGCCTCGCGGACAATGCGGTAGGCAGGATCTTTGGAACTAATGACCACCTCTTTCATCTCCAGGCCCTCGGTGCCCAGTTTAAAGTTGTGGCTAACAGTTTCGTTGCCCGTTATTGTAACACTGAATTTTGCCTGCTTATACCCTATATACTGACACACCACGGTATATGATCCGGGTGCCAGGCTGAGTTCGTAGAGCCCATCGGCATTTGCATTGGTACCAATAGTAGTGCCCTGCACAAATATGGTGGCAAACCCCAGTGCATCGCCCTTATTGTCAGTAGCCTTTCCTTTGAGCACGCCTGCCAGGGCGGCTTGGGCAACAGTAGTGAGCAGTAAAAAGAGTAGTAGCGTTTGTTTCATGTGGTACCTAATAAATGTGCGGGAAAAGGTTCCCGCACAAAAGTATATCGTTGAAGCTGTATAAAAGTTACAGTATTACCAATAAAAAAACCGGACCAGCAGCCGCCTGTCTTAGAACAGGCCAAAGAGCTGGGCATCAATACGGCGCACCACATCTGCCAGGTCTTCTTCCTTCTCGGCAAAGTTGCAGTTATTTACATCTATTATCAGCAGGGGACCATCTTTATAATTGTCTATCCATTTATTATAGTTCTCGTTCAGTCTTTTCAGGTAATCGAGACGGATATTTTCTTCATACTCCCTGCCGCGTTTCTGTATCTGGTCTACCAATGTAGGTATGGATGTCTTCAGATAGATGAGCAGATCGGGCGGCTGTATGAGCGTTTTAAGATTCTGGAAGAATGAGGCATAGTTCTCAAAGTCGCGCTTGGTCATCAGGCCCATATCGAACAGGTTGGGCGCAAAGATGTAGGCGTCTTCGTAGATGGTACGATCCTGGATAACCGTGTCTTTACCCCCGCGAATATCGATGAGGTGCTTGATACGGTTGTTCAGGAAGTAGATCTGTAGGTTGAACGACCAGCGGTGCATATCCTCATAGAAATCTATAAGGTATGGATTGTGTTCCACATCTTCGAAATGCGGTTCCCATTTATAGTGCTTTGCCAGCAATGCTGTAAGGGTGGTTTTACCGGAACCTATGTTTCCGGCTATTGCAATATGCTTGGGATTAACTTTTTGCGGCATTCGTTAAAAGTAAAAAATAATACTAAATATTAAAAATATTGTTCTGTAGTTGATAGTGATGGGTACATCCAAAAACGAATACGTCCAAGTGTAGGATTGCTTCATTCCTGCCAATGACCCGCTTTTTGTTTGGAAAACGAATACGTCCCGATGTGAGATGGCTTCGTTCCAACCCAATGACTGAACCCGTGTCCGTGTCGCACTTCGACCCTTCGGCAAACTCAGGGTAAACTGAGCTCAGTGTGACACTCTGTGGGTGAGCTGGTGTGTCACCTTTATCAGTAGTTGATGCCCATCAGCTTCCTGGCCTCGCGGATGGTAACCGAAGAGCTGGCACGAGCTTTCTCGGCACCGTCTTTCAGTATCTTACGAAGCGTATCCTCATCTTTATACAGCTCAGCAGCTTTTTCGCGGATGGGGCCAACGAAGGCCACCATATCTTCTGCCAGTTGCTTCTTCATATCCCCATAACGGATGTTGCAACCATTGAAGGCACTGCGGTAGGTATCGGTAATACCCGGCGCAGATACTGCATTCATCAGTACGAACAGGTTCTGGATGTAATCGGGCATCACTGAGTTATGCTCTGTAGGACCAGAATCGGTCTTGGCCTTCATTATCTTTTTACGGATCGTATCATCATCATCACTCAGGAAGATGGTAGCATTGATATTCTCGCTTTTGCTCATCTTACCGTTGCCGTCCAGGCTCATGATCTTCACCGTCTCATCGCTGAAGCGGAAAACCTGTGGCTCGGGGAAGAATTCTCCGTAACGGCTATTGAAACGCTGGGCGAAGTTGCGGGCCATCTCCAGGTGCTGCTCCTGGTCTTTACCCACGGGCACCTTTACAGCGCGGTGTATTAGTATATCCGCCGCCATCAGCACGGGGTACGTGAGCAGGCCGGCATTCACGTTATCGGGGTGCTGGCGTACTTTATCCTTGAAGGTAGGCACCTTTTCCAGTTCGCCCTTGTATGCCAGCATGTTGAGCATGAGGTACAGCTCCGGTATCTCCGGCACATCGCTTTGCGCGTACAGGGCCACCTTTTCAGGATCGAGGCCGCTGGCTATATTCTCTGACAATACCCGGAACACGCTGGGGCGCAGTTCCTTAGGATCGGGGTGAGTGGTAAGTGAATGATAGTCTGCCACGAAGAAGTAACAATTGTACTCTTCCTGCATTTTTATATAATTCTGTATAGCACCAAAGTAATTGCCTAAATGCAGATAACCGGTAGAGCGGATGCCGCTCACTACTATTTGCTTTTCCATAACGGCGCAAAGGTAATTAAGTTAAAAAGGTAATAACGGCTAAAAGTCAAAAAGTTGAAAAGATGATGCGATGCCAGTTCGCTTTTTGTTGAAGATGGCGTATCTGCCCGTAAAACGACAGAGGATATATATCACCCTACCTTACACGCTTGCAGCACCTATCTCCTTTACCTCTCCGTTCTCTATACGCACTACACGTGCAGGGTACTTCTGGATGATAGAATAATCGTGTGTGGCCATGATGAAAGCCGTCTGGTAATCGCGGCAGATGTTGAAAAGCAGCTGCATGATCTCATCGGTAGTATCCGGGTCCAGGTTACCCGTAGGTTCATCGGCCAGTATCAGCTTAGGGTTGTTCAGCAATGCGCGGGCTATATCTACCCTCTGCTGCTCGCCACCGCTCATTTCGTACGGCATCTTTACGCCCTTGTTCTTCAGGCCTACCTTGGTCAGTACGCTTTCTATCTTTTCCTTCATCAGGTTCTTGTCCTTCCAGCCGGTGGCCTTCAGTACAAACTCCAGGTTGTCGTACACATTACGGTCGGTGAGCAGCCTGAAATCCTGGAACACAATGCCCAGGTTACGGCGCAGCAGTGGTATCTTCTTCCAGGTAAGGTCTTTCAAGTTGAAACCGGCAACAACACCGTTGCCCTCTTTTAGATATATATCTCCATACATGGTCTTCAGCAGGCTCGATTTACCGCTACCTGTCTTACCGATCATATATATGAATTCGCCGGGGCCAACCTCAAGGTTCACATTGTTGAGTACAAGAGTGCTGCCCTGGTAAATGTTGGCATTGCTGAGAGATACTATGCTATCGGGGGTCATTATTACTGAAAACCGGTTTGAAACAAAGATAATGGCAATTATACAACTTTGAGGGCGTATTTTCTTCGCATTGTGTTAAAAAGAAGAGCCGGAAATGTATATGGCAGACCATTAAAAAAGGTGCCGGCCGCAGATGGCCGGCACCGGAGTATTGCCTCTTTAACTCCCATTAATTTTAATGACATTTAAAATACTCGAATGGTTCGTGGCAGGTATTGCACTTGTATAGTGCCTTACACGCTGTAGAGCCAAACCGGCTGACAACTGCGGTATCCTCTGAACCGCATTTAGGACAAGAAACGTGCTGCTCTGCCTTAAAGATATCGCCACAGCCGGAGTGTACCGGTGGCGATATACCATAGCGGCGCATCTTTTCTTTGGCCTCGTCTGTCATCCAGTCGGTGGTCCAGGCGGGTTGGTATATCATTTTCACCGTTGCGTTGGCTACACCCTTTTCATGCAGCAGTGCCTTTATGTCGGCTTCTATGATACCCATGGCCGGGCAGCCGGTATATGTGGGCGTCAGCAGTACCTCGCAGGCATCGCCGGTAATGTTCACGTCGCGCAGCATACCCATCTCCTGTATCGACACCACAGGTATCTCCGGATCGGCTATTTCTGACAACCAGCCCAATACCTGTTCTTTTGTAAGCGCAGTGGTTACCATTTTGCGTCAGGATAAGCTCTTTGTAAATACTGCATTTCAGAGAGCAGATGGCCCAGGTGCTCCGTGTGTATACCCTGGCGACTACCTGTTTGCATGTAGCACTCGCCCGGCATAGCTATTTTGGCTTCGGCAAATACTGCTGCTATGTGGTTCTTCCAGTCGGCATACAGGCTTTGCAGATCTACGGCTATACCCTCTGCTACCAGCAGGCTATCTACCTCATCCATCTCGAACTGCTCTGCAGTATAGGGCCATATGGCATTTACTGCCTGCTGTACCCTGCGGCTGCTTTCGTCGGTGCCATCGCCCAGGCGGATGACCCAGTCGCCGGCATGGGATGCATGATATTTTACCTCCTTCAGCGTTTTAGCGGCTACGGCGGCTATGGTCTCATCCTTGCTGTTGCGCAGTTGCGAGAACAACAATTGCTCGAACGATGAGATGAACAGCTGGCGCACCATAGTATGGCCAAAGTCGCCATTAGGTAATTCAGCTATCTGGTTGTTGTAATACTGGCGCTCAGAACGGCGGAAGGCCAGGGTATCTTCAGTATTGCCGATACCCTCCAGCTGCGCAGCATAACCCAGGAAAGCCTGTGCACGGCCTATGAGGTCGAGTGCAAAATTGGTCATGGCCAGGTCTTCTTCCAGTATAGGCCCATAGCTGCACCACTCTGAAAGCCTTTGTGACAGTATGAGCGCATTATCGCCCAAACGCAGCGTGTATTTGAATAATGCTTCTTCCCTTGTCATAACTATATCTGTTTTGCGCCCTCGGGCATTGTATAAAAAGTAGGCAGGCGATATATCTTATCGTTAGCCGGATCGTACAGCATATCTGCATCGGCAGGATCTGATGCCACTATAGCGGTTGTAGGTACTACCCATATGCTGGTGCCCTCGCTACGACGGGTGTAGGTATCGCGGGCGTTTTGCAGGGCCATTTTACCATCTGATGCGTGTACGCTGCCCTGGTGTATGAAATTGGCACCTGCCTTAGCTTGCATGAATACCTCCCAGGTATCCAGTTGTGTATCTGTTGCCATATCTTTTAGTTTAAGTTTGTTTTTTGAGCGTTTTGTTTGTTCTTATAGGCTGTAGCGGCTTCCCTTACCCAGGCACCATCGTTGTGCACCTTTATATGGTGCTCCATACGTTGCTTATTGCAAGGACCATTGCCGTTGATGACGCGATGAAACTCGTCCCAGTTGATCTTACCGTAGGTGTAAGACTGTTTTTCTTCGTTCCACTTCAGGTCGGCATCCGGCACCTTAAGACCTATCAGCTCTGCCTGCGGCACTGTTTTGTCGATGAACTTCTGGCGCAGCTCGTCGTTGGTATGGCGCTTGATCTTCCATTTGAAAGCATCGGCAGAATGTGGTGAATCACCATCGTGCGGACCGAACATCATGAGTGATGGCCACCACCACCTGTTCATGGCGTCCTGCGCCATCTCGCGCTGCTCGGCTGTGCCACGCATCATGTAGGTCATTATCTCGTAACCCTGGCGCTGGTGGAAGCTTTCTTCTTTGCAGATACGCACCATGGCCCTGCTGTATGGTCCGTATGATGTGCGCTGCAACGATACCTGGTTCACGATGGCGGCACCATCTACCAGCCAGCCAATGGCACCTATGTCGGCCCAATTGAGCGTTGGGTAGTTGAATATATTAGAGTACTTGGCCTTTCCCGAGTGCAGCTGGTGTATCATCTCGTCGCGCGAGATACCCAGTGTTTCTGCGGCGCTATACAGGTACAGCCCATGGCCGCCCTCGTCCTGTATCTTGGCCAGCAGTATCTGCTTGGCCCTGAGACTTGGGGCGCGGGTCACCCAGTTACCTTCCGGCTGCATGCCTATCACCTCAGAGTGTGCGTGCTGCGACATTTGCCTCACCAGGTGCTTGCGGTAGGCATCGGGCATCCAGTCTTTGGCTTCTATGGCGTCGCCGGCGGCTGTGCGGGCATCAAACCTCGCCAGCAGTTCGTCTGGCGCTACCATTGTGCTTTGATCATTTCCCATAACTAATGGTTTTGTAAGATTTTTAGATGATTAAAGTGTACCCCTTCTTGCCTGTTCTGCTTCTATAGATTCGAACAGGGCTTTGAAATTGCCTTTGCCGAAAGACTTGGCGCCTTTACGCTGTATGATCTCGAAGAACAGCGTAGGGCGGTCTTCTACCGGCTTGGTGAATATCTGCAGCAGGTACCCTTCTTCGTCGCGGTCCACCATTATGCCCAGGCTCTTCAACAGTGCCATATCTTCGGCTATCTCGCCTACCCTGCCGCCAACGGTGTCGTAGTAGTCGCCGGGCACGTGCAGAAATTCTACGCCGCGCTTTCTCATTTCCGATACCGTGAATACGATATCATCGGTAGCCACAGCTATGTGCTGGCAACCTGCACCTTCGTAGAAGTCGATGTACTCTTCTATCTGCGATTTCTTCAGGCCGTGCGCAGGCTCATTGATCGGGAATTTGATACGGCCATTGCCGTTGGTCATTACCTTGCTCATAAGCGCGGTGTACTGGGTCGAGATGTCCTTATCGTCAAAGGTCACCAGGTTGGCAAAGCCCATTACTTTTTCGTAGAAAGATGCCCACTCGTTCATGCGCCCCAGTTCTACATTGCCCACCATATGATCTATGTACTTAAGGCCTGTCCAGCCGGGGTTGTATTCCGATATCCACTCTTTAAAGCCCGGCAGGAAGGTGCCCTTGTAATTGCGACGCTCTACGAAAATGTGCACCGTATCGCCATAGGTATGGATACCGGCCTTTACTACTTCGCCATGCCCATCGGTCTCCACCATTGGTTCGAAGTACGACTTAGCGCCCCTGGCGGTTGTCTCTTTATAGGCAGCGCGGGCATCATCTACCCACAGGGCTATTACCTTGATACCATCGCCATGCTTTTTGATATGCTCGGCTACCGGGCTATCTGAGCGCAGCGGCGTAGTGAGCACCAGCCTTATCTTATCCTGCTTCAGCACATAGGACACCCTGTCTCGCACGCCTGTTTCCAGGCCTGCATAAGCCAGGCTCTGGAAGCCAAAAGCCGTTTTATAGAAGTGTGCCGCCTGCTTGGCATTACCCACATACAACTCTACATAGTCGGTACCATTAATAGGCAAAAAGTCCTGGGCAAGGGGGAATATCTTTTCCAGTCCGTAATTGTAATTGGCAGCTTCTTTTAATGTTGTTGTCTGCATTGTAGTATTTTTTATAAGTTATTGTTGTTGATTATGCTGCGGGGCTTAGTCTACCAGCCACGATTTGTAATAGTCTTTTACGTCTATCCTCATAGCCTCTTCTGTGATCATCATCGGGGCAAACGGATCTATCATCACCGCCAGCTCCTTCGTCTCCTTCTGGCCTATGCTGCGCTCTATAGCGCCCGGGTGCGGACCGTGCGGTATACCACCGGGGTGCAGGGTTAGCTGCCCCTGTTTGATGTTGTTGCGGCTCATAAAGTCGCCATCTACATAGTACAGTATCTCGTCGGAGTCGATATTGCTGTGATGGTATGGCGCCGGGATAGCATCGGGATGATAATCGTACAGGCGGGGCACAAATGAGCAGACCACAAATCCGGCGCTCTCGAAGCACTGGTGGATAGGCGGCGGCATATGTATGCGCCCTGTAAGGGGCTCGAAGTTGAAGATGGAGAAGGTATACGGATAGAGGTAACCATCCCAACCCACCACATCGAACGGGTGATACATATACTGGTAAGGGAATATGACACCTTTCTTTTTGATGAAGATGTCGAACTCGCCTTTTTCGTCTACCGTCTGCAGGTTGAACGGGCGCTTGATATCGCGCTCGCAGAACGGGGAGTGCTCCAATAGCTGGCCAAACTCGTTGCGGTAGCGCTTTGGTGTATATATAGGTGCAAACGACTCTACATACAACAGCTTATTATCAGGCCCGTCGAAGTCTATCTTATATACCGTGCCGCGCGGGATGACCACATAATCGCCATACTTGAAGGGCAACTGGCCAAACATGGTGTGCAGTGTGCCACTGCCGCGGTGTACGAACAACAGTTCATCAGCATCGGCATTTTTATAGAAATACGGTGTTGATGTGGTAGGTGCTGCCAGGCCAATGTGCAGCGAGCTGTTGACGAACAGTGTTTTGCGGCTTTCTATATAGTCCTTTTCAGGCTTTACATCGAACCCGGAGAAGCTCATGGCATTGAGGCTGTTCTCTATAGCTATCTTAGGAGCTATGGAATACGGCTTGCCCTTCTGTTTAACGCAGGTAGGCGGGTGCAGGTGATACACGAGCGATGATAAGCTACTGAAACCCTGGGTGCCCACCAGTTCTTCCTGGTACAGCTTGCCGGCGGGATCGCGGAAAACTACGTGGCGTTTGTCCGGGATGTGTCCTAACGAATGATATATTGGCATATGCTACTTTTTCAGGTTACAATACTATCCTGAATGAATAGCGAAAAACATTATCATCGTCAGCCGGTTAGCTGATAGTAATCAGTATGGAGCGAACAGAAACAGAGCGGAGTAACAGCGGAGGCTAGCGCATAAGCAATTGCAGTTTCTGCCGATGAAAATTCTTGATAGTTGCCGGCAATTTTACTTTAGATGTGGGGGCTTATTGTGTTGTTTTGTAAGGGGTTGCTAATATGATGTTTTTCTTTCTATTTGCAGTATCTGCAATTTTATTGCAGTTGTCTGAATCAGAATTTGCAGGATTTAAGGATTGACAGGATCTCATTTTTTGTTGGGTTTATTGTGCACTAAAGGTACGATCTGGTGAGGGCGGGTTCCAAATAAAGATATGCACATATTTAGTGGGGCTATGGGTGGATAGGGTTTGTTGTTGACGGGCACGCCAACAACGGAATAACGAATACATCCGCCGTAGCCGCGGGATTGAAACCCCGCGCTATAATAGCCCGCCCCTGCAGGGCGGAACGTGCGCTTGGTGCTCCAAAGCGAATACCTCCGGTGGTTGTTGGTGTTAACAACAACTACGGCGGAAAACAGACAAGCATGGCGAGACAACAGATACTTTTGCCCAACCCGATATCGGCGAGTCCTCGGCTACGCAATGGCTAAGTGAGAGACTCGCCGAGGACGGAAAATGTAAATAAGCTTTGCTTCATCCGCACGCTGAGCTACTTCGGCGATCGGGAAATCGCCTACTCATACGACGCAATTACAAATTGCGCCGAACTCTGCGGCTATGCCAACTAAAATAAAAGAGCGAGAAACAGAGCGGGAGCGGAGGGAAAAAAGAGAACGGGAGGCACCGCTTTCGCTTTGCACTCCCGCTCTCTTTTTTGTAGCACGTACGGGA
>CANGNA010000059.1 GCA_947455215.1 Chitinophagaceae bacterium
AGGAGTCCTTTATGGTATATGCCATAAACAGTTCTGTGGTTGTGTGCCTTTAAAAGCAATAGAATACTTATGATCATTGGTGTTTTAAAAGAACAAGCGCCGGAGACGCGCGTCTCGCTTGTGCCGGAAGTAGTTGCAGCATTTGTAAAAATGAATGTTTCCGTATGGGTGGAAAGCGGCGCAGGTACGCTGGCCTTTTATGGCGACGAACAATATACAGCCGTAGGTGCCGAAATAAAGACTGCTGCCGACATCCGCAGCTCCGCAGATATAGTACTGACCATACAGAGTGATAATGTAGGCACTGTAAAGCAGGGCGCTGTCATTATGGGGGTGTTCCAACCACTATTCTCTCCGGAGCTGATGCAAAGCTGGGCGGAGAAAGGCTATACGGTCTTTAGCCTGGATACGATACCGCGTACCACACGTGCACAATCTATGGACGTGCTGAGCTCGCAAGCCAATATTGCCGGATATAAGGCGGTATTGCTGGCGGCCATGCAGTATAGCCGCTACTTCCCGATGTTCATGACCGCGGCGGGCAGCATTCCGCCAGCCAAAGTGTTGATACTAGGCGCGGGTGTTGCGGGCCTGCAAGCCATAGCCACTGCGCGCAGGCTGGGTGCTGTGGTGGAGGTGTTTGACACCCGCCCGGCAGTAAAGGAAGAAGTGATGAGCCTTGGTGCCAAATTCGTAGAAGTAGAGGGCGCAGCAGACGCCTCTAAAGCCGGTGGGTATGCCGTAGAACAGAGCGAGGACTTCCAGCGCAGGCAAAGAGAGAAGATACATGAACATGCCAAAAAATCGGACATCATCATTACCACCGCGCAGATACCGGGCCGCAAGGCACCTATCCTGATAACAAAGGATATGATAGAAGACATGCGTGCGGGATCACTGATAGTAGACCTGGCGTCTGTAACGGGCGGCAATACTGACCTTACGCAGAATGACAAGGCCATATTATATAATGGGGTGACCATCATCGGCAACTCGGCATTGGCAGCTACCACCCCTGCGGATGCGAGCAAGCTATACGCCAAAAACGTGCTCAACTTTGCCAAGCTGATCATTACCAAGGAGGGAGCGATCAATCTGAACTTTGAAGATGATATTGTGAAAGGCACCTGTATAGCTACCGACGGCAAAATAGCCAATGAACGCGTTGGTGCACTGTTGCCAGTAGCAAGCTAAGGCAAAAGTTAAAACCTGGAAGTGGTTACTGAAACACGCAGTTTAAATCCTTTAAAAATACATAACAACATATGGATGCAATAATGAACTTATTCAATGACCCGGCGACATACCGGCTGATGACCATCGTTATCCTGTCGATATTCCTGGGTATAGAGGTAATATCGCGGGTACCATCGGTATTGCACACGCCACTGATGAGTGGTGCCAATGCGATACATGGTGTTGTGGTGATAGGTGCGATCATAGTAATGGGTGAGGCGCCTTCGGCCGACTACCTGGCGCTGACGATAGGCTTCCTGGCCGTGATACTGGGCACGCTGAATGTCGTTGGAGGTTTTGTTGTCACCGACCGTATGCTCGAAATGTTCGGAAAGAAGAAAAAGGGCAAGAGCGCTTAGTACGTAGCGGGGTGCGCCCAAAACGAATACGTCCGGATGCGAGATTGCTTCGTTCCTCGCAATGACCAGCGGCTTTGGTTTTGACAGATCAATAAGAAACGATCCGTAAAAGGATCTCATTAGTATAAAAACAGTAATTGTATTACATGGAAAATGCGCTTTTACAGTTAAGTTACCTGATAGGTTCAATAACATTTATCATTGGTTTGAAGATGCTGTCGCACCCGGAGAGTGCGCGGAAGGGCAATATGGTTGCCGCTGTGGGCATGACGATAGCTATATTCGGAACGATATTCCTTTATACATCTACCGATGGTGAGGGTGCGCACCTGCACAACCTGCCATGGATATTTGCTGCGTTGGCCATAGGCACAGTGCTGGGCACCGTAGCATCGAAACGCGTGCAGATGACGGCTATGCCGGAGATGGTAAGCCTTTTCAACGGTATGGGTGGGGCGTGCGCGATGCTGATCTCTATTATGGAATTCCGCAGGATATCGCTGGGGATGGCCGGAGTGGAGACCACTGCGGGTAAGATGTTCGTCATCATCTTAGGTATGATGATAGGTACGGTATCGTTTGCAGGTAGTATCATAGCGTGGGGCAAGCTGAATGGCCGCATCAAAGACCGCGCGATACCCGGCGGACAACTCATTAACTTTATACTGCTGGGCGGCCTGGTGGTGCTTATCACCATGATAGTAGGTGGCTTTATGCCGGACAACACCATGTTGTTCTATGGCATATTGGCACTGGCGGCACTGTATGGCATACTGTTCGTAATGCCGATAGGTGGTGCGGATATGCCGGTGGTAATATCGCTGCTCAACTCTTTTACCGGTGTGGCAGCAGCGTTTGGCGGCTTCCTGTACAACAACCCAGTGATGCTGACAGGTGGTATATTGGTTGGTTCGGCAGGTACTATATTGACCATATTGATGTGTAAGGCCATGAACCGCTCGCTGATGAACGTGCTCATCGGCTCGTTTGGTGGCGCCAAAGCAGTTGCAGGTGGTGGTGGCAATAAAGAGCAGGGCACTGCCAAAGAAATATCGCTCAACGATACTGCTGTATTGATGGCCTATGCGCAGAAAGTGATGATCATACCCGGGTATGGCCTGGCCGTGGCGCAGGCGCAGCATATATGCCACGAACTGGAAAAGGTACTGAACGAAAAAGGTGTGGAAGTAAACTATGGCATACACCCGGTGGCGGGCCGTATGCCGGGCCATATGAACGTACTGCTGGCAGAAGCCGATGTGCCCTATGAAAAACTGCTGGAAATGGAAGATGCCAACGACCAGATGGGCAGCACTAATGTAGTGCTGATACTGGGTGCCAACGACGTGGTGAACCCGGCGGCAAAAGACGACCCATCGAGCCCAATATATGGCATGCCGATACTGGAGGTGGAAAAAGCAGACCATGTGATCGTAAACAAGCGTAGTATGAAGCCAGGTTATGCCGGTATTGAGAACGAACTATTCTTCAGGCCGAAAACATCGATGCTGTTTGGCGATGCCAAGAAAGTGCTGCAAGACCTGGTAGCAGAGCTGAAAAATGTATAGCTACAGAAAGTTTTATATTCAATATCATACAAATACGACCTCTTTTTCGAGACAAAAACGCTCAAAAAATGCGTTATGCAGTCTGAAAATTGAAAACTTTATCTAAATTTATGCCATGCTACATAAGAAAGGCAGTGTTTACATAGCCGCAATGATCGCGGTATTTGGTTTTTTATCAGTTGTTTACATTTCGTGTACCAAGGTGGGCAGTGCGCCAAAGTGCAATGGCGTTATATGCCAGAACGGCGGCTATTGCAAAAACGGCGTTTGTAAATGCCCGGCTGGCTACGAGGGTAACAATTGCTCTATATCATCGGCAGCGCGCTTTTTCGGCACGTGGGATGTACACCAGACCATAATAGGTAGCGACTCCCTTTCTGTAGTAGGTAAGGATACCATTTACCCGGTGTTCCTGAAGAAGACGGCTACGCCAACTACCTTCTTTATAGATAATTTCCTGGGCAATGCCTCCTACAACGACCTGCTTTGCACGCTGGACACGCTTAATTCCCGCAATTTCGGGCTGGATACACTCCGCGATTTCAACATGTGGTATGAGCATGTGTTCATTAAAGCGGGCAGTTACGGCTCCCTGCAGAGCAATGATGCACAGATCAACGCCCACATCATCCTGCGCAGGCTGAGTGCGACATCGAACTGGCGCAATGATACGCTGCAGATGATCTTTACCCCGCACAAATTCTAATGGGGGGTTCAATCCAATAATTACAAAAAAGCTTTTTTTCCTGCTGACGTAGAAAAATTGAGTCAAAAGGTTAAATTTGCACCATCTTAAAAATACATATGGCACACGAAACACATGGCGCACCATCAGAGCAGAGCAAGTCTATAGTTTCTTTCAAGTCTTCGTTCTGGCTGGTCATCATTCTTGTAGGCTTGTTTATAGCTGCGCTCAACTTCATCAAAGTAATGGGCGAGGGTCACGAAGGTAAAGAAGGACATAACACTGAGGCTGCTGCACATGGTGAGGGCGAAGCTGCAAAAGAAGCAGACAAGACGCCGCACGCTACTGAAGGCCACGCCGAGGCAGCAGGTGCAGACACCAGCAAACACGAAGAAAAAGCGGCTGAAAAGCCAGCAGCAGCTCCTGCAGAACATAAATAATCAAGTTCCCCCTTTATGCAGGTTGATGATGTGATAGTGGTGACCGGCGCTGCCGGCTTTATAGGCAGCTATCTTACCGGGTTTCTCAATAATATGGGCTACACTAAGCTGGTATTAGTTGATGATTTTGGTAAAGAGGCTAAGCTGCACAACCTGGATCACAAGAAATACCTGCACAAAGTACACCGGGAAGATTTTTTTGAGTGGATGGAAGCGCATTCCGGTATGGTGAAGTATATATTTCACCTGGGCGCGCGTACCGATACCACGGAAATGAACTATGCTGTGCACAAGAAATGGAATGTTGACTATTCCATACGTATGTGGCAGCTATGTACCCAATTGAACATACCGTTAGTTTATGCCTCGTCGGCGGCCACTTATGGTGGCGGCGAGCTGGGGTATAAAGATGACCATAATATAGTACCTGAGCTGAAACCACTGAACCCGTACGGCGCATCGAAAAACGACTTCGACATATGGGCACTGGAACAAAAGCACACCCCACCCTTCTGGGCCGGCCTTAAATTCTTTAATGTTTATGGCCCTAACGAGTATCACAAAGGCAGGATGGCATCGGTGATCATGCATGCCTTTAACCAGATCCAAAAAGACGGACAGGTGAAACTGTTCCGCAGCCATAACCCCAACTACAAAGACGGCGAGCAGATACGCGACTTCATCTACGTAAAAGATGTGGTGCAGATATGCGTGTGGCTGATGGAGAACCAGCCAGCCAGTGGCCTGTATAACACAGGAACCGGCAAAGCCCGTACGTTCAAAGACCTGGTGCTGGCCATCTTCCACACCCTGAATGTTCCGGAGCAGATCAACTTTATAGATACGCCGGAAGACATCCGCGACAAATACCAGTACTTTACCGAGGCCGACATGAGCAAACTACTTGCGGCAGGCTATCCCCACCACTTCTATTCGTTGGAAGAAGGTGTGACAGAGTATGTGCAGGAGTTTTTGAAGGAGCATAAATATTATTAAGCAGCACGTTATGTGGCGTGTTGACCTGCGTTCATTAATCTTTTCCGGCAAAAGCAAGTCTAACTCCAGGACGCCAGTAAGGTGTTTGCGAATCAGCTAACTTTATTACACATTATCGCCGCGATGAAAAGACTTTTATTATTCGTACTGCTTATAGCTACGCTGCAAGGGCGGGCACAATCGTTATACTTCCCACCGCTGACCGGTACTACGTGGGATACTCTTTCTCCTCAATCGCTGGGCTGGTGCCCGGATAGGATAGACAGCATGTACAGCTATCTTGGCGCGCACAGTACAGATGCGTTTATTGTACTGAAGGGAGGAAAAATAGTGCTGGAGAAGTACTTTGGCACATTCACTGCAGACTCTGTACATTACTGGGCATCGGCCAGTAAAAGCCTTACGGCGCTAATGGTAGGCATAGCGCAGGAACAGGGCATGCTCAGCATCAATGACAAAGTATCATCGCTGATAGGACCTGGATGGACCTCTGAGACCATGACACAGGAGAATAAGATAACAGTACACAACCTGCTAACGATGACAAGCGGGCTAAATGATACCGTTTCGGCACCATGCACCAATGAGGATACCGCTATCAGCTGCCTGCGTTACCTGGCTGATACCGGCGGCAGGTGGGCATATCATACAGGGGCATATCGTAAGCTGCTGACCGTGCTGAGCGCTGTAAGCAGCAGCCCCATCAATACATTCACCAACACATGGGTAAACAACCATACAGGCATGACAGGCTTGTGGTATGATGGCGTGTACTACAGCAAGCCGCGCAGCATGGCCCGCTTCGGGCTGCTGGCACTGAACCATGCCATATGGAACAATGATACGCTGCTACACGACACCAGTTACTTCCATAATATGCTGAACACATCGCAAGCCTACAATAAATCTTATGGCTATTTGTGGTGGCTGAATGGCAAGAGCAGTTTTATGTCGCCCGGATCGCAGTATGTGTTCACGGGGTCATTGATACCGAATGCACCGGCGGAGATGGTATGTGCCCTTGGCAAGAACGACCAGAAGATATACATAGTGCCCAGCCAGCAACTGGTGGTAGTGCGTGTGGGAGGATCGGCATATGGGGTGGCGCTGGCCTTCTCACCCTTCGATAATGAATTATGGGGCAAAATAGACAGCCTGGGCTATGGATGTACCAACGCTGTGAATACCGTGAGCGGCCTGCAGCCCGGCTTTTCGATATATCCTAACCCAGCTGTAAATACTATTACTGTTGCGATGCCCGGCAAATTTTCGGTGTCTGTATATGACCTTATGGGCAGAAAGATGCAGGAAGTAAGCAATGCGGACGATCAAACAATACTCGACTGCTCTGCGTACCCCAATGGCATGTATGTTGTTAAGCTAACAAGCAATGAAGAGACATTTATGCAAAAGGTAGCGGTCAGGCATTGATGATACGCGCAGACCATTCGCGCTTCAATAATCCAAAACATAGAGAGTCCTCTATAACGCCATCCTTACAGTAATGCTCGCGCAGGATGCCCTCTTGTGTAAAACCAACACCTTTTACAAGACGTTGTGAGGCTTCGTTGTCGCGGCCTATGAAAGCCTCTATGCGATTGAGCGCCATTTCGCGGAACCCAAAAGCAATTATGGGGGAGAATGCTTCTTTCATATATCCCCTGCCTTTATTTTCGTCGCTGAGCATATGATAGCCGATCTCTGCCCTGCTATGCATCGGCAACCAATTATGAAATCCGCACCGGCCTAATACTAAACCACTAAATTTATCTATCAGCAAAAAATTGCAATAAGTGCGATTGTGCATAGTAAGGCCGCCATTATATTTATTACGCTCGGCGACCAACTCTGCTTCTGTATACCCCATAAAGCGCATTATCTCTTCGTCGCTAAGTGTGGTATATATCTGTTTCATTTCGTCAGGGCCGAGTGACTTTAGCAATAGCCGTTCTGTTTCTATGGTGTGGGATGGTATTTTGTTGTGCATGTAGTAAAGTTAGCTGGTCAACTAGTTATTAGCAAGTGATGGTAATATGCTATAGAAATAAGCAATATCCTATCAGACCCATTTGTGCTGCATTACCGTTAGTTTTGTGCAGACCAAAAAACAATTAACCAATGATCTCCAAATTTTTATTAGCCATGCTATTGTTCGTTACTCCCGGCAGCAAAGAAGTGCCTAAGAGCATTTACGATTTTAAAGTGGAAGAGTTGAGTGGTGGGCAAATAGACCTTGCCAAGTATAAGGGCAAGAAAATACTGATAGTGAACACCGCATCGCAGTGCGGCTATACGCCACAGTATGCAGCGCTGGAAAAGGTGTACAAGAAATACCAGGGTAAATTGGTGATCATAGGCTTTCCGGCCAACAATTTTGGTGCACAGGAGCCAGGCAGCAACAGCGAGATAAAGAGTTTTTGCACCAAGAATTATGGCGTAACCTTCCCGATGGCGGCAAAGATATCTGTAAAGGGTGACGATATGGCACCTATTTACCAGTGGCTGACCCAGAAGCAGCACAACCATTATATGGACAGTGATGTGAAATGGAACTTCCAGAAATACCTGATAGATGAAAAGGGCAACCTGGTGGGTATGTGGTTATCGAACGTAACGCCTGATGATGCCAAAATAACAGCAGCTATAGAAAAATAATTAGTCATCCGATATTAGAAAGCCGCCCACTGGGCGGCTTTTTTGTCTGAATCAGTATGGTCGGTATTAAAGTATTGTCAGTATTGCTTCGGCGTAAACCTTACTTGTGTTTCTTTTTTCCTTTTGAGTCGTCGTCAGCTTGTTGGGTTTGTTCTTGTTGCTGCTGCACTTCTTCTCGTTCTTTGCGTTTTCTTTCTTTACGCCTGTAATAGCCACGCAGCAAGAAGTTGCCCTTAAGTGCTTCCATATTCTCGCTGAAGCCCTTTGTACCTTTCTTTATGTTGTTGACGGTGCCTTGCAGATCATCAGCTATATCATCGTTATACAACAGCCTGCCCAGTGTTCCTTTACCACCACTTACCTGCGTGGCTATATCGGCCAGGCCTGCAGTTATTATCTGTGCATTATCAGCAACCCGTTCCATCTTGGCCACTATTTCGCCCATGTCTGTAGGGTTGTTGGTGGCAATGCGCGCACCTTCTTTTATGAGTACTCCGCCTTCTTCGCTGGCAGATATGACTATCAATTTATCGCCCATCAGACCATCTGATCCTATAGAAGCAATGGCATTGGCTTTTATGTAAGGATGTACCTTGTCTTCCAGTATGAGGTCTACACGTGCCTCTGTATCCGATATGATGCGTATGCTCTCCACCGTGCCAACATTGACACCTACAAAACGCACATTATTGCCCACCTGCAGGCCACCTACATTCCGGAACGTGCCATATATATGAAAAGTATCGCCAAACATATTTTTGCTTTTCCCGATCAGGAACACGGCGCCGACGAGTAAAAAAATGCCTGTGAATGCAAAAATGCCTGTGCGAATCTTTTGTCCTGTTGTAGCTTTCATGTGTTATAATTTGAAAAACGATTGAATAAATTCATTGTCCGACTTACTGAGTTCATCGAAAGTACCTTCGGCGACGAAAGTGCCTTTATCCATGATCAGCATACGATCGGAGGTGATCTTTGCACAGGCGATATCGTGGGTAATGATAATAGACGAGACCTTATATTGCTTCTGCATAGAACGGATGAGCTCACTTATCTCTTTGGAAGTGATAGGATCCAAACCTGTGGTAGGTTCATCGTACAGCATGATCTCCGGCTCCATGATGATAGTGCGGGCCAGGCCGATGCGTTTACGCATACCGCCAGACAGCTCTGATGGCATTTTATCTATCGCGTCTGGCAGACCTACAGACTCCAGCACTTCGGTTACACGCCTGTCGAGGTCAGCCTGGTCGCGTATCAACAATACGCGCTTCAAAGGAAATTCCAGGTTCTCACGCACGGTCATGGAATCATACAATGCCGCGCTTTGAAAAAGGAACCCCACGTGCGAACGTAACTCCTTCATTTCTTCTTCGCTAAGGCTCTTCACCTCTTTGCCGAAAACCTTCAGCTCACCCGCGTCGTATTCCAGCAGCCCCACCATGCACTTAATGGTAACAGACTTGCCGGTACCTGATTTGCCTAATATGACGAGGTTCTCGCCTTTGTGCAAGACCATGCTCATGTCCTTAAGCACCTGGTTATCGCCAAATGACTTAGCTACGTGGCGCACCTGTATAACATCCTCATGGCCTTCATCGGCACGCTGCTGCTGTTGTTCTGTATCTATATCTTGTACTGCCTGTTCCATTCATATCCATTTTAATAGCCCAGTGCATTGGTAAGCTGCACGGCGATACCATCTATAACAATGATCCATAGTGAAGCGTTGACCACGGCCGAATTAGCAGCTATGCCCACACTTTCTGTACCACGATTGGAATTGTACCCTTTATAACATCCGATAAAACCAATGGCAAACCCGAAGAATATTGTTTTAAAAAATGCCGGCAACAGATCGCCGAACTCCACAGAGTTAAATGCCTTATTAAAGAACAGGATCGGGCTTACGCGCTGAGAAAGATTAAGACCGGCATAGCTACCGGCGAAACCCACAGCATCGGCAATGAGGGTAAGTAACGGCACCATGATGATACAGGCAAGAATACGGGTGACGACGAGATACTGCACCGGATTGGAGCCTGAGACCTCCATGGCATCTATCTGCTCGCTAACCTGCATGCTGCCCAGCTCTGCACCAATACCGGACGATATCTTGCCGGCACATATCAATGCGATAACTACGGGGCAGATCTCCCGGATCAGCGAGATAGCTACCATCTTAGGGATGAAACTTTCGGCCCCAAAGGCCTTCATGGTAGGCTCTGATTGCAGTGTGATCACAAAACCAATGATAAAACCTGTAATAGCTACAAGCGGTAGTGACCTGTACCCTATCATGTAACATTGACGAATGAACTCTTCCCATTCAAAGTTCCAACGGAACAGATTACGGAAAAAGCGACCCATGAATATTACCTGGTTGCCTGCCTCCTCGAATATGCTTTTTAACGGAAAAGTAGATGCATCGGCCATTGTGAGATCATTTATTACTACCAGCCGGGTGTTGTTCTTAACTGATATACACCCGGTTAGAGAGTAGGAATAAATACCGTGCCAGTGGGCGTCTTAAGCCATCGGGTTGAAACCCGATGCTATAATAGCCGGCCCTTTCAGGGCCTGACCAGGTAAAGCCAGAATGTCTTTAAAAGATCACGGTCGACAATTGTTCGTCGTGGGGTTCGGTAGGCACTTTATCCATCACCTGGAAAGGGTAGCAGATGCCGGCTTTGTATGCCTCGTGTTGTGAGTGGAGGAAGGTATCGTAATAACCTGAGCCATAGCCAAGCCTGTAGTTGTTTTTATCAAAAGCGAGGCCGGGGATAATAAAGAGATCGATAGGGCCGGAGTAAACTGTTGCATTAGCGGGGTGCTGGGTACCGTATATGCCACTCTCCAGTTCATCGAGCGACCGGAGTATAAGATTCTCCATCTGCCTTTGTTTCAATGCCTTTGGTGCCAGCACCGTGATGCCTTTATCCAGCATGTATTGGATAACGGGCTTGATGTCTATCTCGCTGCCCATAGGGATATAGCTATGAACTACAGCAGGCTTTCTTTCAGCTATCAGCTGCAAAAGCTGTATGCAGATATGCTCATCAAGCGTACCTTTTTCAGCATTGTCGATCGCATTGCGGCGGTCGAGCATCGCATTACGCAATTCCTTTTTCTCGAGTATCGTTTCCATGTATAGCAAATGTAGGAATAAAAGAAAACGGACCGATGAAAGGTTCTGTATGATACAAGAGCATTCACGCAAAGCGCCGGCGCATAGCAATACAACGTTGGGGCCGACTTTATTTAACTTTGCCCCATGCAGCAGATCTCAGTTACCCAGTTAAAAGAATGGATAGACACCGGCAAAGACTTTTTACTGGTAGATATACGGGAGTTGCATGAACGTCAAACGTTCGACATTGGCGGGCTGCACATACCCATGGGCGACATCCGCCAACACATTGAAACGCTACCCAAAAACAAACCGATAGTGCTCTATTGTGAAAAAGGCATACGCAGCACCATTACGATCCAACGATTGGAAAGCGCAGGGCTGGACCTGTATAATTTATCGGGTGGGGTTAAGGCATGGAAAGGGGCGTTTGCGTAGCCGCAGGGTTGAAACCCTGCGCTATGATAGCCGGCCCTTACAGGGCCTTCATGCTTGTGGAGTTATTCAGTTTCTTAAGCCGCAGGGTTGAAACCCTGCGCTAGTATAACCGCCCCTTACAGGGCCTTTTAGTTTGCGGAGTTATCCATTTTCTTAAGCCGCAGGGTTGAAACCCTGCGCTAGTATAGCCGGCCCTTACAGGGCCTGAAGTACATTATAATTATGGATGCCTTACTAACATACTACCCTCTTTTGATACGTTGAGCGAATGCTCTGCACCGAGCGCCAATGTGTAATTTGTCTCCTGGTGGCCGCAAGGCATATTGAACGCTACGGGATAGTTGTATTCCTTTACCTTATCAAAGATGATCTCTTCCAGGGTTTGACCAAAGGGCCTGTCGGTATCTTCCATATCGGTGAAGCTACCTACCAGCAAGCCGGCCAGGTTATCCAGTTTACCCGCACGCTTCAGGTGCAGCAACATACGATCTACATGATACAGGTGCTCACCCAGATCTTCGATGAACAATATTTTGCCCGTAAAATCAACTTCTGAGACCGATCCCGTAAGATGAACAAGCAGGGACAAATTCCCCCCGGTAAGTATGCCGTTGGTCGTTCCCACCCTATTGTGCGCAGAGAGCGGCAATACGTATTCGTCACCCTTCCCGGCCAATGCGTTTTTCAATGATAGTATGTGCGCACTAAGCTCTGTCTCCGGCTTGAATGCGCCGCACATAGGGCTGTGCAGGGTAGGTATGCCCGCCTGAGCCAGTATGTGGCTATGTAAAACGGTAATATCGCTGAAGCCGCAGAGCCACTTAGGCTTTGCCTTAAAGGCAGTAAGATCAAGCCCGTCTATTATACGACTTACACCATAGCCACCACGCCCCATGAGAATGGCATCTATTGCGGGGTCGTCCATCATTTGCTGCAGATCGACCAGGCGCTCCTGGTCGGTACCGGAAAAGTAATGAAACTCATTACCAACGGTATTACCGAGACATACCTTGTATCCCCAATCGTTCAAAACCTTTACGGCGTATTCTACCCGCTCTTTCGATACATAGCCGGCAGGACATGTAATGCCAATGGTGGCACCTTGTTGTAGCTGCATAGTTTTCAAAAATAGCCTTTTGTTCAACAACTGCAGAGAGCGATGGTGTTTTCCCTTACTGCCTATTATTTTCCCATTATAAAATGGCCGGCTATTTTATCTCTTTGCCGAAACGATTATCTTCGTCCATGAATAACGTATTAGCTTATTAACATTTTAACTACTTAAACAAGGAATATGTCTTTAATAAAATCGATATCGGGTATACGTGGCACCATTGGTGGCGTGCAGGGCAAAAACCTTACACCAATAGATGTAGTAAAATTCACAACGGCCTATGGTGCCTGGGTTGCACAACAGGGCAGCCATAATAAAAAGATAATTGTGGGTCGCGACGGCCGTATATCTGGCGGCATGGTGCGCGACCTTGTAGTAGCTACACTGCAAGGCATAGGCTGCGATGTGGTGGACCTGGGCCTGAGCACGACGCCAACAGTAGAAATGGCAGTAAAGATGGAACAGGCAGCAGGCGGTATAATACTGACGGCCAGCCATAACCCTAAGCAGTGGAACGCGTTGAAACTGCTGAACAAAGACGGGGAGTTCCTGGATGCAGCCGCGGGCCAGTGGATACTGGACTACGCAGCCAACGAAGAACCTGTGTATGCCGAGATAGACCATATAGGCACACAGCGCACCGACGATACGTATATACAGAAACATATAGATGCTATACTGGCGCACCCGCTGGTAGATGTAGCGGCCATCAAAGCCATGAACTATAGCGTGGTGGTAGACGCGGTGAACTCTACCGGCGCCATATCTGTGCCGCCGATACTGAAGGCATTGGGTGTGAATAACGTAACGGTGATCAATGAAGAAGTGACCGGCCATTTTGCCCATAACCCCGAGCCACTACCTGAGCACCTGGTAGACCTGTGCGATACCGTGAAGAACAAAAAAGCAACCTTAGGTATAGCTGTAGACCCGGACGTAGACAGGCTTTGCTTTGTATGCGAAGATGGCAGCCTGTTTGGCGAAGAGTATACACTGGTAGCTGTTGCCGATTATATACTGAGCAATAAGAAAGGTAATACCGTATCTAACCTGTCATCGACCCGTGCACTGCGCGACGTAACCGAAAAACATGGCGGCCAGTACTACCCCAGCGCTGTAGGCGAGGTGAATGTAGTGAGGAAAATGAAGGAAGTAAATGCTGTAATTGGTGGCGAAGGTAATGGCGGCATCATAGTGCCGGAACTGCATTACGGCCGCGATGCACTGATCGGCATTGGCTTGTTCCTGACACACCTGGCCAAAACGGGCATGAGCGCACGCCAACTGCGCGACAGCTATCCTAACTACTTCATTTCCAAGAATAAAATCGATCTTCCTGAAGATACTAACGTGAAGGCGATATTCGAAGAAATCAAGAAGAAATATGCCAGTCAGCCTATCAATACAGAAGATGGCCTGCGTATAGATTTTGATAAAGATTGGGTGCACCTGCGCACATCCAATACCGAGCCGATCATCCGTGTTTACTCCGAGAGCAAGGACGAAGAGAGCGCCAACGATGTTGCCAGGAAAATAATGGCAGACATTAAAGCACTGATGGGCGTTACAGCATAGCCTCACCCTACCCCCTCCAAAGTAGAGGGAGCAATACGTATTTTTGTACAGCGGTTGGCAGTTGCCGGCCGCTGTTTTTGTTGAAATATGCACGACGACGGCACACAAGAAGACGACGATACTGCAGGAGGACTCTTTGACGACCTGGACTCTTCTTTTAAAACAAAGATGAGCAACCGTTATACCCGCCACATAAAAGTGGGGCGCACGGCCATGTTTGTTGTAGCATTGTTCAGTGTAGTGACACTTGCCCAAGGTGTGCCATTGCACGGGCAGAATTCACCCCGATTGTCAATAGCTACTGCTGTGGCCGTATTTTACTTTACGTTGATGTTGATGAGCGTGCAGAAACCCTACCTGTCGTTCATTATAGCTGCCGTTACTTACGTACCGTTGGGCGTATATAAACTGTATACGGAGCGGCTGATGTTCACCTACCTCTTCAACGGACATATGACCGCGTGGGCACAAGCAGCCTATTTTGTATTAAACGTGCTGCGGGTACTGGTCTTTTACATTTTTGTGAGAGGCATTGTTTATGCCAAAAAACTGGAAACACTGCATTCCCCGGCGGCCGATGAGGATGAATGATTTACATTGTAAATGCTTACTAACCATTTAACTTTTTAACATGTTAACCTTTTAGTACCTTGCAGGCACAAACGATGTCAGTAAAAGGAAAAAAGATAATATTAGCCGTAACCGGCAGTATTGCAGCGTATAAAACGCCACAACTGGTGCGCCTGCTGATAAAGGCCGGTGCCGAGGTACGTGTATTGGCCACCAAAGCTGCGCTTGATTTTGTGAGCCCACTGTCTCTATCAACCGTGGCCAAGCATGCCGTGCTTAGCGATGTAAGCGACGGAGCCAACTGGAACAACCACGTGGAGCTGGGCCTATGGGCCGATGCGATGGTGATTGCGCCATGCAGTGCCAACAGCCTGGGCAAACTGGCCAATGGCCTGTGCGACAATATTGTTTCGGCAGTGTACCTGAGTGCGCGCTGCCCAGTATTTATAGCCCCCGCTATGGACGAGGACATGTGGCAGCACCCGTCTACCAGGGCCAACCTGGAGCGCGTACGATCTTATGGGAACCATATAATACCAGTAGCACATGGAGAGCTGGCCAGCGGGTTGGTAGGCGAAGGCCGCATGGCTGAGCCGGAAAATATAGTAGCGCACCTGGCCACTGCATTGAATGAAGACCTGCCATTAAAAGGCTTGAAGGCGCTGGTTACAGCCGGCCCTACCTATGAGCGGCTGGACCCTGTGCGCTTTATAGGCAACTTCTCTACCGGCAAAATGGGCATTGCCATAGCAGATGCGCTGGGAGCCGCAGGAGCAGATGTAACACTAGTACTTGGGCCTACGCATGAAAAAGCATCGCACAGCAGGGTACATACCATTAAAATAGAAAGTGCCAACCAGTTGTACCGCGAGTGTACACATATTTTCCCTTTGAGCGATATAGCCGTACTGGCAGCAGCCGTAGCCGACTACCGCCCAATGGAGATGGCCGCGGAGAAAATAAAGAAAGCCGGCGAGGGCATGACGCTGGACCTGTCTAAAACGGAAGACACATTAATGTCGCTGGGCAAAATAAAACAGCCGCACCAAACGTTAATAGGCTTTGCACTGGAGACCAACAACGAGCTGGAGAACGGCTTTAAAAAGCTGGGCGCCAAGAATGCCGACATGATAGTGCTGAACTCTTTGAAGGACGAAGGCGCAGGATTTGGCCATGACACCAACAAAATTACCTTGCTGACCCGCGACGGTGGCGCCGAGAGCCTTCCGTTGCTGAGTAAGAAAGAAGCGGCCGTGGCCATAGTGAATAGTATTTTAAAACTGAGACATGCTGAGAAAACTGCTTAGTATACTGATGGTGCTGTGTATGGTTCGGCTTACTGCTACTGCGCAAGAGCTGAACTGTAAAGTGACCGTGCAGCACGATAAGATAACCGGCGTTGCAGCAGAGACGTTCACTGCCATGGAGCGTGCCATTGCTGAGTTTATGAATGGCCACAAATGGACCACTGATGACTTCGGCACCACCGAGAAAATAGACTGCACCATTTTCATCAACCTGACGAGTAACAAGGTAAACGGCGATCCTGACGCATATTCCGGAACGCTGAGCATTCAATCCTCCCGGCCGGTATACAATAGCGGGTATACAAGTGCGCTGGTCAACTTTGTAGACAGGGATGTGGTGTTCAAGTACACGCAATACGGAGCGCTCACCTTTGATGATAACCGGGTGAGTGGAACCGATGCTATGATGTCTAACCTAACGGCTTTGCTGGGGTATTATGCCTATATAGTGATCGGCATGGACTATGACAGCTATTCGCTTGATGGGGGCACCAACTACTTTAAAAAAGCACAGAACGTGGTGAACAATGCGCCGGAACAAGGCAAGAGCATACCCGGCTGGAAGGCAGTAGAAGGCACCAGGAACAGGTATTGGCTGGCCGACCAGCTGCTGAACACCCGTTTCCATGATGTACGTGCCTTTTGGTATACTATGCACAGGGAGAGCCTGGACAGCATGTACACCAAACCTAATGATGCACGGATGCGCATATTAGCAGGACTGAAGAAACTTTATAACGTGAACAGGGAAAACCCGAGCTCCATGCTGATGCAATTTGTTTTTGCAGCTAAAAGTGAAGAATTCATTCACCTGCTGGGCTCTACCCCTAAGCCAGAACGCGGCCAATACATTACTTTGCTCAATTCGCTGGACGTAGCCAATGCTACGAAGTACAACAATCTTAAATGACATTACGCAACTTAATAATCATTACCCTTTGCTGTACAACAGCTTCCTGCGGCCATATGTCCGGTGGCGACCACTTGTCGCGACAGCAAATGGAGTCTATCATTTACGACATTTCTATTGCGGAAGCATATAGTACCAAAACGCCTGACAACATCAGCTTTGGGGGATTAAAGAATATGGATACGCTTGCCGGCTATTACAAAGACGTGCTGGACCATTACCACATATCCAAAGAACAATTCCAGGCGAGCCTGGCATGGTATAAGAGCCAGCCCAATGAGATAGACAGCATATACACACACCTATCTGTAAGGGCCGATAAAATGAATGCCGAAGAGATGAAACGCAGGCCTATACAGACACAAACAGTGAACCAGCAACCATCGAACATTGGCGTACTACCAGCCACCCCAACCAGCGACACGCAACGCATCAATCCGCGCCGGCGCTTACCGCAGTCTATTCAACGACCTAAATAAAAAAAGATCCTGCCGCTAAGCAGGATCTTTTCGTTTCATATCGTACTTGTTATTTCAATTTGCCTAACGCATCTGCCATGCGCTCTACAGCCATTTGCAGGTTGGTCATGGATGTAGCGAATGACAGGCGGATGCAGTTCACATCGCCAAAGGCACTGCCACATACGGTGGTAACATGCCCCTTATTCAACAGGTACATGCTCAGATCTACATCATTAGCTATTACTGATTCTCCATCTGTCTTTCCATAGAAAGAACTGATATCCGGGAATGCGTAGAACGCACCATCAGGATAATTTACTTTTACACCAGGTATTTTTTTCAAAGCACCTATCACATAGTCGCGGCGCTCTTTGTAAGCGGCTACCATTTTATATGTTGGCTCCAGATCGCTGAGCAAGGCTGTGATAGCTGCACGCTGTGTTATAGAATTGGCAGCAGATGTGCTCTGCGACTGCAATTTTTCGCATGCCCTTGCCACTTCTACCGGGGCTGCCATATAACCAAGACGCCAGCCGGTCATAGCGAAGCCTTTGGCCAGGCCATTGATCACTATCACCCTATCCTTTATCGCATCGAACTGGGCAATACTTTCGTGACCACCTGCAAAGTTGATATACTCATATATCTCATCGCTGATGATAGCGATATATGGATAACGCTTGAACACCTCTACCAATGCAGCCAACTCCTCTTTTGAGTACACGCTACCCGATGGGTTGCACGGAGACGAGAACATGAACATCTTGGTCTTAGGCGTAATAGCGGCTTCCAGCTGAGCCGGAGTCACCTTAAAATCGCTCTCTATACCGCAGTTGATGTATTTAACGATACCGCCGGCCATCTCTACCTGTGTGGCATAGGTAACCCAAAACGGGGTAGGAATGATCACCTCATCGCCATCATCAACGATCGCCGTAACGGCATTGATGAGTGATTGCTTGGCACCTGTAGATACAATGATCTGGTTAGGTGCATAGTCGAGGTTGTTATCGCGTTTCAGCTTGATGCAGATGGCTTCCAGTAGTTCGGGGTAACCGGCTACAGGTGCATATTTCGACCATCCTTCGTTGACGGCCTTGATAGCTGCTTCGTTGATATGATCGGGCGTTCTAAAGTCGGGCTCACCCAAACTAAGATCTACGATATTGATACCCTGGGCCTTGAGTTCGCGACTCAATTTGGCCATTTTTATTGTCTGAGGCTCAGAAATAGTGCTCAGTCGTTTTGCTAATTGCATTCTATTTAGAAAAATGGAAAGGGGTAAAGATACAAAAAAGGGGTAATACCTTATCAAAATTAGCTTCACACTAGTCCCATTCAAACAGGTATTCCTCAGTATGGGCTATATGAAATGCGTTCAAAAACCCGATATACTCATCTTTAAAACTAAATTTAGCATGATGCTTTTTTTGATCCCTGATGTATTTTACAACATTGTCAATATGAGAATGGCTGTACGAGAAAGCACCATATCCCTCTTGCCAGGCAAAAGCATACTTCGTTAGCTGCCTGGTCTTTATATGCTCATTTGTAGCCTTTTTTATTTCACGTACCAGATCAGAAAGACAACAGTTTGGTTTAATGCCGATAAATATATGCACATGATCAGGCATGCCATTTATTGCGATCATTTTTTGCCCTTTATTTTGAACAATACCGCTAATGTACTTGTATAGTTCTTCTTCCCATTGCTCGCTTATCAGACTTTGACGGCCTTGTACAGCAAAAACCAATTGTATATATATCTGAGAAAATGTTCCGGCCATAGGTAATAGTTTGTATAAACATACGATACCTTCGGCATCGCTACAAATAAGAACAACACACTATAAACATTTGATGCCATCGGCATCGAACATTTGTAGTATTGAGGATGCACAACAACTGCGACTCGTTCGGTATAGCCGCTATGAAATAGTATGCTATGAACAATTGATGCCGACAGCATCAAATATTTATAGTAAATTAACATACATAGAACACGATGCCAAAGGTATCGTATGTTATAAGACGCGATCGCTACCCAATGTTAAGTGCCCCGCCTTTTCTCACGGTCCTGCCCTTCGATCACTTCAATATCATCACGCGCCACAGAGCTCTCCAACGTAGCACACAACATCTTTATCAAGAGCAACTTAGCGTCTACAGCCAGATCCTTAAGCTCTTCAACATACCTTTCTACCTTGATCTCGGTAAGTTTATCCATTGCATAGCCTATTGGTGAATAACACCGGCCCTTACATGAATGGGGAAATTCACCTCATGTAATTCACGGTCTCCCCAGGCTGCAACAATATCGTGCCTGACCATGGCTACAGGATCTGTACCGGTAGCTTTAATGTAGTTTTTAACACCCGACCATGTACCGAGATAACCTATCAGCCACTCTACGTTTCGATATAGTGTTATGGTCATAGGCGGGGCAAATACCTCTTTGAAAGGGAAAGGAATGGTTGCATATTGTTCATCAACATACTTACGCTCAGCATCCCAGTAGGGCCTGGTAATATCGAGATACAGATGATCTATCACCCTGTTTACAGCAGGGGTAACGCGCAACACATTATACGTCCATGCCGCTATTACCGCTTCCCTGGTAGCTACCCTCCTTACTTCTTCATAAAAACGATCGAAATCGAACCAATGGATCGCCTGCGCAACAGTTACCAGATCAATGCTATTCTCTGCCAGCAAAGTTTGTTCTGCGCGTTCTTTGCGATAAATGATATTATCGCGCTTTGTGGCCAGTGCCAGTTGCTCTTCGCTTATATCTGTAGCGTAAACTGTGGCAAATTTATCTGAAAGAACGACAGCTACCTGTCCATTGCCAGTACCGCAATCCCAGGCCGTGTTATAGTGTTGCACATGCTGATACAGGAAAGTGTATATCTCTTTAGGCGATTGAGGACGATACGCTGCATAATTATCAGACCCTATTGAGAAGTTATCGATCACTTGTTTCATAGCACTCTAAGTTACGCTATTTGCGGCATACGCTCTTAAGGAACCGCAATACCGAATAGGTAGCTACCTGCCCCGAAGGGCCGGTGAGCGTGTAGTCGCAACCATGTGTACCGCAGGGTAATGAGAGGAAGTAGTGAGGTATGTTATTGGCTTCGAGCTTCTTATCCAGCCTTACGCTATGATCGTATGCCACCAGGGGGTCCAGCGGGCCATGGATCAGCAATGTAGGTGGCGACTGCGGTGTAACAAACTCTATAGCAGAACTATTGAAATATTGCTGTGGCACCTCCTCGTATGTACCGCCGAGGTAGTCTACCATTACCTTCCGGGAATCGAACACCAGGGGATTGGCGGGCAAGCTGTAACCCCACACCATATCGGCTGGGCCATAATAACTGATGCTACCCACAATAGCAGGATCATGGAAAGTGTATGAAGCCGCCAGGGTTATCTGCGCACCGGCACTGCGCCCAAGTAATACAAACCGAGAGCTGTCAATACCTAACTCCCGGGCATGTGCCTTCAGATATTGCATTGCGTCCTTAAGATCGGCTACCTGCGAAGGACTTTTGAAAGCCGGAGCCAGTCTGTAATTAATAGCAGCCACATGATAGCCGGCATTAGCTAGCACCGTATTCAATTCCGGTAGTTGCTTGTTATCGCCACCTGCCCACGAGCCACCATGAACCACAATAACACATGGGCGCTCACCTGCTCCACTAGCTTTATAAAAATCGATAGCCAGGCTGTCTTTATAGAAAAACGCTTGTGGCGTATTCTGCCTTGCATTGATGCCTGTAAACATTTTAGCGATGCTGAAGACGCTGCCACCAGTGCTCTTTATCTTTCCGAAAGCAGCATCCATCTCTTTATCCAACCGGGCCGCTACGGGGTATATCCTGATAATGGGCGACATGAAGAGTATGAGCGCAGCCACACCTATTATAGTGCCGGGCAGCACATACTTGTCGGTCCATATACCTAACATAAGCAGCGCTGAGGTCAACAGCAACCATATCCACGGAAATTCCGTAATGGCAATGGCCAATAGCCACAAATGATATTGCGGCGCACGGATAACCGTAAGCAGGGAGAGCAGCAACAAGATACCAAGCAGAACAAGGCGAAACATGGGCTAAAGATACTGAGGCATAGGCAACACCATGAGCAGAATAATTTCTAAATTATTTTTCAGAATATTTTGAAAGTTCGATAGTTTCACTTTATCTTTGTGTCATGAAATTATCAGAGGCAAAACAGCAATTCATTCTTAACTGGGGCGTACTAGGCACGCAATGGGGCATCAACCGCACCATGGCGCAGATACACGCCCTGCTGCTGGTGAGTACTGATCCGATGAGTGCTGATGATATAATGAAGGAGCTGCAGATAAGCCGTGGCAATACCAATATGAACGTGCGCGAACTGATGGACTGGGGCATTGTTGATAAGGTGCTGAAACCAGGTGAGCGTAAGGAATTTTTTACGGCCGAAAAAGATATATGGATAGTGGCCATGAAGATCATCCGCGAACGTAAACGCCGCGAAGTAGAACCGATCCTGGGATTGCTGGATCAATTAAAAGATATTGAAGCTGATAAGGGCGATAAGGATGCAAAGCAATTCATAGCCACCATTAACGATATACAACGTTTCGCCAACCAGGCCACCAGGGCCGTAGATGGCATGGTGAAGATGGATGAGCATTGGTTTGCAGGCACGCTCCTGAAGCTTTTTAAATAAATTGGTCGTCCTTCGACAAACTCAGGGTGACAACAATTAGTTCTTTTGTTTGTTTTGTTTTGTTTTGAAATGAGTTTCCTGGCTTTCCCGCAGTAGCGGGAAGCCGGGGAACCAATACAGCCGGTGCTTCCGGTTTTTTTAAGATCAATTACTTTCATTTATTCCTGAAAATATAAACAGTTCAATAGTTTTATGAAACGATCTAATCACTCCCCTCCGACCAGCGCCTACACAAGCAGACTTAAATAATGCAACCACACAAACACTCACAAGTAAAAACTCTTTTTATGAACAACATTATCATTTTATACACGGCTTATCTTATTGCTACAGTAGCGCTTACAGTTTGGGTAGCACACACCCTGTTCAAAAACGGGCAAGTATTCCTGATAGATATATTCCACGGCAATAAAGACCTTGCTGAAGCGGTGAACAACCTGCTATGGGTTGGTTTTTACCTGGTGAATATTGGCTACGCAGTATATACCTTGAAGACCTATGATGCAGTAACCAATCCACGCGAAGTAATAGAAGTATTAAGCATCAAGCTCGGCGCCATCATCCTGATACTGGGCTGCATGCACTTCCTCAATATGTTCATCTTCTTCCGCCTGCGCAAACGTGCTATTGCCGACAAACATATAGGCCGTTACGACTATCGCAACGATCCTGAGAACTTAGGCAACTACAGGGTGAACATACCTAATGAATAATAGCAGCCAGCCCCTATAAACCTTCTAAAAACAGATTTTATGAGAACGACACTTTATCTGAAACAGGCCGACCTGGCCATACAACTCGCAGCGGTGATCCTACCCATATTCGGGACAATAAAATTCCTCGATCTATCCTTTATGCTGGTGGGTTACCTTGCTGTAGGCTTTACACAAATCAGCAGTTGCGTCGTCAATGGACTGGCACTGCCTGCAGAATACAAACATAAACACAGGATAGCTTATCAGTATGTACTGGCCAGCATAGGCTTAATTACCATTGCCGTTTTAGCAGGCAGATCTGATGACCAGCGGATGTTTCTTTTCTACGCATTAATGGTGTTTAGCCCCGTATTAGCTGTGTGGTACACGTGGTTAAGCTATAAGGAGACAAAATTTCTGAAGGCGTTAGTAATGCGCCCGCAGTTCACCAGGATATAGATCATAAGGTATGAAAACGATACTCCAATATAAATATTTCGATCTCTGTGTACAGCTGGCCGCCTGCCTTGCAACCGTTATCATAGCAATAGTTGGCAATGATACAGCCCTCCTGATGAGCTTCTACTTTATAGTGGGGCCTGTTCAGGCATTCAGCAGTATCATTAATAACGTTACATTGCCGGAGCAGATAAAACACCATACACGCAAACCCTACAGGTGGGCTGTCTGGATATTAATAGCTCTGGCAGTGCTGGCAACTGTTTGTACGGGATTTGTAGGAGCTATACTAATGATGGCATTCAGCCCTTTCCTGGCTATATGGTATCTGTTAATAACCTTGAAAGAAGTAAGTTTACTCAGGTTGATAGTGGCAGATGGTATACAATAGCCCAAAGAGCCTGAGTCTTCCTCGTTCCTTGAGACTTTACAACCAATGCTTTCTCTTGAACCAGAAGTAAACTATAATGGTCACCACTACCATAAGCCCCATAGCACCGGGATATCCCCAGCGCTGATCCAGCTCGGGCATATACTTAAAGTTCATACCGTAAACGCCCACTATAAATGTAAGCGGCATAAAGAATACCGAGAATATGGTAAGTACGCGCATGGTCTCGTTGGTACGCTGTGCCGATATATTGAAATACACATTCATCAGGTGCGTTGCCTGATCCAGCAGCGAATCAAATAAACTCTGTTGCCTTACATACATATCGCGACACTCACGGGTATAGGCATTACCACTCTCTTTGGTATCTATCTTATCTACAATATCGTGCGATAACAGCAGCAGCCGCCTGATCACGTCTATCTTACGCTTCAGGAAGTACAGCCGTTTCAGGAACGATACATTTCTATCGCGCAAAAACACCTGCTCCTCATAATATTCTATGTGGCGTGTTATCTTATCACCCGGATCTGAAAAAGACTGCAATGCAGCCTTCACCACCTCTGTCAGTACATGGTTTGGATGCTTGCACTCACCGGAGCTTACATATTCGCTACTGATCGTTTTCAGTGGCTCCCACTCATTACGGTGTATGGTGATGATAAATTTATCAGAGATGAAGATGGCCACTTTATTGGTCAACTCTTGTACTGTATCGGCTTCTTCCTCGCGCCCCTTTTGCGGATAGTATACACGCACTATGATGAATGTGTAGCCTTTAAACCGTTCATACTTGGGCAGGTGGCCGGGTTGCAGGCAGTCGTTTACCGACTCTTCATGCAGGCCATGGGTCTGCGCTATTTGCTGTAACTCTCCTGGCTTAGGATCTAATACATCCAGCCATTCGTAATCCTCTTCTATATTATCAGCAAAGTTGCGTATCATGTAAGTATCGCCTTGAGTGGTGAGACAAATTTATTCTATTACCAATGAATAACACAACTTATGCTAATAAAAGGAGCGCCCTTAAAAGGGCGCTCGAGACATACCTAAACCAATCAAAAACCTATCGTTGTACCACCTGTGTTCTTAATGTTCCTACTATTGTGCCTATGCGGCCTATCAACACATCCGACAATCCATTCTTGTGTGCACCGGCTACCAGGTCGGTAACAAAAGCATCAAAATCGCCATTGTCAGCCTTTGCACTCATGCGCGAGTTCTGGGCAGGATCGTGGGCTGCTGTCATACTTTTCCCGCCATAGGTAAAATTCTTGGCGCCGGTTGCTACGCAGAAAAAGTCTGTAAGATTTTTACTCAGTGCTGTAAAGCCCGATGTATTGCCACTTGTCACTTCCGCGAGTAATACGGTAAAGTAGCTGTTGATGGCCGTGTCTCCGGCAATTACCAATATGGTGCTATCCACCACTTTATGGATGCCTAATCGGCCGGCCTCTACCTTCTGGCCCGGGTTGTACGGATCGTCAACCATTGTTGTTCCGCCCAGGGAGTCATACAATGTCATGGTTGTTCCCGAATCTTTTTTCTTACATGATGTCATAAAAGACATAGAGCATGTGAATGCAATAGCGGCAATTGCAACCGCAGCACGGGTGATGTGTTTTTTCATGATACTATTTGTTTGTTGTTATAAAATACGCCTGAAGAAATTGTATGCTTTGTAAGTGATTGAAGTAGTAGCCACGGGACATCCGCTTTTCAATTCGGCAGCAGACGGCATGTACCGCACAACCTGATAGTTGAGTTGGCTGCGGATGTCGGCAGTTATTTTATCGGCTGAAATAAGTGATGGCCGGAAAGAAAAAACTACTATACGGGTTTGTGTATTACACAGGTATCGCTCTACGCCTGGCTGACGAGATAGCCAGCCGCCTATAGCTGCTGCATCGGCATTGCTGAGCCCCTGCTTAAAGTCGAGCCGGGCCAATGCCACTGTTTTGTTGTTTGCCTTGCCGGGCCGGGTCACCATATAAATGTGTACCGCCAGCGTAGCTACCAATAGCAACAATATGGCAATGCTATAACCTGCAACCCTCTTCATCACCCGCTTTTCCATGATATCCTAGTTTTATACCAGAATAATTACGAGGAACAGATGACATTGGTTTTACAAATCCCTACTTTTTTTGAAAAAAATATTCCAGCAACTGACTATCAATCGCTTGCAGGCAAAAGAATAAATTGTGTTATCCCAATTTTACTTCATCAGGCAGGAACATACGTGCATCGCCGCCATTGCGGATCACATCGCGCACCAGGGTAGATGATATGGTAGAATATAATGGGGAACAGGTAAGAAATATGGTCTCTATCTGCGGTGCCAGCATGCGGTTCATATCAGCTATCGCCTTTTCATACTCAAAGTCGCTTATATAGCGGATGCCGCGGAGTATATAGTGTGCATTTATCTGCTTGCAGTAGTCAACAGTAAGCCCACTGTAGCCGGTCACCACAACGCGCGGATCGTTCTTGAATATTTCCTTTATCCACGCAACCCGCTGTTCCACACTCCACATAGGCTGCTTAGATGAGTTGGTGCCTATCCCTATCACCAGCTTATCGAACAGCGACACTGCGCGTTCTATCACATCAACATGGCCCTTGGTTATCGGATCAAAAGTGCCGGGAAATAAGCAGATGCGTTCCATATTATTCTGTTGGTTGTGTAAAGATGGTAAATAAAGATGTTCCGTAGTTTTTCAGCCGGAAAAAGTTGGGGTGTTTTTCGTAATTGTTGCGGGCCGCATGCTCCATAATGAACATCCCGCCCGGCTTCAGTAATTGCTTTTCAAAAACCAGGTGTGGTATCTCGTCGATATTGACCAACGCATACGGAGGATCGGCGAAAATGAGATCATATCGCTCTGCGCATTGCTTCAAAAACTTGAACACATCCCCTTTAATAAAAGTCAGCCTGTCGGTAATGTCCAGAGCCTCAGCTGTCTTCTTTATAAAGGCAAAGCTTTTATCGTCACGTTCTACCACAGTAAGCCTGGCAGCACCACGCGAGGCTAACTCGTAGGTTATGCTGCCCGTGCCACTGAACAGATCGAGCGTAGTGATATCCTCCAGGTC